>NZ_BAABTE010000003.1:0-524273 GCF_040371715.1 Brucella sp. NBRC 14130
CTTGTTTCCCATGGGTGGTTTCTCCTACTTGGCCGCTTGACGCCGGGAGGCGTAAATCTCGCCGGTGTTGATCTTTGCGGTTGGTGTTCCGGGCTTGGGGGGGGGGGGGGGGCGGGGCCCCCCCCCCCCCCCCCCCGGGCTTCCTCCCTATTGGCGGATGCGAGGTGCTGGGCGCCGAAATTTCCCGGCACCTTACCAGGGGTGGTATTATTTTTGTTTTCAATATGTTAGGGTTGCAGGAAACGGGGTGTTTCATAACGCAACATTAATAGGCGGAAAGAATTGTGCGTTGCGATTTAAACGGTTTGAATATCAGCACATTGCGCCGTCGCATTTTAGCCAAATGCAGCCGACATTCAGGGAACCGATCACGGATACTGCCGTTTCCCTGAAATGAAAATTCAGACTAATGTCAGTGTCCACCCGCCGCATATAACTCATTTCCTTCGGAAAGGCTGTTAAGGCAGATGCCGGAATTGTCTTCTTCGCTCTCCAAATCAACCTCTACCGAGAATAAATCGCCGATGCAGCAGCCTTCGATGGAGCCCAAATCCAGCGACCGCGATGCGTCAGGCCAGATTCCCCCCGAACAGCCGTCGCCCATCCGGGCCTTGTATAAAACCGAGGAAGAACTTGGCGCGCTTGCCGCTGCCGTGGCGCGGGGCGAAGACATTCCGCTGCCGGGCTATATTGCCTTCCCGTTCGATCAGCGCCTGTCGGAAAACGGCAAGCTGATCCTGCATGCCTATCGCGCCTCCGATGCCGCCTCGCGCGCGGGTGAAACCATCACCCCTGCCGCGCAATGGCTGCTCGACAACCACTACCAGATCGACAAGAACGTCCAGCAGGCGCGCCGCGACCTGCCGCGCCGCTTTATCCGCCAGCTGCCGCTCTACAAGGCGCCGGTTGAAAAATACGAGGGCATGCCGCGCATCTTCGCGCTGGCCTGGCTCTATGTCGCGCATACGGACAGCAATTTCTCGCTGAAGACGCTGACGGCCATCGTCAAGGGTTTCCAGACCGTCGAGCCGCTGAAGATCGGCGAATTGTGGGCGCTGCCGTCTGCGGTGCGCTATTTCCTGATCGAGAATGCGCGACGTCTGGCGCTGCGCGTCGACCGCGCGCGCATCATGCGCAATCTCGCCAATACGGCTGCCGACCGCATCGTGGTCGCTGCCGACGGAGCCGAGCTGGATTCGGTCCTGGCGCAATATGCCGATGCCGCCCGCGACAGCACCTTCGCGACGCATCTCCTTTATCGCCTGCGTTCCTCCTCCACCGACACCACGGCAGCCGCCCACTGGCTGGAGCGGATTCTGGAACAGGAAGGCAGCAACCCGGAAGACGCCATCGTCGAGGAACATGCCCGCCAGTCCACCGGCGGCGTCACGATGGGCAATGTCATCCGCAGCCTGAAATCCATCGATGACGTGGATTGGGAAACCTGGTTTGAAACCGTCAACGAGGTCGATGCGATCCTGCGCGACCACAGCGATTTCGAGCTTCTGGACTTCCGCTCCCGCAATGCCTACCGCGTGACCATCGAAAAGCTCGCCCGCTATTCGGACATGAGCGAAATCGACATCACCTGGGCGGCGCTCAAGCTGGCGGAAGACGGCCACCGCGCCGAAAAGGCCGGTCATCCGGAAGCCGAGGGCAAGGGCGCAATCGCCTATTACCTGTCGGGCGAAGGCCGCACGGAGCTTGAAAGGGTCTGCGGTTACAAGGCGCCGTTCGGTGTCAGGGCGCTGCGTTTCTATCGCGGCCTTGGCCTCTGGGGCCTGTTCATTCCGACGGCGATCTTCACGATCCTGATTCTCACTCTCGTCAATTACTGCATGATCCGCGCCGGTCTTTCGACCGATCTGCGCACGCTGTTCACGCTGCTGGCGCTCTTCCCGGCGATGGACGCGTCCTATTCGCTGTTCAACGCGCTGGTGCCGTGGTTCGTGCAGCCCACGCGCCTCATCGGTTTTGAATATAAGGAAGGCTTGCCCGAAGAGGCGCGCACGCTGGTCGCGGTGCCGACCTTCATCACCTCGCGTGATTCCATCGACGAGCAGATTCGCAATCTCGAAGTGCATTATCTCACCAATCCGCGTGGCGAAATCTACTTCGCGCTGGTCAGCGACTGGACCGATGCGAAGCACGAGATCACGCCCGCGGATATGGAAATCTACGAATATGCGCGTGAGGAAATCGCCAAGCTCAACGAGCACTATACGGGCGATGACCAGCCGCGCTTTTTCCTTCTGCACCGCCGCCGCCTCTTCAACGAGAAGCAGAACTGCTGGATGGGTTGGGAGCGCAAGCGCGGCAAGCTGCATGAGCTGAACCTGTTGCTGCGGGGCGATCAGGATACGAGCTTCTTCCCGCCGGACGAACGCCTGCCGAAGGAAATCAAATATGTGATGACGCTGGACGCCGATACGCGTCTGACGCCGGAATCCGTCACGCATCTGGCCGGCAAGCTCAGCCATCCGCTGAACCGCCCGATCATTGACGAAAAGACCGGCAAGGTCATCCGTGGCTATGGCATTCTCCAGCCGCGCGTCACGCCGTCGCTGACGACCGGCGACGAAGCATCGTTCCTGCAGCGCGTCTTCTCGGTCAATCGCGGCATCGATCCTTATGTCTTTGCTGTGTCCGACACCTATCAGGACCTGCTTGGCGAAGGCACCTTCACCGGCAAGGGCCTTTACGACATCGACGCCTTCGAGGCCGCGCTGAAGGGCCGCGTGCCGGAAAACACGCTCCTCAGCCACGACCTTCTGGAAGGCGGCTATGCCCGTGCCGCTCTGGTCAGCGATGTGGAGGTGGTCGAGGATTATCCGACCGGCTACAATGTCGACGTCTCGCGCCACCATCGCTGGGCACGCGGCGACTGGCAGCTTCTGCCATGGCTGTTTTCGACCAATGCAGGCGTCAGCGCCATCACGCGCTGGAAAATGGTCGACAACTTGCGCCGCTCGCTCAACCCGATCCTGTGGCTGATCGCAGCCGTCGTCGGCTGGAGCGTGCTGCCGATCGGGCCTGCCGCCGTCTGGCAGGGCTTCCTCATCCTTTCCATGTTCGTGGCGCCGACCTTCGGGATCGTCACCAATCTCATCCCGCGCAACATGGATTATTCGCTGAAAGGCCATGCGCAGTCGGTACTGACCGACATTGCGCTCGGCACGGCGGATGTGGCGCTGCGCACCACCTTCATCGCCCATTCGGCGTTCCTGATGGCGGACGCGATTGCGCGCACCGTCTATCGTCTGTTCGTTTCGCACCGCAACCTTCTGGAATGGCGCACGGCGGCGCAGGCGAGAACCTCTCCAGATACGCTGCTTTTCTATTTCCAGCTGATGTGGCCCGCCATGGCCATTGCGGGTCTGGCGATCTTCTTCCCCCTTGCCGCTGAAAGCCATGCCGCGCTGATCGCCGCACCTTTCGCCGTCATCTGGTTTGCCTCGCCGCTGATCGCCTGGCTCGTCAGCCGTTCGGCCAAGCCGCAGGACACGCTGGAAGTGCTTTCTTCCGACAAGTCGGACCTGCGCCGCTATGCGCGCCGGACCTGGCGTTACTTCGCCGAGTTCACCAATGAGGAAAACCACCATCTCCCGCCGGACAATTTCCAGGAAGACCCGGCGCCCATCGTCGCGCAGCGCACGTCGCCGACCAATATCGGCGTCTATCTGCTGTCGGTCATCGCCGCGCGCGATTTCGGCTGGATCGGCTTCGGCGAAACGCTGGATCGTGTCGCCGCCACCGTCAATACGCTCGAAAAGATGGAGAAGTACCAGGGCCATCTCTACAACTGGTACGAGACCAACACGCTGACACCGATGCGGCCCCTCTATGTATCGGCGGTGGACAGCGGCAATCTCGCCGGTCATCTGGTTACGCTGTCGTCCGCGCTGGAAGAATGGGCGGAAGCTCCCTCCGTCTACATGCAGGGCGACCTCGACGGCATTCTCGATGTCAACGACATTCTTGAAGAGTCCATCGCGAAAATCCCCGACGACCGCCGGATACTGCGTCCGCTGCGCCGCCGCCTGGAAGAGCGGATCGCCAATTTCCGCCGTGCCGTCCTGTCCATCAAGGACGAGCCGGAGACGGCATCCTTCCGCACCATCAACCTGTCGCTTTTCGCTACCGATATCGTTCGCCTGATGGACGAACTCGATGGCGAAATCGAAACCTCCGCAAGCGCGGAAGCGGTGGAATGGGCGCGCATTCTGGTCGATACCTGCAAGGCGCATACCGACGATTCCATCGGCGAGCATGACACGGACGCGCTGCGCGAGCGCCTGCGCGATCTGGCGACCCGCTCGCGCCAGCTTGCCTTCGACATGCAGTTCGGCTTCCTTGAGCGGAAGGAACGCCGCCTGCTTTCCATCGGTTTCCGCGTGCAGGAAAACGAGCTGGACGAAAGCTGCTACGATCTTCTCGCATCGGAAGCGCGTCTGGCGAGTCTGTTTGCCATCGCCAAGGGCGACGTGCCGGTCGAACACTGGTTCAAGCTTGGCCGTCTTCTGGTGCCGGTGGGCTGGAAGGGCGCTCTGCTGTCCTGGTCCGGCTCGATGTTCGAATATCTGATGCCGCCGCTGGTCATGTCGGAGCCGCTCGGTTCGCTGCTCGACCAGACCAACAAGCTCGTGGTGCAGCGCCAGATCGACTATGCGACCTCGCGCGGCCTGCCCTGGGGTATTTCGGAAGCGGCGTTCAATGCGCGCGACGCGCATATGAACTACCAGTATTCCAACTTCGGCGTGCCGAATCTCGGCCTGCAGCGCGGCCTGTCGCGCAACGCGGTCATCGCGCCCTATGCGAGCCTGCTCGCCGCGCAATACCAGCCTGCCGCCGCCGTCGCCAACCTCAAGCGTCTTGCCAAGCTCGGCGCGCTTGGACGCTACGGCTTCCACGATTCGGTGGACTTCACCCCGTCGCGTGTCCGCGAAGGCGAACTCTGCGCCGTCGTGAAGAACTACTATGCCCACCATCATGGCATGTCGATCATCGCGGTCAACAACGTGATCTTCGAAGGCCGGATGCGCGAGCGTTTCCACTCCGACCCCGTGATCGAGGCTGCCGAACTGCTGCTGCAGGAAAAGGCGCCGCGCGAAATCCCGATGATCTACGCCAAGACGGAAAACCCGATGCGCGTGGATTCCGGCGGTTTCGACGATGCGCCGATGCGGATCGTCGACAAGCCCTTCAAGGCGCCGCGCACCACGCATATGATGTCGAACGGACAATATGCGCTGATGGTGACGGCCAACGGCTCGGGCTACAGCCGCTGGCACAATTGGGACATCACCCGCTTCCACGCCGATGCGTCGGAAGACCTGCAAGGCACTTTCCTGTTCCTGCGCGACATGGAAAGCGGCTATTGGTGGTCGGCAACCGGCGAACCGGTCCGCAATCCGGATGAGGAAACCAAGACGGTCTTCACCGAGGACAAGGCGGAATTCTACAAGACCGCCGGTGATATCAAGACGGTCATGGAAGTCATCGTGTCGTCGGAATCCGATGGTGAGGGCCGCAGGCTCGACATCATCAACACCTCCGCCCGCGACCGCATGATCGAGGTCACCTCCTATGCGGAACTGGTGCTGACCGACAGCGACAGCGACGCCGCCCATCCGGCCTTTGCCAAGATGTTCGTGGAAACCGAAATCTCCGATAACGGTTCGACCATCTATGCCAAGCGCCGCAAGCGCGCGCCGTCCGATCCCGATATTCATGTCGCGCATTTCGTGACCGATCTTTCCGGCTCGATCCGCGAAACGGAAGTCGAAACCGACCGCCGTGCCTTTGTCGGACGCGGTCGTTCCTTGCGCGATGCGGCAGCCTTCGACGCCGGCGCCAAATTCACCGGCAGCCAGGGTTGCGTGCTCGATCCGATTGCTTCGGTGCGCACACGTGTCCGCGTTCCGGCGCACAAGAAGGTGAGCCTCGTGTTCTGGACCTTCGCAGGCGGCAGCCGCGATGCGGTGGAACATGCCGTGGCGACCCATCGTCACCCCGAAACCTTCGCCCGCGAATATTCGCTATCCTGGACCTCGTCGCAGGTGCAGCTCTATCATATCGGCATCAAGCCCGCGGAAGCTGCGGATTACCAGAAGGTCGCCGCCTATCTGCTTTATCCCGAGCGGACCCTGCGCCAGCCGCCTGAAACCATCGCCAGCGGCCTCGGCAAGCAGTCGGACCTGTGGCCGATGTCGATTTCCGGCGACTATCCGATCTTCGCGCTGCGCATCGACAATGAAGCCGATCTCGACGTGTTGCGCGGTGTGCTGCGTGCGCAGGAATACTGGCGCTCGAAGGGCCTCACGGTCGATGTCGTGGCGGTCAATGAGCGCGCCTTCTCCTATGCGCAGGATACGCAGCGCGCCATCGACTGGATCGTCGAAGGATTCCGGGCGCGCGGCGGCGGCCAGCCGCACATCTTCGCGGTGCGCCGCGACCAGATGAGCGACGAAAGCTACAACACGCTGCTTGCCTCGGCGCGTATCGTCATGCACGCACAGAACGGCTCGCTGGCCGAACAGTTGCGCCGCAGCGAGGAAATCACCGTCGATCTCGCCGCGCGCGATGCCAAGACCGCGATTGGCGGACAGGCTTCGAGCCAGGGGCTCGGTGCCGCCGGTCTCGCGCCCATCGCCATTGAGCGCGGGACGGAAGAACGCCGCCCGGCTGTCAAGCCAGCGGTGAACCGTCCTGCTCCGGCAGGCGGCGACCTCCGCTTCTGGAACGGCTATGGCGGCTTTGCCGAGGATGGCTCCTATGTGGTGCGCATCAACAATCGCACCACCACGCCGCATCCGTGGATCAATGTGATCGCCAATCCGAATTTCGGTTTCCACGTCTCGGCGGAAGGTTCGGCCTTTACCTGGGCAGGCAACAGCCGCGATTACCAGCTCACCCCATGGGCGAATGATCCGGTCACCAACCGTCCGGGCGAGGCGATCTATATCCTCGACCGTGAAACGGGCCGCACCTTTGCGCCGACCGCAAGCGTGCTGCGCGACGAGGCGGTGACTTATGAAGCGCGCCATGGCCACGGCTATTCGAGCTTCGGGGCGCAGCACGGCGAGCTGGCGCTCGACCTCACCCATATCGTGGATGCGGACAAGCCGGTGCGTCTCTCGCGCCTCACGATCACCAACAAGGGCCGCTCGAAGCGCAAGCTGCGCGTCTATGGCTATGTCGAATGGGTGCTGGGCAATGCCCGCGCCAAGAATGTGCCTTTCATCGTGCCGTCGCAGGACGAGGAACTGGGCGCGCTCTTTGCGGGCAATCCGTATCATCCTGACAAGTCAGGGCAGGTCGCCTTCTTTGCCGCGACCGAAAAGCCGCAATCCGTCACTGCCGACCGCAGCGAATTCATCGGCACCACCGGTTCGGTGGACAAACCGGAGATCGTGCTGGCAGGCAAGGCGCTTTCGGGCACGGTTGAAGCGGGCCGCGATCCCTGTGCCGCGCTCGCCCTCGACATTGAAGTCGGACCGGGTGAAGCCCGTGAAATCGTCTTCCTGCTCGGCAATGCCGCCGACCAGAAACAGGCAAAGGCGCTGATCACCGAGACCCGCAAGGTTTCGTTCAGCGATATGCTTGCTGCCGCGAGGCAGCAGTGGGAAGGCCTCTTCGACCGCGTTCAGGTCAAGACCCCGGACCCGGCTTTCGACCTTCTGGTCAATGGCTGGCTGCCCTATCAGGCAATCGCCTGCCGTATCTGGGCGCGCGCCGCCTTCTATCAGGCAAGCGGTGCGTTCGGCTTCCGCGATCAGTTGCAGGACACGCTGTCGCTGCTGCTCATCGATCCGACGCTTGCCCGTGCGCAGATACTCAACGCCGCATCGCGCCAGTTCCCGGAAGGCGATGTCCAGCATTGGTGGCTTCCCGCAACGGGTGCGGGCGTCCGCACGCTCATCTCGGACGATGTCGTCTGGCTCGGCTATGGCACCTCGCTCTACGTCGAGACGACGGGCGACAGCGCCATCCTCGACGAAAAGCTGCCGTTCCTCGAAGGGCGCAAGCTGGAGGAGGGCGAACATGATGCCTTCTATCAGCCGGAAATCTCCGGGCAGACGGCCAGCCTCTACGAGCATTGCGCCCTGGCGCTCGATCTCGCCGTCGCGCGCACCGGCAAGCACGGCCTGCCGCTGATGCTTGGCGGCGACTGGAACGACGGCATGAATCTGGTCGGCGTGAAGGGCGAGGGCGAGAGCGTTTGGCTCGGCTGGTTCCTTGCCTATACGCTCGGCAAGTTCATTCCGATTGCCGAAGCACGCAAGGACGTGAAGCGCGTCGACATTTGGAAAGCCCATCTGGAAAGCCTGACGGCTGCGCTCGACCGCGACGGTTGGGACGGCGAATGGTATTGCCGCGGCTTCTTCGATAACGGCGCGCCGCTTGGCTCCAAGGACAGTGACGAATGCCAGATCGATGCCATCGCGCAATCGTGGAGCGTGCTGTCTGGCGTGGCCGATCCGAAACGCGCCGAACAGGCGATGGCCTCGCTCGAAAAATACCTGCTGGATGACGAGGGCGAATTGCTGCGTCTCTTCACGCCGCCTTTCGACAAGACCGTGCAGGAGCCGGGCTATATCAAGGGCTATCCGCCGGGTGTCCGCGAGAATGGCGGCCAGTACACCCATGGCGCGACCTGGGCGATCATGGCGCTCGCCCGCATGGGCAGGGCGGCGGAAGCCTGGAAGCTCTTCTCGCTCATCAGCCCGGTCAACCATGGCCGCAATCCGGATATCTATCGTGTCGAGCCCTATGTGATCGCAGCCGACATCTATTCCGTGGAGCCGCGTCGCGGGCAGGGCGGCTGGACCTGGTATACCGGCTCCGCCGGCTGGTTCTATCGCGTCGCAACCGAGGGTATCCTCGGCGTCACCAAACGCGGCGACCGCCTGCATCTCGACCCGGCCCTGCCGCCGGAATGGGATGGCTATGAAGCGGAACTCCGCTTCGGCGAGGCGCTCTACCGCGTGAAGGTCGTGGCCGGTGGCAAGGACAAGGCGGTCAAGCTCAATGGCCGCAAGATCGGCAAGCCGGAAGAGGGCGTGCCGATCAAGCCGGACGGTGAACATGAAATCGTCGTAGAGCTTCCCAAACAGAAGTGAACCGATTAAAAAGGCGGGTGAAAAACCCGCCTTTCTTTTTGCTGCAATTCCTCTGGGGCGGTTGCAGTACAAGTTCATGCAATGGAGGCCGTCATGGCCAAGACTGATATTGCGCGCCGCGTCTACAATCACGCATGGAAGCTCGATCCCATCGTCCGCAGCCTTCTGGACACGGACTTCTACAAGCTTTTGATGCTGCAGATGATCTGGGGCCTCTACCCCAAGGTGGATGCAACCTTCTCGCTCATCAACCGCACCACTTCCGTGCGCCTTGCCGATGAGATCGATGAGGGCGAATTGCGCGCACAGCTCGACCATGCCCGCACACTGCGTTTCTCCAAGAAGGAAATGATCTGGCTGGCGGGTAACAGCTTCTATGGCCGCAAGCAGATTTTCCAGCCCGAATTCCTGAACTGGCTTCATGATTTCCAGTTGCCGGAATATGAGCTGCGCCGCAAGGATGGGCAGTACGAGCTGCATTTCCATGGCGCCTGGTCGCACACGACCATGTGGGAAATTCCCGCACTTGCCATCATCAACGAGTTGCGCTCGCGCGCGGCGATGAAAAACCTCGGTCCCTTCTCGCTCGATGTGCTTTATGCGCGCGCCAAGGCGAAGATGTGGAGCAAGGTCGAACGCCTGCGCCAGCTTCCGGGCCTGAAGATTTCCGACTTCGGCACGCGCCGCCGCCATTCCTTCCTGTGGCAGCGCTGGTGCGTCGAGGCGCTGAAGGAAGGCATCGGCGATGCCTTTACCGGCACCAGCAATGTGCTTCTGGCCATGGATACGGACCTCGAAGCACTGGGCACCAATGCGCATGAATTGCCGATGGTGCTGGCGGCCCTTGCAAGGAATGACGATGAACTGCGTTCCGCGCCCTATCGCGTCCTGCAGGACTGGAACCGCTATTATGGCGGTAATCTCCTGATCGTGCTGCCCGATGCTTTTGGCACGGCGGCCTTCCTGCGCAATGCGCCGGACTGGGTTGCCGACTGGACCGGCTTCCGCCCCGACAGCGCCCCGCCCATCGAAGGCGGCGAGCGCATCATCGAATGGTGGAAGTCACGCGGCAAGGATCCGCGCGAAAAGCTGCTGATCTTTTCCGACGCGCTTGATGTGGATACGATCGAGGAAACCTATCGTCACTTCGAGGGGCGCGTGCGCATGAGCTTCGGCTGGGGCACCAACCTCACCAATGATTTCGCGGGCTGCGCCCCGAAGGAAATCGAAGGGCTGAACGCCATCTCCCTCGTCTGCAAGGTGACGGATGCCAACGGCCATCCAGCGGTCAAGCTTTCCGATAATCCGCAAAAGGCGACCGGCCACCCCAAGGAAGTGGCGCGCTATCTCAAGTTCTTCGGAAATGAGGAACGGGTGGAGCAGCTCGTCCGCGTGTGACGAGCTGCAACGCGCTTTAATCCTTTGTTTTGACGCGCATCCCGAAAACCGTTTCACCCTTTTCGGGATGCGCTGCTATTCCATCAGCCGTGCGGTGCCGGAAACGCGGATGGAACCGCCGCGCTCATTGCCGATCTGGGCGCGCAGGTGCGACGGGCTGCCCATATCCTCGCCCTGAAAGACTTCGATCTCACCGCCATGCGGCCAGCCGCTGTCGCGCAGATAAGCGGCAAAGGCAGCGGTCGCGGCACCGGTGGCCGGGTCTTCATAAACGCCGCCCGATGCAAACGGATTGCGGCTGTGGAAGCGTCTCGGCGTCTCGGAATAGATGAGCAGGATCGTCGTCCAGCCCTGCCGGTTCATCAGGGTGCGCCCGCGCGCCATGTCGTAATGCATCGAGGCGAGCCTCTCGCGGGAACGAAGCGGCAGCACGATATGGTCCGCACCGGCGTGGATCAGCGCGGGAGCAAGACCGGGCGCCAGATCGTCCTTTTCAAAGCTGAACAGCGCCAGCGCTTGCTCCACTTCCGCATCGTTGGCAGCGCGCTGGCGGGTTGGCGGCGATTGCAGGCTGGCGGCGAACAACTCGCCTTCCTTGCGGCCATCGACGCTGATATCGCCATTGTTGAGCTTGAGCGCGAAACGCCCGTCGCCCTCGCGCATGGCCAGCGCCGCGCCGAGCGCAATGGTGGCATGGCCGCAGAACGGAACTTCCATTTCCGGCGCAAAATAACGAACGCGCCAGCTGTCGCCTTCCGGCGCGGCAAAGGCGGTTTCGGAAAAGCCGACATCCTTGGCGATCTTCTGCATGTCTTGCGGGGAGGGCAGGTGATCGGCAATCAGCACTCCAGCGGGATTGCCGCCCTGATTGCCTTGCGAAAAGGCTGCAATGCGCAACACGTCCATGGTTTCTCCTCGCCAGTCTGATTCGTGTCCCGCCCCTCCCTATAAAGAGCGTGAAATGTGGCTGGTCAAGCTGTCTGTCGGCTAGCGGAAACTATCAACAGCATGGGCCGCTCCATTTCCTCCGACAGCCCCGGCCATGCTTCGATCTGCTCCGCGGAGGGGCGCCATTCCTCCAGGCGATTGATGGCAAATCCTGTATCGATCAGGGCGTTGACCGTGGTGCTGAGACGACGGTGATATTTGATGACGCCTTCGGCCAGCCAGTCGGTCCGCCGCTCGCCCTCCACGGCATAATGATCGACAGGCCAGTGCTTCCCGCCATTCTGGTCTTCGATCCAGCCCGGCGCCAGCGGTGCCATGAAAATCGGATGCTCGATCGTGAATACGAAACGGCCTTCCGGCCGCAAAGCCGCACGGATCGTTTTCAAAAGGCGCGGGAAATCGCGAATATAATGAAACGCCAGCGAACTATAGACGAGATCGAAGCTCGCTTCGGGAAGTTCCAGCTCTTCCATGTCCGCCTGAACATAGCGGACAGCGTCATCCGGCGTATCGCGGCGCGCGCGTTCGAGCATGTTTTCCGAAAGGTCGTAACCGATGACAGAGGCCGCGCCCTGTTTGCGGGCGAAGCGGGCGAACCAGCCGAAACCGCAACCGAGATCGGCGACATCGCGGCCTGTCAGGTCGGGCAGAAGGGAACGTACAAAGGGCCATTCCGGTGCGCCGTCCAGCCCGTGTACCGAGCGCGGCAACTGGCTGTAGGCTGTGAAGAAATCGTCGCGGTCATAAATGTTCTGGGCCATGGTCTATCGTTCGGTCAGTGCGAGTTTGGCCCCGAGCGCGATGAAGGCGGCTGCAAAGCTGCGGCGCATCCATGCAAGCACGGCGGGGCGTGAGATGATCTGGTTACGGACGGCAGCGGCAAAGACGCCGTAGATCGCAAACACCACGAATGTCATGGCCATGAAGACGAGCGACAGTTCCACCATGCGCGCCACCGTTGCGCCCTGCTGCGTATTCACGAATTGCGGCAGGAAGGCAAAGAAGAATATCGACAGTTTGGGGTTGAGAAGGTTGACGAGGATCGCAGACCGGATGACTTCCCGGTCTGAACGCGGCGCGTCATCGGTCTCGATTTTCAACGTGCCGTGCTCCTTGAGCGTCATCCAGGCCATATAGAGCAGATAGGCGACGCCCGCATATTTCATCAGCTCGAAAGCCAGTGCGCTGGCATGGAGCAGGGCAGCAAGCCCGGTCACGGCAGCCAGCATGTGCGGCACGATGCCAAGCGTGCAGCCGAGCGCGGCAATGACCGATGCGCGTGCGCCACGGGACAGGCCTGCCGCAAGCGTTACCAGCACGCCGGTGCCCGGCGAGGCAACTATGATGAAGGATGTCAGCAGAAATTCGATGCTCATGATGCGTCAGCTTTCCTTTGCGCATTGTCCGCGCAAAACCGCTTCGCACTTTTGCTGGAAATGCCCTTACTGGTAATGGCGAACTGGCAATGCTCCTGCGGGCATCATGTCACGGCTTTGCCGTGCGTCAATCCTTCATCTCATGCGCCCATGGCGGGTTTGCCCCTGCGCGGGCGACGGTTACGGCAGCAGCCCGCACCCCTAGCGCGACGACGGAATGAATCTGGTCTTCGGTAAGGTCCTCGAGCGCATCCTTGTCGAGTAGGCCCTGATTGTGAAGGCTGGCGAGAATGCCCGCATTGACCGTATCGCCTGCGCCAACCGTGTCGACCACGTCCACTTTCACGCCGGGCACGCGCACGGTTGCCCGCGCCGTATAGGCATCGGCCCCATGCGCACCCTTGGTGATGACCACCAGTTTAGGCCCAAGCTTCAGCCATTCGGCGGCGATTTCATCGTGGCTGCCCTTTTCGCCGAACCAGTCGAGGTCTTCGTCGGAAAGCTTGACGATATCGGCAAGCGCGATCATGCGCCTCATGCGGGCCAGATGCCTTTCGCGGTCAGTGATGAAGCTGGTGCGGATATTCGGATCGAGGAACATGACCCGCTTAGGCGCCTCGCGCGTCATCAGCGCCTCATAGACACTGCCGCACGGCTCGGAAAACAGGCTGATGCAGCCGAACAGCATGGCGTCGACGGCGTCGTCGACATAGGGCATGTCGCTCTCGGCCAGCATGCGGCCCGCCGTGTTCTCGTCGTAGAAGGCGTAGCGGGCCTGCCCATCCACCAGGCGCACGAAAGCCAGCGTCGTCGGACGATCCGAGATGGCGGCGAAGGAATAATCAACATTGGACCGCGCCAGCGTGTCGCGCAGTATCTCGCCGAAAAAATCCGACGAGATGCCGGAGAAAAATCCGGTCGGAACGTCGAGACGCCCAAGCGCGATGGCCGTATTGAAAACCGAACCGCCTGCAAAGGGCTGAAACGCGGTCTCGCCCGCTGCGGTTTCACGGGGCAGCATGTCGATCAGGGATTCACCGCAGCAAAGGATCATCGGTCGTTTCTCTGGTTCTAAATCGATTGAATGGAGATAAACAAAAAGCGCGGAGAATTTCAATCTCCGCGCCTTGCATGGTGTCAGACGTGCTGGCCGCCATTGATATGGATTTCCGAGCCGGTCACATAGGATGAGGCTTCGGAGCAAAGGAAGTATATGGTTTCCGCCACTTCCGATGTCTTGCCGAGGCGGCGCATGGGAAGCTGTTCCACCAGCTTGTCGGTTCCCGGCGAAAGGATCGCCGTATCGATCTCGCCCGGCGCGATGGCATTGACGCGAATGCCATAGGGGCCGAAATCGGATGCCATCTCGCGGGTAAGCGCGGCGAGTGCGGCCTTGGATGTCGCATAGGCTGTGCCAGCGAAGGGGTGTACGCGGCTGCCAGCTATCGAGGTCACATTGACGACCGAGCCTTGCGCCGCTTCCAGTTCCTTGAACAGGCCGCGTGCCAGCATGATCGGGGCCATGAAGTTCACCTGAAACACGTCGCGCCAGACTGCCATCGGCGTTTCGATGGAATTCATGCGGCGTCCGCCTTCCGCCTTGGGCGAAATGCCGGCATTGTTGACCAGTGCATGAAGCTTGCTGCCATCGGCTTCGAGACGGCGCCGGATTTCGGCAATTGCCTTGCCGACATCCTCCTGATCGGCGAGGTCCACCTTGATGTGATCTTCCGGGCCAGCCGGCCACGGGCAATTGTCGGAAAAATCCTGTCGCGAGCAGGTGATGACGCGCCATCCGGCGCGCGAAAAGCGCTTCACTGTCGCGTGGCCGATACCACGGCTGGCGCCGGTCAGGACCAGCGTCTTGCGTTCGGCATCTGCCTTGGAAGTATCGGAACCGGCAACGTCTGTTTTGGTGACTGGGGACATGGAAACCTCGCTCTCCGATCTTGAATAGACCAAGCCGCTCAAGATTTCGAGGGGAATCGGAGCACATTCTGAAAAGTGAGAGCTACTGCGCGGTTCACCAGTTCCCGATGAGAGAAATTCATCGGGAACCGGCGCTCATGGCTTGCTCAGCGCGGAACGTATTGCTCCAGCTCCGGCAACAGGACGACGCTTTCCTGCTCGTTTGGATCGGTTCGCGCTATTATGGCTGTCGCGGGCTTGTCGCTGAGATTGGCGGGAAGATGCGGGACGCCTGCCGGAATGTAGAACATCTCCCCTTCGCGAACGATGACATGCTCCTCAAGCTTTTCGCCGAACCAGCAATGTGTTTCGCCGGAAAGCGCATAGATCGCCGTCTCGTGGGAAGCATGAAGATGGGCCTTGGCGCGGGCACCCGGCGGGATGGTCAGAAGATGCATGCAAATGCCTTCCGAACCGACAGTTTCGGCTGCAATTCCTTCAAAATAATCAAGGCCCTGTTTCCCGGAATAAGTGTTTCCGGGACGGACGATCCGGCAGACCGGTTTCGATGAACTATTCATTCTCTGCCTTCCTTCTAAAATGACTTTTGTTGCTAAGGTCTATTGCGAGTTCCCCATTATGATATCGAGCAGTGTCGTGGATTTTCCCGATTGTTGCGGTTGTCCGCCGCCGATATCGCCGGGGGGCAACGGACGGAAATCGTCGTTGGCATTGGCCGGGTAGGCCACGGCACCGGGCTGCTGGACGGTGCCGCGCATCGTGGAATCCGGCGCAGGCGGCCAATAGCCGTCATCGCCATTACCCGCCATCGGCTGGCCGCCATAGGGATCCTGCGGCATCATGCCCGGGTCGTAGGGCGCATTCGGGTCGATGCCGTCGCTGCCGCCGGGGACGATGTTCTGGATGTCGTAATGGCCGGGAAGCTCGGCGATCGGCACGCCCTTGTGCGCTTCCTTCATGAAGCTTTTCCAGGCCGCGACCGGCAAGGTCGCTCCGAACACACGCTTCATGCCCTTGCCATCGTCATTGCCGAACCATACGCCGGTCGTGAGGTTGGCGGTATAGCCGACGAACCATGCATCGCGGAAATTCTGGCTGGTGCCGGTCTTGCCTGCGGCGGGCCAGCCGAAGGCGGCGCGCTTTGCCGTCCCGTCTTCGACGGTGCGCCGCAGCATCGCGTTCATCATGCCGACATTGCGCTCGTCGATGACGCGCGGTCCGACGCCATCTTCCTTCTGGTAGAGAACCTTGTCCTCGGAATCGGTCACTTTGGTTATGAAATAGACCGGCGCGCGATAGCCGCCATTGGCAAATGGCACATAGGCATCGGTCAGTTCCAGCAATGTCACTTCCGATGTGCCAAGCGCCAGCGAGGCATTGGCCTCGAGTTTCGATTGAACACCCAGCCTGTGCGCCGTGTCGATCACGGTCTGCGGGCCGACTTCCATGACGAGCTGTGCGGCGACGGAGTTCAGCGAGTGGGAAAGTGCTGTGGCCAGCGTCACCTGCCCCATATATTTGCCGTTGTCGTTGCTGGGGGTCCATTTACCGATGCGGACCGGTGCGTCGTTGCGCACGGAGTCCGGTGTGCGGCCCTGTTCAAGCGCCGTCAGATAGACGAAGGGCTTGAAGGAGGAGGCGGGCTGGCGGCGGGCATCCGTCACACGGTCGAACTGGCTGGTGGCATAATCGACCCCGCCGACCATGGCGCGAACCGCGCCGGTGCTGTCGATGGAAACCAGCGCGCCCTGGCTCGCATTCATCTTTTTGCCGTTCTGGGAAATCTGGTCCTTGATAGCGTCTTCGCCCGCGCGTTGCAGGTTGAGATCGATCGTGGTCTGAACGGTAATGTCGTCCTTCGCCTCACCGATCAGTTCGGGCAGCGCGGCCACCACCTTGTCGGCGACATAGTTTTCCGAACCTTGCCAGTAGGAAGGCGCCCGTGTCGGCGGTTCGCTTTCGGCGATGGCCATCTGGCTGTCGTCGATCATGCCTTCTTCACGCATCGCGCCCAGCACCAGCTTGGCGCGCGCGGCGGCGGCTTCCGGATCGCGGGCCGGTGACAGGCGCGACGGAGCCTTCAGGAGACCGGCCAAGGTCGCCGCTTCCATAAGGTTCACCTCCTTGGCGGACTTGTTGAAATAACGCCGCGAGGCTGCATCGACGCCGAACGCGCCAGAACCGAGATAAACCCGGTTCAGATACATCTCCAGAATCTGGTCCTTGGTGTATTTGTGCTCGAGCCACAGGGCGAGCATGACTTCCTGTACCTTGCGTTCCAGCGTGCGGTCGGGCGAGAGAAACAGGTTCTTGGCAAGCTGCTGCGTGAGCGTCGAGCCGCCCTGAACGGCGCGACCAGAAACGACATTGGTTACAACCGCGCGGGCAAGGCCGATGGGGTCGATGCCGAAATGCGAATAGAAGCGGCGGTCCTCGATGGCGATGACCGCCTTCGGGATGAAAGGAGACATCTCCTGCAGGCTGACCGCCTCGCCGCCGGTCGTGCCGCGATTGGCGATCAGGTTGCCGTTGACGTCGACAATGCGCACATTGGGCGGACGGTCGGGAATGGCCCAGTCGGTCGTCGGTGGCATCTTGGCCGCGAAATAGACCAGCATGCCCGCAAAGGCGATGCCGCCCCACAGACCCAGCACCAGGCACCAGTAGATCGAGCGGCGCACAAAGCCGAAGAAGCCGCGCGGCTTCTTCTTGCCGCGGCGCGACGCGCGCGGTTCCGGTCTATCCGATTGCCTGCGTCGGCGCTGCTGCGAGCGAGCCATGCGGTCCTCCTCGTCGACGCGAAAAACCTCATCGTCTTTTTTCTCTTCGCCACCGAAGGAAGGTTCGATGCGCCGGTTTTTGTCGTCACGCGATGCCATGTCAGTCTGGAGCCGCCCACCCGATTGCCGGTCCATGCCGTCATGCGGACCGGTCATTTTGAACAATGTCTGCGTGCTTTACGGGGTTTTGCGCCGCAAAAGCAAATAGGGCCTAATGCGGTGCAGGGTAAATGCGGCAGTTTAAAGGGACGTAAATCTTCAATGCACAAAAAAAGGCCCCACCGGAGTGGGGCCCTTCACAATCACAAGCTGCCTGGAGCTTAGAACTTGTATGCGACGCCGAGGCGAACTTCGTTGGTCTTGAAGTCCTGATTGATGTTCAGGCCACCGAAGTCGATGTCCTTGTCGCCGTAGTCGGTGTAGCGATATTCAAGGCGAACGATCAGGTTGTCGGTCGCGGCGTAATCCACGCCGGCACCTGCGGTCCAGCCGGTGAGCGTCTTGCTTTCGGAGAAGCTGCCGATATTGTCGATGCTGCCGCTGTTCTTGATGTTGCCGAAGGCCACACCGCCAGCAAGGTAAGGCATGAAACGGTCAACCGCATAGCCGACGCGAGCGCGAACGGCGCCGGACCAGCGAAGCTTGGTTTCGAAATCGCCAACTGGGACGCCGCCGGCGAATACGTCGATATCCTTGGAGACGTCGTTATAGGTCACGTCACCGTCGATACCGAGAACGACGTTGTTGCCGAGGTCGAAGTTATAACCGGCATAAACGCCGCCGAGGAAACCATCCGGCTTGACATTGCCATAGCTGAACACATCGCCGTCGAAGTTCGACTTGCCCCAGCCGTAGCCGATCTGGCCACCAATATAGGCGCCGGTCCAGGTGAAGGACGGAGCGACTACAACAGGAGCTGGTTCCTGTTCGATGACGGCGTCGGCAGCCTTTGCGCCCGTAGCGGCCACAAGGGCGACAGTCGATGCAAGAAGAAGGGCCTTGAGCTTCATGATAAACCTCCTGAAGGAAAGTCTCAGAACCAATATTTATCCCCAATATAAGCGATTGCTGTCAAAAGTCTGTAGCAAACGGGACACAGCAAGGGGAATGTCGCCCCCGCAGTACACGTTCCCGTGATCCGCTTGTGATGAGTCTCGACCGAAGACAGGCGCAATATGGCGCAGGCAGGCGCAAGTTCTTCGGGATGTGATTATGCCGCCATTCAGGTTATAGAGGGCAGGAAAACTTGCGGGGAACATGGAAATGCATGGCACGACGGGCGTAAGGGAGCGGGTCGACTGGGTCGATATTGCAAAGGGCATCTGCATCATCTTCGTGGTCATGATGCATTCGACGCTCGGCGTGGAGAAGGCTGCCGGCGCGCAAGGCTGGATGCACTATGTGGTGGCCTTCGCCAAGCCCTTCCGCATGCCAGATTTCTTCATGATTTCAGGCCTGTTCCTCGGTCTCGTCATCGACCGGCCCTGGCGGCGCTATCTCGACCGCAAGGTGGTGCACTTCCTCTATTTCTACATTCTTTGGCTGACGATCCAGTTCGCATTCAAGGCACCCGGCATCGCCAGCGAAGCCGGAATTTCGGGCGTGGTGAATGCCTATCTGATGGCTTTCATCGAGCCGTTCGGCACGCTCTGGTTCATCTATATCCTGCCCGTTTTCTTCATTGCGACAAGGGCTTTGAAGCGCGTTCCGGTGGGGGTGACCTTTACGGTGCTGGCACTGCTGGAAATCCTGCCGATCCATACGGGCTGGGTCATGGTGGACGAATTCTGCTCGCGGTTCGTCTATTTCTATGCGGGCTACGCCTTTGCTCCCGCCATCTTCCGGGTTGCAGACTGGCTGCGCCAGCGACCGCTCATCGGCATTGCCGGACTGCTCGTCTGGGGGCTCGTCGAATATATGCTCGTCTTCATGCCGGTGCCGGAAAGTCTCGCCGCGCTGATATCGCCGGCAGGTGATCTTCTGGACGGACGCGGCGCGGTCAGCGATCTGCCGGTCGTCTCACTCCTGCTGGGTCTGGTGGGGGCGCTGGCGATCATCTCCATCTCCTCGCTCCTGAGCCTTCTGCCAGCTGGCAGCTGGCTGCATCGGGGCCTGAGCTGGCTCGGCGCGCATTCGATCGTCGTCTATCTCGCTTTCTTCCTGCCGATGGCCATTGCCCGCACGGTGCTGCTGAAACTCGGCGTCGGCGATATCGGCACCGTCTCGCTTCTGACCACGGCAAGCGGCGTCGTCGGTCCGGTCATTCTTTATGGCCTTATCCAGTGGAGCGGCTACGGTCGGTTTCTGTTCCGCCGTCCGGCCTGGGCCTATATCGATGAGGTTCCGCAAAAGAAAACGGCGGCTGCCGCCGCCGTTTGATGGTTGGAGAGCTTTTCACGCAAGCCTCAGCTATGCGCGAAAATATCGTCTTCCGGCCAGCCCATGAGATCGAGTTCCGAGCGTGTCGGCAGGAACTTGAAGCAGGCTTCGGCCTGCTTGGCACGGCCGTCGCGTTCAAGCCGCTGCTCAAGCACGGCTTTCAGGCGATGCAGGTAAAGCACGTCAGAAGCCGCATATTCGAGCTGCGCCGCCGACAGTGTCTCCGCCGCCCAGTCCGACGATTGCTGCTGCTTGGAAATCGAAACGTCGAGAAGCTCGTTGCAAAGCTCCTTCAGGCCGTGACGGTCCGTATAGGTACGGGTCAGCTTCGATGCGATCTTTGTGCAGAACACGGGCTGCGGCATGGTGCCGAATGTGTGCGCCAGCACGGCCAGATCGAAGCGACCGAAATGAAAGATCTTGGTGATCGAGCGATCTTTCAGAAGCTTGACCAGATTTGGCGCTTTCTTTTGTCCTGCTTCGATCTGGATCACATCCGCCGTACCGTCGCCGGGCGAAATCTGTACCACGCAAAGCCGGTCGCGATGCGGATTCAGGCCCAGCGTTTCGGTATCGATGGCGACCGCATCGACCTGATAATGATGGAGGTTCGGCAAATCGTTCTTATGAAAACGGATTGTCATTTAACTGTCCTTATTTGGCGGCGATAGCCGCCATGATGCGTGCCCTACTTGGCGGCGATAGCCGCCATGATACGCGCCCATGAGCGCTGTCCCTTATGGAAGGAGTTCAGCTCGTATTTTTCGTTGGGCGAATGGATGCGGTCATCTTCGAGACCGAAGCCGACCAGCAGCGACTCCATGCCGAGGAACTTGTCGAAATCGCCGACAATCGGGATCGAGCCGCCCATGGCGATCAGCACGGCTGGCTTCGGCCATTCGTCGGAAAGCGCGTCCTTAGCCTTGGAAACGAGCGGTGAATCATAGGGCAGCTGGATGGCTGGCGAGCCGCCATGCGGATGGAACTCCACCGAGCAGTCGGCGGGCACGCGTTCCTTGACGAAGGTGCGGAAGGATTCGCGAATCTTGACCGGGTCCTGGCTGTGGACGAGGCGGAACGAAACCTTGGCGGAAGCCTGTGCGGCGATGACTGTCTTGAAGCCTTCTCCGGTATAGCCGCCGGTAATGCCGTTGACTTCCGCCGTTGGGCGCGCCCATGTCAGTTCCAGCACGCTGCGGCCTTTCTCACCGGACGGGATGGAAAGTCCAATCGGACCGAGGAAATTTTCCGCCGTGCGGCCGAGGCTTTCCCACGACTTCAGGATCTGCGTCGGGGTTTCTTCCACGCCCTCGTAGAAGTCAGGCACCGTCACGCGCCCGGTTTCGTCGTGCAGGTCAGCCAGAATCCTGGTCAGGATATGGATCGGGTTTGCCGCAGCTCCGCCGAAGAAGCCGGAATGCAGATCGCGGTCTGCTGCCTTGATGACGATTTCTTCGCCCACGAGGCCACGCAGGCCAACGCTGATCGCAGGCGTTTCCGCATCCCACATGGCCGTGTCGCAGACAAGCGCCACATCGGCTTTCAGTTCCTGCTTGTTGGCGTCGAGGAAAGGCTTGAGCGAGGGCGAACCGGATTCTTCCTCGCCTTCAAACAGCAGCGTTACCTTGACCGGCAGATTGCCATTCACTGCCTTATAGGCCCGGCAGGCTTCCACAAAGGTCATGAGCTGGCCCTTGTCGTCGGATGTGCCGCGCCCGGTCAGTATCTTGCGGCCGTTTCCCACATCCTTGATCGCAGGCTCGAACGGGTCGTTTTCCCAAAGATTGAGCGGGTCGACCGGCTGCACGTCATAATGGCCGTAGAACAGCACATGCGGGGCATCGGGTGTCGCGCCTTCTTGATGGGCAACCACCATCGGATGGCCGGGCGTATCGCGCACGCTCGCATCGAAGCCGATCGTCTTCAAATCCTCGACCAGCCATTCGGCGGCCTTGCGGCAATCGGCCTTGTAGGCCGGATCGGTGGAAATCGACTTGATCCGCAGGAGATCGAACAAGCGATCGAGGCTCTTGTCGAGATTGTTGTCGAGATGGGCGAGGACTTTGTCGAGCGATGGCGCAGACGATTGCTGGGACATGAAGATTTCCTGACGAGTCGTAACGTAAACTGGCGGCACACTACAACCAGCGTCGTCAAGAAGAAACCCAATTTGAAGGAAAGCCGTTCTCCGAAAAATGAATTGGCCGTTACGGTGAGGGGGTTACCGTAACGGCCATATCACTACACTCAAAGCGGCAGCCCGGAGAGGGGAAATGAGGCTGCCGCTAACATCCGGCATCCAACGGGGGACGGGTCAGAAAACCGGCGACCGACGAACTGTCGATGACCTGAATTTGGCCTTTCAACTGTGGCTATTCAAGGGCGTGGAAGATTACAAATCTGTAACAAACCCGTTATCGCGACGTGATCGGTTTCTTTCACGTGGACGGTTGTTTCTCCTGACAAGGGAGCGGTTTCCTTTGGCGCCGCTTTCCTCTAATTCTACCGTATGAAAAAAGGCGATCATCTCTTTCTCGTTGACGGCTCGGGTTACATTTTCCGCGCCTATCATGCCCTGCCACCGCTGACCCGCAAGACGGACGGTCTGCCGGTTGGCGCCGTCTCGGGCTTCTGCAACATGTTGTGGAAGCTCCTGAAGGATGCGCGCAACACGGATGTGGGCGTGGTGCCGACCCATTTCGCGGTTATCTTCGACTATTCGTCGAAGACCTTCCGCAACGAGCTTTATCCCGATTACAAGGCCAACCGTACCGCGCCGCCGGAAGACCTGATCCCGCAGTTCGGTCTCATCCGTCAGGCGACGCGCGCCTTCAACCTGCCCTGCATCGAGAAGGAGGGTTTCGAGGCCGACGACCTGATCGCGACCTACGCCCGCATTGCGGCGGAAGCGGGCGGCGATGTCACCATCGTCTCGTCCGACAAGGACCTCATGCAGCTCGTGACGCCAAGCGTGTCGATGTATGACAGCATGAAGGACAAGCAGATTTCGATCCCGGAAGTGATCGAGAAATGGGGCGTTCCGCCGGAAAAGATGATCGACCTGCAATCGCTGACCGGCGACAGCACCGACAATGTGCCGGGCATTCCCGGCATCGGCCCAAAGACCGCGGCGCAGTTGCTGGAGGAATTCGGCGATCTCGACACGCTTCTGGCCCGCGCCTCGGAAATCAAGCAGAACAAGCGCCGCGAGAATATTCTGGCCTTTGCCGACCAGACCAAGATTGCGCGCGAACTGGTGACGCTCAAGAACGACGTGCCGCTGGATGTCGATCTGGACGGGCTTGTGCTGGAGCCGCAGAACGGGCCGAAACTGATCGGTTTCCTCAAGGCCATGGAATTCACCTCGCTTACGCGCCGTGTTGCCGAGGCGACCGATACGGATGCTTCCTCGGTGGAGCCGAGCCATGTGGAGACCGGCTGGGGCGCCGATGCGTCCACTGCCGACCTTCACGGGCCGGACATGGATATCCCGCCAAAGGCGGATGGCGAAGTGACGGTCGTGGTCGTGACGGCGACGGTGTCCGTTTCCACGACAGAAGCCGGCTACACACCGACAGCGCTTGCCGACAAACGCGCGGAAGCGGCGCGTGCGCAAAAGGTCGATACCAGCGCCTATACCTGTATTCGCGATATCGCGACATTGAAGCTGTGGCTCGCCGAAGCAGTGGAAACCGGCCTCCTGGCTTTCGACACGGAAACCACTTCCGTTGATCCGATGCAGGCGGAACTCGTCGGCTTTTCGCTGGCGCTTGCGCCGGGCAGAGCCGCTTACATTCCGCTTCAGCACAAATCCGGTGCGGGCGATCTGCTGGGCGGCGGCATGGTGGAGGGACAGATTCCGCTGGGCGAGGCGCTGGCCGCCTTGAAGGCGGTGCTTGAGGACGCCTCGGTCCTCAAGATCGCGCAGAACATGAAATATGACTGGCTGATCATGCGGCGCTATGGGATCAACACCGTGTCGTTCGACGATACGATGCTGATTTCCTACGTGCTGGATGCAGGCACCGGCAGCCACGGCATGGACCCGCTGTCCGAACGCTGGCTCGGTCATACGCCGATTGCCTACAAGGACGTGGCAGGCAGCGGCAAGAGTTCGGTCACGTTCGATATGGTCGATATCGACCGGGCGACGGCCTATGCGGCGGAAGATGCCGATGTCACACTGCGCCTCTGGCAGGTGTTGAAACCGCGCCTCGCCGCAGAAGGGCTGATGTCGGTTTATGAACGTCTCGAGCGTCCGCTGGTCGATGTGCTGGCGCGCATGGAAGAGCGCGGCATCGCCGTCGACCGTCAGGTGCTTTCGCGTCTTTCCGGCGATCTGGCGCAGGCTGCTGCGGCCTATGAAGACGAGATCTACGAACTGGCAGGCGAGAGGTTTACCATCGGTTCGCCCAAGCAGCTTGGTGACATTCTCTTCGGCAAGATGGGCCTGCCCGGCGCATCCAAGACCAAGACCGGCCAATGGTCCACCTCCGCGCAGGTGCTGGAAGACCTTGCCGCCGAGGGTCACCCGCTGCCCCGCAAGATCGTGGACTGGCGACAGCTCACCAAGCTCAAATCCACCTATACCGATGCGTTGCCGGGGTTCATAAACCCTGCAACCAGACGCGTTCATACATGTTATGCGATGGCGTCCACCTCGACCGGTCGCCTGTCGTCATCCGATCCCAACCTGCAGAATATTCCGGTGCGCACCGCAGAGGGCCGCAAGATCAGGACGGCCTTCATCGCCGAACCCGGCAACAAGCTGATCTCTGCAGACTACAGCCAGATCGAGCTGCGTGTGCTGGCGCATGTCGCAGATATCGCGCAACTGAAGCAGGCCTTTGCAGACGGCATCGACATTCACGCCATGACCGCATCCGAGATGTTCGGCGTGCCGGTCGAGGGTATGCCTTCGGAAGTGCGCCGCCGCGCCAAGGCGATCAATTTCGGCATCATCTACGGCATTTCAGCCTTCGGTCTGGCGAACCAGTTGTCGATCCCGCGCGAAGAAGCCGGACAATATATCCGCACCTATTTCGAGCGCTTCCCCGGCATCAAGGATTACATGGAAGCAACCAAGGCCTTTGCGCGCGAGCATGGCTATGTCGAAACCATTTTCGGCCGCCGTGCGCACTACCCGGATATCAGGGCCTCGAATCCGCAGATACGCGCCTTCAACGAGCGCGCCGCCATCAATGCGCCGATCCAGGGTTCTGCGGCCGACATCATTCGCCGTGCCATGATCCGCATGGAAGATGCCTTGGCGAAGGAAAAGCTTGCTGCCCGCATGCTTTTGCAGGTGCATGACGAACTGATCTTCGAAGTTCCGGAAAATGAAGTCGAAAAGACCGTTTCCGTGGTTCGTCATGTCATGGAAAATGCGGCCATGCCTGCCGTCTCGCTTGCAGTGCCGCTGCATGTCGATGCGCGTGCAGCGCATAACTGGGATGAGGCGCATTGAGGTTTGGCCGGTTGACCTGAGCGGCCCAACCCTATAGGGAAGCATTAATTCTGTTGCTTCGGTGGTCGTCAGGGGAGTCGTGGACATGTGGTTCGCGACCAATGGGTATACGGCTTGAGAAGCTTTTTTCGTGAAAGTGGTTCATGTCTTTGCCCGAAACCATCGCTCCGGCTCTGTCCGGAGCATTAGCCGCTCGCGGTTATAATACGCTCACCGCCGTTCAAAATGCCGTTCTGGCATCCGAAACGCTCGATGCCGATCTTCTCGTTTCCGCACAGACCGGATCGGGCAAGACGGTCGCATTCGGCCTTGCAATGGCCAATACCATCCTCGAAGACGAACTGCGTTTCGGCGATGCCGGTGCGCCGCTTGCCATGATCATCGCGCCGACGCGCGAACTGGCGCTTCAGGTTCGCCGTGAGCTGGAATGGCTCTATGCCGATACCGGCGCGCGCATCGCATCCTGCGTCGGCGGCATGGATATCCGCACCGAACGCCGTGCGCTTGAACGTGGCGCCCATATCGTCGTCGGCACGCCGGGACGCCTGCGCGACCATATTACCCGCGATGCCCTCGATATGTCGGAACTGCGCGCGGTTGTTCTCGATGAAGCCGACGAAATGCTCGACATGGGCTTTCGCGAGGACCTCGAATTCATCCTCGGCGAAGCGCCGGAAGATCGCCGCACGCTGATGTTCTCGGCAACCGTGCCGAAGCCGATTGCCCAGCTTGCCAAGCGCTTCCAGAACGACGCGCTTCGTCTCACGGTCCAGAGCGAAACCAGCCAGCACGCCGACATCGACTATGTCGCCATGCCGGTGCCGCCGCATGAGCGCGATCACGCGATCATCAACACGCTGCTCTATTACGACAGCCAGAACTCGATCATTTTCTGCTCGACCCGCGAAGCGGTGAAGCACATGGCAAGCCGGCTTTCCAATCGTGGCTTTGCGGTGGTGGCACTGTCGGGCGAATTGAGCCAGGCAGAACGCAACAATGCGCTTCAGGCCATGCGCGATGGCCGCGCCCGCGTCTGCGTTGCAACCGACGTTGCCGCGCGCGGTATCGATCTGCCCAATCTCGACCTCGTCATCCACGCCGATCTGCCGAACAATCCTGAAACGATGCTCCACCCTTCGGGCCGCACCGGCCGCGCCGGTCGCAAGGGCACCTGCGTGCTGGTTGTGCCGTTCTCGCGCCGCCGCACGGCCGAGCGCCTTCTGCACATGGCAAAGCTCGATGCGCAGACGGTCCCCGCGCCAAGCATTGCTGCGGTTCAGGGCAAGACCAATGAGCGCATCCTGAATGCCGAAGTCTTCAACCAGCCGGTCGAAGAAGAATATCAGGATCTCCTGAAGGCGCTGACCGAGCGTTATACGCCCGAACAGATTGCGAGTGCCTTCCTCAACCGCGAAGTGGCTTCCTACCCCGCAGCCGAAGAAGTTTCCGACGCGCCGGTGCATCCGGTTGGCGGCAAGAAGCCCCGGGATCGTTTTGAAAAAGGTGAGCGTTCTGACCGTGGCGACCGCTTCGAGCGTCGTGATCGTGGCGAACCGGGCGAACGTTTCGACCGCAATGCTCAGTTTGACGGCGTGTGGTTCTCGGTTTCCGCAGGTCGCAAGCATCGCGCCGATCCGAAATGGCTGCTGCCGCTGATCTGCAAGGCGGGCGATGTTTCCAAGCGCGATGTCGGATCGATCAAGATTTTCGACAATGAAACCCGCTTCGAAATCACAGCCTCCAAGGCTGACGAGTTCCGCCGTTCGGTCGAAGAACGCGGCACTGGCGAAAAGGGTCTCGTGATCCGCACCGCTGTTGCAGGTGCAGGCGGCGACGCTGCCCCGCGCGAAGGCAAGGGCGGTTTCAAGCCGCGCGGCGAGAAGTTCAAGGAAGGCGGCTTCCGCGACGGCTACAAGAGCGACGGCTACAAAGGCGACCGCTCGAAGGGCGACAAGTGGGACAAGCCGCGCGATTTCTCCCGTGGAGACGACTTCAAGAAAGACGGCTTCAAAAAGGGCGGTAAAAAGCCCGAAGGCGGCGGTTACAGCAAGAAGCGCCGCGGCGAATAAAAGTCTGAAATGAGAAAAGCCCCGGATTTCCGGGGCTTTCTTTATCAAACGTCCAGATTGGCGACGCTCAACGCGTTTTCCTGGATGAACTCGCGGCGCGGCTCCACTTCGTCGCCCATCAGGCGCGAGAACAAGGAATCCGCGTCGGTCGCATCCGTCACCTTGACCTGCAGCAGCGAACGCACATTCGGGTCAAGCGTGGTTTCCCAAAGCTGTTCGGCGTTCATTTCGCCCAGGCCTTTGTAGCGCTGCAAGGTCAGGCCCTTGCGGCCGGTCGCGAAGATCGCATCGAGCAGAGCCATCGGACCGGAAAGCGTTTCCACCTTGTCCTTGCGGCGCAGCACCGGCGGTTCGGCAAAGACTTCCGAAAGGCGTGCAGCCACACGGTCGATCTGGCGGGCATCGGCAGAACCGAGCAGCGCCATGTCGAGAACGGCAATGTCCTTCACGCCGCGCACCATGCGCTCGAAGCGGTAACCACCATCTTCCGTCACATGGGCCGTCCAGCCACGCTCGGTTTCTTCCGAGATCATGTCGAGACGCTTTGCAACAATATCGGCGGAAGCTTGCGCGGTTGCATTGTCTTTCGAGGCATCCGGATTGAGCAGCCCGGCAATGGCCGCCTGTTCCACGACACGGCGGTCATAGCGCGTGTGAAGGCCGCCCAGAAGCTGACGCATGGTGCGTGCATCTTCCACCACCGAACGCAGGTCCGGCCCGGCGCGAACTTCGCCGCTTGCCATTTCCAGCGTGGCTTCTTCAAGTCCTGTCTCGATGAGGAAATCTTCGAAGGCCGCTTCGTTCTTGATGTATTGCGAGGACTTGCCGCGCGACACCTTATAGAGCGGTGGCTGCGCGATATAGATATGGCCGCGCTCGATCAGTTCCGGCATCTGGCGGAAGAAGAAGGTCAACAGCAATGTGCGGATATGCGCGCCGTCGACGTCAGCATCGGTCATGATGATGATCTTGTGATAGCGCAGCTTGTCCGGGTTGAAGCCGTGCGTTTCATCCTTGCCGATCGAGGTGCCAAGCGCGGTAATCAGCGTGCCAACCTGATCGGACGAGATCATGCGGTCGAAGCGAACGCGTTCCACGTTGAGAATCTTGCCGCGCAGCGGCAGGATGGCCTGGTTCTGGCGCGAACGGCCGCTCTTGGCGGAACCGCCTGCCGAGTCACCCTCGACAATGAAGATTTCGGACTTGGCCGGATCGCGTTCCTGACAGTCGGCAAGCTTGCCCGGAAGCGATGTCACGCTGAGATTGCTCTTGCGGGTGATGTCGCGGGCCTTGCGGGCGGCTTCACGGGCAGCGGCTGCCTGGATGACCTTCTCGACCACGGCCTTGCCGCCTGCCGGATGTTCTTCTAGCCATGTCGAAAGCGCTTCGTTGACGAGGCTTTCCACGACGGGGCGAACTTCCGAGGAAACCAGCTTGTCCTTGGTCTGCGACGAGAATTTCGGATCGGGAACCTTGACCGAAAGAACGGCGGTCAGGCCTTCGCGGCAGTCGTCACCGGTAAGCGTGACCTTTTCCTTCTTGGTCATGCCCGAAGCATCGGCATAGCCCGTCACCTGACGGGTCAGCGCACCGCGGAAACCGGCCAGATGCGTGCCGCCATCGCGCTGCGGAATGTTGTTGGTGAAGCACAGCACCTTCTCATGGTAGGAATCGTTCCACCACATGGCGACTTCGACCGTCATGCCGTCTTTTTCGCTGCGGATATAGATCGGCTCTTCCAGAAGCGGCTTCTTGCTCTGGTCGATATATTTCACGAATTCGACAAGCCCGCCGTCATAGTGCAGTTCGTGTTCCACCAGATCGGCGTGGCGGCGGTCGGCAAGCTTGATGCGCACGCCGGAATTGAGGAAGGCGAGTTCGCGCAGGCGACGCTCCAGCGTATCGAAATCGAATTCGACCATCGAGAAGGTTTCCGGCGAAGGCAGGAAGCTGACTTCCGTGCCGGTTTCACCGCCCGCATCACCCGTCACGACAAGCGGTGCATCGGCAACGCCATGCGTAAAACTCATCTCATGGATCTTGCCAGCGCGACGGATCTTCAGTTTCAGCCAGATCGACAGCGCGTTCACCACAGACACGCCGACGCCGTGCAGACCACCGGAAACCTTGTAGGAATTCTGGTCGAACTTGCCGCCGGCGTGAAGCTGGGTCATGATGACCTCGGCTGCCGAAACGCCTTCTTCCTTATGGATATCGGTGGGGATGCCGCGGCCATTGTCGGTCACGGTGCAGGACCCGTCCGGGTTGAGAGTGACGGTCACAAGCGTGGCATGTCCTGCCAGCGCTTCGTCGATCGCATTGTCCACGACCTCGTAGACCATATGATGCAGGCCGGAGCCGTCATCCGTGTCGCCGATATACATGCCGGGGCGCTTGCGAACGGCATCCAGACCTTTCAGAACACGAATGGAATCCGCGCCATATTCGGCGGGGGCTTCGGAATTCATCTCGGGCATCTCGCTCATGAAAATCTTTCGAAAAACGCGCTGCGAATGCAGCTTCAAAGATATGTCGAATCACGCGACAAACATGGCTTTAATATAGGTGCTAACGGCCATTTTTCCAAATTCTGGCGGTAAATTTGCCGGGGATTCCGGCAGTCTGTCCATATGAGGGCGATCCGGCTGCCGTCCGGCTTCTGGAACCGCCACAATTGACGCTTATATCTGGTCTGACGGGGGCGTTCTCGACCTGTTTAAAGCATGATCCGACCGGATTGTGCCTAAAGTGAAGCTGGAGCGGCGATCTGATCCCGTCAGATCGAAACGCGCTCCATGACGAAAGGAACGCTTGATGGAAATTGCGAATGTGAGCGACCGATCGGGACCGTTCGTGCCGCCTGCACCGCGTCCGCGGGAAAAGCCCGTGGGGCGTTTCGAGATGATGCGGGTCGTCTACAAGAACCCGCTCGAGCTTTGGGGCGAGCCTTCCTATAACGAGCGCTGGATTTCCGTCAGCTGGTTCGGCATGAAGACCATCATTGCCAACGATCCGGGGCTGATCCGTCATGTGCTGGTCGACAATGCCGCCAATTATCCCATGTCCGCCATCCGCCAGCGCGTGCTGCGTCCGCTGCTGCGCGACGGTCTGCTGACAGCCGAGGGGCAGGTGTGGAAGCGGTCGCGAAAGGCCATGGCTCCCGTTTTCACGCCGCGCCATATCGGCGGTTTTGCCGAGACCATGCGTGACCGGTCGCTTCGGTTCGCCGAGCGATACAAGACGCCCGGCACGATTACCGATGTCGCCCATGACATGACGCTCCTGACCTACGACATTCTCGCCGAAACCCTGTTTTCGGGCGAGATCGCGGGCGATCCCAATGATTTCGCCCATCAGATCGACAGGCTGTTCGAAACCATGGGCCGGGTTGATCCGTTCGATCTTCTGGGGCTGCCCGACTGGCTGCCGCGCTTCACGCGCCTGCGCGGACAGCAATCGCTGGGCTTTTTCCGCGAGCTGGTTTCAAACACCATCGCGCTACGCAAAGCCCGCATGGACAGGGGCGAGGACGTGCCGAGCGACTTTCTTACCCTGCTTTTGCGCGCCGAAGGACCAGATGGCTTGAGCCGCTCCGAGATCGAGGACAACATCATCACCTTCATTGGCGCTGGCCATGAGACCACCGCCCGCGCACTGGGGTGGACGCTCTATCTGCTCGCCAAGGCGCCCCGCGAGCGCGAGCGCATCGAGACGGAAATCGACGGCTTTTTTGCACGGGGCGGGCGTGATCTGCCGCCGCAGGACTGGCTGACGTCTCTGCCTTTCACGCGCGCGGCCTTCGAGGAGGCGATGCGGCTTTATCCGCCCGCTCCCTCGATCAATCGCGAAGCCGCGACCGACGATACATATGACGATCTGAAAATCCCGAAGGGCGCAACCGTGCTGGTCATGCCATGGGTCATTCACCGCCACAGGCTCTATTGGGATCAGCCGGATGCCTTCATGCCGGAACGCTTCTGGCCCGAAAACCGCGAGAGGCTAGACCGCTTTCAATATCTGCCGTTCGGGGCGGGTCCGCGCGTCTGCATCGGCGCGAGCTTTGCCTTGCAGGAGGCGGTGATAGCACTTGCCGTCCTGCTCGACGGCCGTCGTTTCGACGTGCTCGAAACGACAAGGCCTTGGCCGGTGCAAAAGCTCACCACCCAGCCGCAAGGCGGCCTGCCGATGAAGGTTTTGAAACGCTGATCAGCGCTTCAGACGCTCCCCGTGCCAGCGCAGGTGATCGCCCATGAAGGTGGAGATGAAGAAATAGGAATGGTCATAGCCTTCACGCATGTTGAGCGTGAGGGGAATGTCGGCTTTCCTGCAGGCTTCTTCCAGAAGCCATGGACGCAAGCCTTCATCGAGAAAGCCGTCGGCTGTACCCTGGTCGACCAGAAATTCCGGGAAGCGGTAACCATCCTCGATAAGCAGCGTGGCATCATAGCTACGCCAGGCCCGCTCTTCGGAGCCCAGATATTTTTCCAGCGCCGGTCTGGACCAGCCCGCCGTCGAAGGCTGAACGATGGGCGCGAAGGCCGAGGCCGACTTGAAGCGGTCCGGGTTTTTAAGTGCGATGGTCAGCGCGCCATGGCCGCCCATGGAATGACCGGTGATCGCCTGCCGCGCCATGTCGAGTGGAAATTCGCGCCCCACCAGATCGGTCAGTTCTTGCGTGATGTAGCTGTACATCTGATAGTTTTTGGCAAAAGGCTCCCGCGTCGCATCGACGTAGAACCCGGCTCCCTTGCCGAATTGCCAGTTGTCCGGTTCATCGGGAATGTCGTCTCCGCGCGGGCTCGTATCAGGGCAAATGACGGCAATTCCCAATTCTGCGGCCATTTGCCGATATTCACCCTTGTCCATCACGTTCTGATGCGTGCAGGTGAGGCCCGACAGATACCATAGCACAGGCACCGGTCCATCCTTGGCCTGCGGCGGCAAAAAAACGGCAAAGGTCATGTCGCACTGGTTTGTCGCGCTCTTGTGGCGATAAACGCCCTGCGTTCCACCAAAGCTCTTTGCGGTTGAAATGGTTTCCATGGAAAATTCCCGGTTTTGTTCAGCTTCCGAGCGCCACCGCAACATTGACCGAAGCGGCGACCAGAACGGTGTTGAAGAAGAAGGAGACGATGCTGTGCAGCAGCGTGATCCTGCGCATGGCAGGCGTTGTCACGCTGGTGTCGGACGTTTGCGCCGTCATGCCGATCACATAAGCGAAATAGGCAAAATCCCAGCCGGAAGGTTCCGGTGTGCCGGGAAACTCGAAACCGCCACGATGGCGGCTGGCATGGCTGCTATCGTTGCCAGCAGGTTCGCCGGGTTGCCAGTAAGCATGCGCGTAATGCAGCGCCGCCATCATGTGGATGGTAAACCAGCCGAGCGGCACCGAGGCGAGCGTCATCACCAGCGAGAAGGCATCGGCCTGCGGCTGCCGGTTGATCAGGATGAACAGCGAGACGACCGCCACGAGCACGGTCGCGAAGGTCACAAGGAAGATGATCCAGACCGGTTCATCGGCGCTGGCGGCGTGTTTTTTCAGCTGTGCTGCGGTGAGTTTTGGCAGCGCAAAGAGCGTCAGCGCGAGATAGAACACGAAGAAGCAGTTGGCCCCGATGACGGGGGCGAGTTCCCTGTCGACAAGCCACGCAATGATGAAAGCTGCAACGCCGCCCAGGGCAGCAAGATAGAACGACATATGGCGGCGCAGCAGAAACATCAGGCAAGCGTTTCCCTTGGTTCCAATCGCATATCGACATGTGGAATGCCGTCTTCGAGATATTCGTCGGAAATCGCCTCGAAGCCGAACGAGCCATAGAATTTCTGCAAATGGCTTTGTCCGCCAAGCTCGATCGCCGTACCCGGAAAACGGGCCTGGGCAAATTCGATGGCCTCTTTCATCAGACGGTGGCCGAGCTTGTAGCCCCGGTAATCCGGCGCCACGACCACGCGTCCGATCTTCACCGGCTTGCCATCCTGTTCCGGCGGCAGAACCCGCAGCGACGCTGCAAGCTCTTCCCCGTCGACAATGCGCAGGTGAAACGCCTCGAAATCCTTGCCGTCGATCTCCGGATAGGGACATTTCTGTTCGACCACGAAGACATCCACGCGCAGCTTCAGCATCGCATAAAGTGCGCGCGGGGTCAGGTTGTCGAGTTGGTCCCACCGGGAAACGAGAAGCTTTTCAGCCATCAGTAGACAACCACCGAACGGATGGACTTGCCTTCATGCATGAGATCGAAGGCAGTGTTGATTTCATCGAGCGGCATGGTGTGGGTGATAAGATCGTCGATATTGATCTTGCCCTCCATGTACCAGTCGACGATCTTCGGCACGTCGGTGCGACCGCGCGCGCCGCCGAAGGCGGTGCCTTTCCAGACGCGTCCCGTCACAAGCTGGAACGGACGCGTGGCGATTTCCTTGCCCGCTTCGGCCACGCCGATGATGATCGATTCACCCCAGCCGCGATGGCAGCATTCCAGCGCCTGACGCATGACATCCGTATTGCCGGTTGCGTCGAAGGAATAGTCAGCGCCGCCGTCGGTCAGGTCCTGGATGGCCTGCACCACCTTGTCATTGCCGATCTCACGCGGGTTGATGAAGTCGGTCATGCCGAATTTCTTAGCCATCTCGACCTTGGCCGGATTGATGTCCACGCCGATGATCTTGTCGGCGCCCACCATGCGGGCACCCTGGATGACATTGAGACCGATGCCGCCGAGACCGAACACGACGACATTGGAGCCGGGGCGAACCTTTGCGGTATAGATCACCGCGCCGATGCCGGTGGTCACGCCGCAGCCGATATAGCAGATCTTGTCGAAGGGCGCGTCTTCACGCACCTTCGCAACTGCGATTTCCGGCAGAACGGTGAAATTGGAGAAGGTGGAGCAGCCCATATAATGGAACACTTCGCCGCCATCGCAGGAAAAGCGCGTGGTCTTGTCGGGCATAAGGCCCTGACCTTGCGTGGCGCGGATAGACGTGCAGAGGTTCGAGCGCTGCGACAGGCAGGTCTTGCACTGGCGGCATTCTGGCGTGTAGAGCGGAATGACGTGATCGCCCGGCTTGACCGAGGTCACGCCCGCGCCTACTTCGCGCACGATGCCCGCGCCTTCATGGCCAAGAATGGCGGGGAATTTGCCCTCGGAATCGAGGCCCGACAGCGTGTAGGCATCGGTATGGCAAACGCCTGTCGCCATGATTTCGACCAGCACTTCGCCAGCCCGTGGACCACCGATTTCGACTGTTTCGATAGTGAGCGGCTTCTTCGCTTCCCAGGCGACGGCTGCGCGTGATTTCATGGCGATGTTTCCCTTCCAGTTGTGTGTTGCGCGCCTATTTCAGATAGGTGCGCAAAATCCGCATGATTTCGTCGATTTGCGTATCGGGATCGGCATTGGCTTCATGGCCGAACGTCTCGCGGAAATGACTTTCCAGCACTTCCGCCATCAGTCCGTTGGCCGCGCCTCGCAACGCCGCGATCTGCTGCAGCAGCGCCGCGCATTCGGTGCCTGCCTCCACCGCGCGCTCCAGCGCTTCGGCCTGTCCGCGAATGCGGCGCAGACGCGTCAGGGCGCGCTTCTTGTCTTCCGGTGAATGCGGCATGGAATCTCCCGATTTCAACGAAATCTATATACTCCGGGGGAGTACGTCAATCACTGTTCGCCAGCTGCAGGTGCAGAAGCGGATAAGGGCGTCCCTGATTGTCTGTTTCGGAACGCCCGGTTTCGACAAATCCCATATGCCGGTAAAAGCCGACGCCTTGCAGGTTCTGCTCGTTCACATCGACGGTCAAAGGATTGCCGACAGCTTTTGCATGGGCGATCATAAGTTTGCCGATGCCTTTGCCGCGCTGGTCGGGGGCGATGAACAGGCTGTCGATATGATGATCGCTCATGCCCATGAAGCCGACGGGCTTGCCAGCGTCTTCAACAAGCCAGACTTCGACATTGGGCAGATATTGCTCGGCCACGAGCTTTTCGATTTCCAGGAAATCATCGCGACTAAGGAAGTCATGCGTGGCGAGCACGCTGGCGCGCCAGATTTCGGTCAGCGCAGGCGCGTCGCTGCTGCTCGATTTTCGAATATGGATCATGTGCGCTCCTTGTGTGATAAGCACGAAAGCGAAAGCCTTATCTGACGGAAACTAATTTGACGAGCCTGCCCGATCTTCCTGTGACACAGATTCTGCCTCGACTGGATGAGGCATTGGCGCATCATGCGAGTGCAGTCCTTGTCGCGCCGCCCGGTGCGGGCAAGACGACACTGGTGCCGGTTCATATGCTGAATGCCGCCTGGCGCAAGGACGGCATGATCGTGCTGCTTGAGCCGCGCCGTCTCGCGGCACGCGCCGCCGCGCGCCGCATGGCGCAGCTTCTCGGCGAGGAGCCGGGCGAAACCGTTGGCTACCGGATGCGCCTTGAAAGCAAGGTGTCGGACAAAACCAGAATTCTCGTCGTCACCGAGGGCGTCTTCGCCCGCATGATTCTTGATGATCCGGATTTGACGGGCGTTGCAGCGGTTCTGTTTGATGAATTCCACGAGCGCAGCCTCGATGCGGATTTTGGTCTGGCGCTGGCGCTCGATGTGCAGGCGGCGCTTCGCGACGATCTCAAAATCCTCGTCATGTCGGCGACGCTCGATGGCGCTCGTGTGGCATCGCTTCTTGGCGATGCACCGGTGATCGAGAGCGAAGGCCGCGCTTTTCCCGTCGATATCCGCTATCGCGACCGCAAGGCCGATGAACGGATCGAAGACGTGATGGCGCGGGCGATCCGCGATGCGCTGGCCGAAGAGACAGGCAGCATTCTGGCTTTCCTGCCGGGGCAGGGCGAGATTGAACGCACCGCACGGCTTCTGGATGACCGGCTTCCGGCCAACGTGCTGCTTGCGCCGCTTTATGGCGCCATGGAAGGCGGTGCACAGGATGCGGCGATCAAGCCTGCACCGGCTGGTCATCGCAAGGTCGTTCTGGCGACCTCGATTGCCGAAACTTCCATCACGATCGATGGGGTGCGCGTGGTGATCGATAGCGGCCTTGCCCGCCTGCCGAAATATGAACCGGCCACGGGACTGACGCGCCTTGAAACCGTGCGCACGTCTCGCGCAAGTGCCGATCAGCGAGCTGGTCGCGCCGGGCGTACCGAACCCGGCATCGCCATCCGCCTCTGGCATCAGGGACAGACGGCAGCGCTCCCCCCTTTCTCGCCGCCGGAAATCCTGGAAGCTGATTTGTCCGGGCTGGTGCTCGATGCTGCCGCATGGGGTGTGACCGATCCGGCGACGCTCAGTTTTCTCGATGTTCCGCCGGGGCCCGCGCTGAAAGAGGCTAAGGCTCTGCTGTTGCGGCTGGGCGCGCTGGATGAAGCGGGGCGCTTGACGCCGGATGGCGAAGCAATGCGTTCTCTGGCGCTGCCCGCGCGTCTGGCGCATATGGTTGCGGAGGCGGCCAAGCGTGGCGAGGCACAGAAAGCGGCTGAGCTTGCCGTATTGCTGACCGAACGCGGTCTTGGCGGCAATGAAACCGACCTGGACACCCGTATGTCGCGTTTTCGCAATGACCGCTCGGACCGGGCGCAGCGTGCAAAAGGACTGGCAAGGCGGCTCGCCGCGAATGTCCCGAACAACGGCGAAGCCGCAGGCTCAAGCATTGGGCGAATGCTCATCGATGCTTATCCGGATCGCATCGCGAAGGCGCGTGGGGCGGCGGGGCAGTTTCTGCTCGCGAATGGACGCGGCGGAGAGGTTGATCCCGCCATCAGCCTTAGCCGCGCGCCGTGGCTGGTGGTTGCCGATATGTCGGGCAAGGCAGGCCGGGCGCGTGTTCTTTCTGCTGCGGAAGTCAGCGAAACGGAAATCCGCGCTGCCTTGGGCGGCAAAATCGAGAGTGGACGACAAGTTGTCTACGACCCGGAAAAGAATGCCTTGCGGGCGCGCGAAGCCGTGCGTATCGGCGCTATCGCTCTTTCCGAGAAGCCGCTCGCCGGTCCTTCAGGAAGTACCGCCGACGAAGGCGTGATTGCCGCCGTGCGTGAACATGGCCTCGATATCCTGCCGTGGAGCAAGGAGGCCGACATCCTGCGCCGACGGCTTGGCTGGCTTCACCGTGGTCTCGGCGATCCGTGGCCCGCCATGGATGATGAACATCTTGTCGAAAGGCTGGAAGACTGGCTGCTGCCTTTCCTGACAGGTGAAGCACAGCTCGACCGCATTCCTGGGCATGTGCTGAAAAACGGCCTGATAAGCCTCGTGCCATTCGATTTGCAGCGCAGCGTGGAGCAGCTTGCGCCGACGCATTTCGAAGTGCCGACCGGATCGAATATTCCGATCCGCTACGATGCGGAGGAGCCTGTCATAGCGGTCCGCGTGCAGGAACTGTTCGGTCTTGGCGTGCATCCGGCCATCGCCAACGGCAAGGTTCCGCTCCTGCTTGAACTGCTTTCTCCGGCTCACCGCCCGATCCAGATCACCCGTGATCTTCCTGGCTTCTGGAAGGGTTCATGGGCGGATGTGCGCTCCGACATGCGCGGGCGTTATCCGAAGCATGTCTGGCCGGAAGACCCTGCCAATGCGGAAGCGACCCGTCGCGCCAAGCCGCGCGGAACCTGAATCCGGCCTGCGACCGGATAACGCAGTTTCGCTTGCTTTCTGGTCCGGGCTTGCCTCATAAGGGCCTGACGAGGGACCCCATGCACGCAGAATTCGAGAATCGCGCTTCCAATCTTTCGCGCCGCCCGCGCCTCACCACGTTGGTCCGCGTTCGCTGGCTGGCAATTGCGGGACAGACCGCCGCAGTCATGTTCGTGGCGCTTTATCTGCAATTTGCGTTTGCAGTCGGCATCTGTTTTGCGCTGATCGCCTGTTCGGCCTGGCTCAACCTTTATCTTGCCTTCCGTTTTCCGACCAACCATCGGCTCAATCCGGCGGCGGCAAGTCTGGTTCTGGCATTCGACATTCTGCAACTGGCAGGCCTTCTCTATCTTACCGGCGGCCTGCAAAATCCGTTCGTCATCCTGATGATCGTGCCCGTCATCATCTCGGCGACATCGCTTTCTGCCCGCCACACGCTCGTGCTTGGCTTGCTGGTGGTTGCCTGTACATCGGTGCTCACCATCAGGCACGAACCGCTGCCCTGGTATCCGGGCGAAACGCTGAACCTGCCGTTCCTGTTCGTGATCGGCATCTGGTGCGCGATCATTTCGGCGCTCGGGTTCACCGCGGTCTATGCCTATCGCATCGCCGAGGAAGCGCGCCAGCTGGGCGACGCATTGAGCGCCGCCGAACTTATTCTCCAGCGCGAACAGCATCTGTCGGCGCTGGATGGGCTGGCTGCTGCAGCGGCCCATGAACTGGGCACGCCGCTTGCAACCATTGCATTGGTGGTGAAGGAAATGCAGCGCGCCCACACCACCGATCCGGGCCTTGCCGAAGATATCGCCTTGCTGCATTCGCAGACCCAGCGATGCCGGGAAATTCTCAGGCGCCTGACCAGTCTTTCCTCCGAAGGCGAAGAACACATGTCGCGCCTGCCGCTCTCATCGCTCATCGAGGAGGTCATCGCGCCGCACCGCAACTTCGGTATCACCATCGACGTGCAAAAGATGGAAGGTCCGAAGCCGGAACCCGTCACCCGCCGCAACCCCGGGCTGCTTTATGGCCTGGGCAACCTGGTGGAGAATGCCGTCGATTTTGCGCGCGGGACGGTCAATGTCACCTGGGGCTGGACTGACGGCAATGTGAGCGTAACCATCCAGGATGACGGCGAGGGGTTCAAACCCGAAATCCTCGACCGGATCGGCGAACCCTATATGACAAGCCGCGACAATACCCGAAATGGCGGCGGTTTGGGCCTCGGCCTCTTCATCGCCAAAACCCTGCTGGAACGCTCGGGCGCGCACATCACCTTCCGCAATCGCAACAATCCGGGGCAAGGCGCGGAGGTAAAGGTGGTCTGGCCGCGTTCCGCATTTACGTCCGTCTGAAGCACGCTTGCGGGCACGTATGGGATTTTCCTATCAAATCCTCGTGTCCGCATTTAAAAATAACATTTGAATACAAGGGCTTGTATTGCCCCGGCGCGGGATCGCCTGCTGAAATTGCTTCAACAATTCAGTGGCTATTTGACTTTTTGACGCAGGGGTATCAATAAGGAAAGAAAAATACAGGCAGGAAGCACCCGATGGACGACTTGAAGCAGGAAGACACCGAAGCCATAGGCAACGATCCGACCCTCCTTCTGGTTGATGACGACAAGCCCTTCTTGCAGCGCCTTGCCCGCGCCATGGAGAGCCGGGGTTTCCAGGTGACGACTGCGGAATCGGTTGAAGAAGGCATCGCCGCCGCCAAGGCAGCTGCACCGGCCTATGCGGTCGTGGACATGCGGCTGGGCGATGGCAATGGTCTCGACATCATCGAGGCGATTCGCTCGCGCCGCGCTGATACGCGCGCTATCGTTCTTACCGGCTACGGAAATATCGCAACCGCTGTGAATGCCGTTAAGCTTGGCGCCATCGACTATCTGTCGAAGCCCGCCGATGCCGATGAGGTCTTTGCAGCATTGACCCGCCGTCCGGGTGAAAAGGTTGCGCCGCCGGAAAATCCCATGTCCGCCGACCGGGTTCGCTGGGAGCACATCCAGCGGGTTTACGAAATGTGCGAGCGCAATGTCTCCGAAACCGCACGTCGTCTCAACATGCACCGCCGCACTTTGCAGCGCATTCTGGCCAAGCGCGCACCGCGTTAGAGCATAAAATAGAAGAACCTGGAGCGCCGATCTGATCCAATCAGATCGAAACGCGCTCTAATTCGGACTGCCAGATCAATCGATTTCCGTCTCGGGTACGTCGAGACCGGCCAGTTCGGCGATCGTCAGGCGGGCGGCGCCCGCCCGCGCAAAGCGAAGCATCAGCGCTTTTCGCGTCGCACCGGGCAATTTGTGCTCCGGCGCATCGCGCATAATTTCCGCTCCATAGCCATCAGAGAGAATGAAGCCGCATTCCTGCGGAAAGATTTCGCTCGGCACTGCCGGGTGGGTGGCGAAGAACAGCCGGTCGCAATAGGCGCGATATTCCGGCCATTTGCGATCTGTCTTCCAGTCCTCAATGGACGATTTGATCTCCACGATCCAGATTTCGCCTTTGCGGCTGAGCGCAATCAGATCGGCGCGCCGGCCCGACGCCAGCGGCAGTTCGGGCAAAGTGGCAAGTCCCATTTCCAGAAAAAGGCGCTGGACGCCACGCCGCACAAGCATGGCGTTCTCAGACTGCCTGCCGTCGGAAAGTGGATGGGTCTGGTTGGGAATCACAATGGGCATGGGCGCATTTTGTGCCCGGTTTGGGAGCGAAACAATCGGAAATCAGCGGCACGCCGGGCGAAAACTGCGGCGGCTGGGCAAAACATGGCCAAAAAATGTCTTAATCAAGGAATTTTCAATTTACGGTTAACGTCTGGTTAACAATACTGCCCCATCTTCAACGACAACGAACGATTCGCATCTATCTCCGGCCCATCGCGGTCCCATTGACGGAATGAACCAATCTGGGGGAATGCATGAATTCTCGCGTCCTAAATCTGACGGCGGCTCTCTTTCTGGGCAGTGTGTTGGCTGGCTGCTCGACCGTAGGCGGCACCTTTTATACCGCTTCCTATTCCTCGGTCACTGATGCCGGCTATGTTGTCCCGGCGATCCCGAGCGAAAAGATTCAACCGCAATATCGTCGCCAGATCGTCAAATATCCGACGGACGAAAAGCCGGGCACGATCATCGTCGATACGCGGGAAAAATTCCTTTACCTCATCATGCCGGAAGGCAAGGCCATGCGCTATGGCATTGGCGTTGGGCGTGAAGGTTTTGAATGGTCCGGCACGGCGCGGGTCGCCATGAAGCGCGAATGGCCGACCTGGACACCGCCTTCCGCCATGATCAAGCGCCAGCCGGAACTTGCAAAATATCGCAATGGCATGGACCCCGGCCTGCGTAATCCGCTCGGCGCGCGCGCCCTTTATCTTTACAACAAGGGTGGTGACACGGGCTATCGTCTTCACGGAACGCCGGAATGGTGGTCCATCGGCAAGGCAATGTCTTCCGGCTGCATCCGTCTCATGAATCAGGACATCATGGATCTTTACGACCGCACCGAACAGGGCGCGAAGGTCATCGTAAAGCAATAAGCCGGGCCATGCGGATATGAAAAAGGCCGCTTCACGCGGCCTTTTTCATTTGCAATTTCAAACAGATCAAATCTGTTCGACCTGCTGCACTTCTGGCACGAAATGGCGCAGGAGGTTCTGAATGCCGTGCTTCAGCGTTGCCGTCGATGACGGGCAACCTGAGCAGGCGCCCTTCATGTTCAGGAATACGGTGCCGTTTTCAAAGCCACGGAACGTGATGTCGCCGCCGTCCTGCGCAACGGCTGGACGAACACGGGTTTCGATCAGTTCCTTGATGATTTCGACTGTTTCCGCATCGGCTTCATCGAAGAATTCTTCGTCGCCATGGGCAGCGGCGGCATCCGCATTACTGTTGCCTGCCATTGCAGGCGCACCGGACATGAAATGTTCCATGATCGTGCCGAGAATGGCAGGCTTCAAGTGTTGCCACTCGCCGTCTTCCTTCGTCACGGTGATGAAATCATAGCCGAAGAAAACACCGGTTACGCCCGGAACCGAAAAAAGCTTGGCTGCGAGCGGCGACGTGTTGCCAGCGGTGGAAGGGTCGCGGAAATCGGCGGTGCCTTCCGGCATGACGACCTTGCCGGGAAGAAACTTCAGGGTCGCCGGGTTGGGCGTGGTTTCAGTCTGGATGAACATGCCAGTTGTCCCGCTTTCAGATTTTGGAACGATTCTCGTAAGCGCAGATCCATATGGACGCAAGTGCTGTCCCGACACTGCGCGTGTCAGTTGCCATCAATATAGGGTGATCAGGTCACCGCATCAATGTCATCGTCGCTCATGCCTGCCGGAATGACCGTGACCGGGATCGGGAACTGCGAGCGGCTGGCAAGCGATTGCACCAGGGGACCGGGGCCTTCCTTGCCCGAACCGGCAGCCAGAACCAGAATGGCGATATCCTGATCTTCCTCGATGAGGCTGATCAGCTCTGCGGCGGTTTCGCCCTCGCGAATGCTGATTTCCGGCTCGATCCCTTGATCCGTGCGCACGGTTGCCGCGAATTTTTCCAGCGCCGCCTGCGCGCGATCCTGTGCTTCTGCGCGCATGATTTCTCCGACGCCCAGAATTTGCTGGAAATCGGAGTCATCGATCACGAAAAGCAGGATGAGCGAGCCGCCCGTGTTTTTTGCACGGCGAGCGGCATAGGCAACGGCGCGCCCGCACTCGGGCGTCTCGTCGATGACGGCAAGAAACTTGCGGCGGTGACCGGCTTCCCGGCTAAGTCGTTTTGATACCATGGCCGCAATTTGCCATCGGGACCGGCCATCTGCAAGCTGACATTTGCAGGAGCTTGAGGATCGAAAGTCGATCTTCGAACGGGGAGGACGGCAGCAAAAAAGCTGCCGCCCGCTGGTCAATCGGGAATTTTAGTTCTGCAGCCAGCCGACGATGTCGCGGACATGACGCATGGTCTGTTCGGCGATCACGCCGGCCCGTTCGCCGCCATCGCGCAGAACGCTGTCGATGTAGGCCGGGTCAGCCACCAGCCGACGCATCTCATGGGTGATCGGCGAAAGTTTCGCGACCGCCAGATCGGCAAGCGATGCCTTGAATTCGGAGAACTGGCGTCCGCCGAATTCGTTGAGCACGTCTTCCTTCGATCGAGCGGAAAGTGCTGCATAGATGCCAACCAGGTTATCCGCTTCCGGGCGACCGTCGAGGCCGTCGAGTTCCGTCGGCAGGCCATCCGAGTCGGTCTTTGCCTTGCGGATCTTCTTGGTGATGGTCTCTTCGTCGTCGATCAGGTTGATGCGCGACAGATCCGATGGATCGGACTTCGACATCTTCTTGGTGCCGTCGCGCAGCGACATGATCCGCATGGCCGGGCCGGAAATAACCGGCTCGGTGAGCGGGAAGAAGCCAGAGACCTGCTCGTCACCGACCTTCATATCCACACCGACCCCAAGCGAGGCGATACGGTCGGAATAGTCGTTGTTGAACTTCTGCGCGATATCGCGGGTCAGTTCCAGATGCTGCTTCTGGTCCTCGCCAACCGGGACGGCGGTGGCGCGGTAAAGCAGGATGTCGGCGGCCATAAGGCTCGGATAGGCGAACAGCCCAAGGGAAGCGTTTTCGCGATCTTTGCCTGCCTTGTCCTTGAACTGGGTCATGCGGCTCATCCAGCCGATGCGCGCGACGCAGTTGAACACCCATGCCAGCTCCGCATGCTGCATGACGCGGCTCTGGTTGAAGACGATGCTCTTCTTCGGATCGACGCCAGCGGCGAGATAGGCAGCGGTCACTTCCCGGGTCGAGTTCGTCAACTCGGCTGGATCGGGTGAAATGGTCAGCGCATGCATATCAACGACGCAATAAATGCAGTCGTTGGTGTCCTGCATGTCTACCCACCGCTTGATTGCCCCGAGATAATTGCCGAGGTGAAGATTTCCGGTCGGTTGGGCGCCGGAGAAAACAAGCGGTTTGAACGTGCTCATGATCGTTTCCTAAAAAGTTAGCCCCGCCGGTGGAGAGCGGGGATTTTGAATGTTAGAGCATGATTCCGAAAAGTGGGAACCGGTTTTCGGATAAAATCATGCTCAAACAAAAACTTAACACGGGATGGTGATTCAACTTAAAACATCCCACTCTAGCCTTTTCGCAGAGACGCAGTCGCCTTTCAAGCGCGAATTATTGCTCGCTTTCAGGCGCTTTCTTTGCCGCACCGCGCTTGATGTTGCGGCGGATCATCCCGGTATTGGCGCCGCCGAGACCAAAGGCAAAGCCGAAATAAACGACCATTGCGGCAATGACGATTGCGGTCACGGTTCCCGCTCGTACAAGAAGCGGCGCAGCCGCGGAAAGCTCTTGGGCGAAGTAGCCGACGGCAAAATGGATGCCGACAGCCATGATCGCGGCAGCCACGAGAAGACGCGGGATGCGGGTGAGGAGTGGAATATCCTGTCCCCAATGGCCCCGCTTCACCAGTGTCGCAAAAAGCAGCACAGCATTGACCCACCCCGCGACGATTTCGGCGGTGGCGATGCCCGTCGGCCCGAAATGGGGGAAAAGCGAGATGGCAAGCGAGACATTCACCGCCACCGAAATGGCAGCGAAGATCATCGGCGTGCGGGTATCCTCGCGGGCGAAGAAGCCCGGAATGAACGCCTTTATCAGCACGAAAGCCGGCAGGCCCAGGCCATAGATTGCCAGAATATTGGAGACGACGAGCGTGGAATCCGGACTGAACTTGCCGCGTTCGAACAGGAGTCGCACGATTGGCTCCGACATGACGAGGAGAGCGGCTGCGGCTGGCAGCGTGAGGAACAAGGTGAACTCGACTGAACGGTTTTGCAGGTTCGACGCTTCCTTCATGTGACCGCCACGCAATGCGCGTGACAGTTCAGGCAGAAGCACGGTCGCGACCGCGATGCCGACGACACCGAGTGGAAGCTGATAGATGCGGTCCGCATAAACGAGCGAGGAAACCGCGCCTTCCATGCCCGACGCGATATTGGTGTTGATGAGCAGGTTGATTTGTGTGATGCCCCCGGTGATGGCGGCAGGAAGCGCCAGCACCAGAAGCCGCCTGACATTGGGCGTGAGGCGCGGACGGCGGAAGCCGATCTTGATGCCTGCATTGCGCACGGCAATCCAGACGATGGCAAGCTGCACCAGGCCCGCAGCCATGACGCCCCAGGAAAGGCCATATCCCACGGCCAGCGCATCATAGCCGCGCCACCAGGCCACGGCCAGGACGCCGATCAGGATGATGTTGAGAAAGACCGGGGCTATTGCCGCCGCGAAATAACGGTGCAGCGAATTCAGCATCCCGCCCATCATCGCGGCAAGCGACATGCAGGCGAGGTAGGGGAACATGATGACCGCGAGGCGCACCGTGTTCTCGAACTTTACCGGATCGTCGGTGAAGCCCGGCGCGATCACGGTTCGCACGATGAAGGGCATCGAAAGTTCCATCACGATGGTCAGGAACAGGAGCACGGTAAAGAGCACGCCGAACACTTCTTCGGAAAAGCGACGCGCGCCGTCCATGCCGTTCTTTTCGATTTCCTTGGCAAAAAGCGGCACGAAAGCGGAGTTGAAGGCGCCTTCGGCAAAAAGTCGTCGAAAGGTGTTCGGGAAACGGAAAGCGGCATTGAAGGCGTCGGCCACCGGACCGGTGCCGAGTGCCGCCGCCATGAACATCTCGCGGGTGAAGCCGAAAATGCGGCTCATCAGCGTTCCGGACGCGACCGTGGCGAACTTTTTGACCAAACTCATTTACTGAAAAACCTATGCTGCGGCCTGCGACGAGCGGCCGTTTGTCTTGCTGCCATTTTCCGCGCCCAGCACACCTAGCAGCTTGCGCCTGATATTGCCCTGACGGGTGGCATTTGAAATCTTGTGGCCCACTAGGTCGGTTACGTAAAAACTGTCAATCACCTTCTCGCCAAACGTGGTGATATGGGCAGAAGCAATATCCAGCGAAAGGTCGGAAATAAGGCCGGTCAGCTCCGAAAGCAGGCCGGGGCGGTCCAGGCCTTCCACCTCGATGACTGTGAACTTGTTGGAGAACGTGTTGTTGATCTCGACACGCGGCTCCACCTTGAAAGCCTTGGCGGCCTTCTTCGGCTTGGTACGCTTGGCCAGAACGTCGGGCAAATGCGCCTTTCCGGACAGGACATCCTCGATGACCTTGCCAACGCGTTCGGCACGGCGGCGCTCGTCGTCGTCAGTATCGAATTCACGGCTGATGAGAATGGTATCGAGCGCCCGCCCGTCGCCGGTGGTGAAAATCTGCGCGTCGACGATGTTGGCCCCTGCCGCCGCGCAGGCTCCCGTGATGATCGACAGGAGACGTGGATGGTCGGGCGCCAGCACCGTGATTTCGGTCACGGCCTCGAAGGTGTGTGGCTTCGCCATGGTGGCCAGCGCCCGCTCATTGCGGTCGGCTTCGCGGATGAAATGGGCGTGCCGGACCTGATCCTCGAGGCTGACGGTCAGGAAATAGTTGGTGTAGTGGAGGGCCAGATAGGCATCGCGCTTGTCCTTGGGCCAGTCGGAAAGCCGTTCTGCCAGCGCCTCTCGCGCCTGATAGTCACGGTCGGCGCGGGACAGTTCCGAGAAACCGCCGGTCAGGACCAGCTCGGTTTCGTAGAAGAGCGTGCGCAGAAGCTGGCCCTTCCAGCCGTTCCATACACCGGGGCCGACCGCCTTGATGTCGCAGACGGTGAGGATCAGGAGAAGTTTCAACCGCTCCATCGTCTGCACTGTATCGGCGAAGTCGATGATGGTCTTGCGATCATTGAGGTCGCGCGATTGCGCCACCATGCTCATGGTCAGATGTTCCCGCACAAGCCATTCGACGGTTTCGGTTTCGGCGGGGCTGAGACCGAAGCGGGGACCGAGCTTGCGGGCAATGCGCGCACCGGCAACCGAGTGGTCTTCCGGTCGTCCCTTGGCGATGTCGTGCAAGAGCAGGGCCACATAAAGCAGGTTGCGATCGCGCTTCACCGTCGTGATGAGGTGGTTTGAAAGCGGATGTTCGTTTTCAAGCTCGCCATGCTCGATTTCCGACAGCACGGCGATGCAGCGCAGCAGATGCTCGTCCACCGTATAATGGTGGTACATGTTGAACTGCATCATGGCGACGATCTTGCCGAAATCCGGAATGAACTTTCCGAGTACGCCGGATTCGTTCATGCGGCGCAGAATGAGTTCGGGATTGCGCGGTGAGGTCAGGACTTCGAGAAAAAGCCGGTTGGCTTCGGGGTTCTCGCGCAGATCGGCGTTGATGAGTTTCAAGGAGCGGGTGAGGCTTTGCATCGCTTCTGGATGAAATTCCAGCCCGTGCTTGTCCGCCAGATGGAAGAGACGGATGATATTGACCGGGTCTTCCTTGAAAACATCGGGCCGCGCGATGTTGATGCGGTGATTTTCCGAAACGAAGTCGCTGTCTGCGGAAAGCTTGCGCTTGCGCCGTGAAAAGGTGAGGAAGATGCGATTGAAGCCCGGCACATGCTTGGCCTGCTGCTCCTCCAGCGCAGCGCTGATGATGCGGGTGAGATCGCCCACATCCTTCGCCACGAGGAAGTAATGCTTCATGAACCGTTCGACATAGTTCTGGCCGGGATGCGCCGTATAGCCAAGGCGCTGGGCGATTTCCGGCTGGATGTCGAAGGAAAGCCGCTCTTCTGCCTTCAGCGTGGCGAAGTGCATGTGGCACCGCACCGCCCAGAGAAAATCTTCCGCCTTGTTGAACAGTTTCAGTTCGGCCCGCGACAGAACACCGAGCTTGACCAGCTCTTCCTTCGTCTTGACGCGGTAAAAATACTTGGTGATCCAGAACAGCGTATGCAGGTCGCGCTGCCCGCCCTTGCCTTCCTTGACGTTCGGCTCGACCAGATAGCGGGTTTCGCCTGCCTTGCGGTGGCGCTGGTCGCGCTCGGCAAGCTTGGCCTGAATGAATTCAGGCCCGGTATCCTTGACGATTTCCTCGTCGAAGCGGCCAACAAGCGATTTGAAGAGCTCACGATTGCCGGTGAGAAACCGCGCATCGAGAACTGCCGTGCGGATCGTCATGTCCTCGCGCGCCAGACGGATGCACTCATCGATGTTGCGCGTGGAATGCCCGACTTTCAGTCCCATGTCCCACAGCATGTAGAGCATGTATTCGACCACCTGCTCGCCCCACGGGGTCTGCTTGTAGGGCAGTAGAAACAGAAGATCGATATCCGAGCCTGGCGCCAGCCCACCGCGCCCGTAGCCGCCCACCGCGACGATGGCCATGTTTTCCGCCTTCGATGGATTGATCATCGGATAGGCTTTGGTGGTGGCGAATTCGAACAGCGCCTCGATCAGCGTGTCCATCAGAAAGGAAAGGCGTTTGGCGCAGAGCGTGCCGCCGCCGTCCTTCATCAACATGCCTTCCGCGTTGGCGCGGCCACGCACCAACGCGTCCTTCAAGGCCTGAAGCACCACTTTGCGCACGGTAGGGCTGGTGTAGTTTTCGTCCGTGGAATCCGCCAGTTCGTTGAGCTTGCGGCGCAGCGTCTCGGGATTGACGATCTCTTCCAGCTTAAGGTCGTGTGCGCTCATGCGGCATGTAGATCCGGTTTGCGGGGAAAGGATAGTGGACGATGGCCATCCTAGAGCATTTCCACCAAAAGTGCGAAGCGGTTTTGCGTGTGGCAAATGCGACAAAACAAATACTTAGCGCGGTTCCGACGATTCCGTTTTAACCGGAACCGCTCTATAGCCGCTTTTATGGATGATGAATATCCAAAAGCAAAGGCCGGGGAGACCCCGGCCTTCGTTTTACTATTCGCTGATCTTTCAGTTCGTCGCATTATAGGCGGTGATTGCCGCCATATTGACGATGTCGGAATCCTTCGCACCGATGGTGACGATCTGAGCAGGCTTGTCGAGGCCGACGAGCAGAGGGCCGATGATGGTTGCGCCACCCAGTTCCTGCAGCATGTCGGCGGCAATCGACGCAGAGTGATTGTCGGGTGTGACGATCACATTGGCCGGCCCCGACAGGCGGATGAACGGATATTGTTCCATCAGCTTCGGGTTCAGCGCCACATCGGCACTCATTTCGCCGTCGAATTCGAAATCCACATGGCGCGTTGCAAGAATGCGGACGGCTTCCTGAATGCGGGCGGAACGTTCGCCGCCCATATGGCCGAATGTCGAGAAGGCGGTGAGCGCCACGCGCGGCACATAACCCATGCGGCGCGCCATGCCCGCAGCCTCTACTGCGATATCGGCAAGCTCGGCTGCGGTCGGCATTTCATGGACCGCAGTATCGGCGATGAACACGGTGCGCCCACGGCAGAGTGCGATGGAAACACCAACCACGCGATGGCCCGGCTTGGAATCGATGACGCGGCGCACGTCGTCGAGACCCGTCGCATAATTGCGGGTCACGCCCGTCACCATGCCATCGGCATCGCCCAGCGCCACCATGCATGCCGCAAAATGATTGCGGTCATTGTTGATGAGGCGGTGGCAATCGCGCGTCAGATAGCCCTTGCGCTGTAACTTCTCGTAGAGATAGTCGGCGTAAGCCGCATTGCGGCTCGACAGGCGCGCATTGATGATTTCGATGCCCGGACGGTCGAGGTCGAGACCGGCAGCCTTCGCCGTATCCTGCACCCGTTCCTCGCGGCCCACCAGAATAGCGGTGCCGAGCCCCTGGTTCACGTAGGAAACGGCGGCACGCATCACCTGTTCTTCCTCGCCTTCGGCAAAGACGATGCGCTTCGGCTGGCGGCGCACGCGTTCATAGATGCCGCGAAGGGTCGAGGCGATCGGATCGCGACGGGCCGACAGTTCGCGCTTGTAGCCTTCGATGTCGGCAATGGCGCGTCCGGCAACGCCGGTTTCCATCGCGGCCTTGGCGACGGCAGCCGAGACGGATGCAAGCAGGCGCGGATCGAACGGCACCGGGATGATGTAGTTCGGGCCGAAGCGCGGGCGGCTCCCCTGATAGGCCGCGACAACATCGTCCGGCACGTCCTCACGGGCAAGTTCGGCCAGCGCGTTGACGGCGGCGATTTTCATCGCATCGTTGATGGTGGTCGCACGCACGTCGAGCGCGCCGCGGAAGATGTAGGGGAAGCCAAGCACGTTGTTGACCTGGTTCGGATAATCCGAACGGCCAGTCGCAACGATGGCGTCGTCGCGGATGCGCGCCACTTCTTCAGGCGTCACTTCCGGGTCGGGATTGGCCATTGCGAAGATGATCGGGTTCGGCGCCATGGAGCGCACCATGTCTTCCGTGAACGCGCCTTTGGCCGAAAGGCCAAACACCACATCCGCGCCATTCATGGCATCCGCCAGCGACCGCTTGTCGGTCTTTACCGCATGCGCGGATTTCCACTGGTTCATGCCCTCTTCGCGGCCCTGCCAGACGACGCCCTTGGTGTCGCACAGGATGACGTTTTCTGGAGCAAAGCCCATGGCCTTGATGAGTTCGATACAGGCGATGCCGGCTGAGCCCGCGCCATTGCAGACGAGCTTCGTCGTCTTCATGTCGCGGCCGGTCAGATGCAGCGCATTGATGAGGCCGGCGGCGGCGATGATGGCCGTTCCATGCTGGTCATCATGGAAAACCGGAATGTCCATCAGTTCGCGCAGGCGGCTCTCGATGATGAAGCAGTCGGGCGCCTTGATATCTTCCAGATTGATGCCGCCGAAGGAGGGGCCGAGATAGCGCACCGCATTGATGAAAGCGTCGATATCGGTGGTGTCGACTTCAAGATCGATGGAGTCGACATCGGCAAAGCGCTTGAACAGCACGGCCTTGCCTTCCATGACGGGCTTGGATGCGAGCGCGCCCAGATTGCCGAGGCCCAGAATGGCGGTGCCGTTCGAAATGACGGCGACCAGATTGCCCTTCGCCGTATAGTCATAGGCGCGGGCGGCGTCTTCGGCGATTGCCTTCACCGGCACGGCAACGCCCGGAGAATAGGCGAGCGATAGATCGCGCTGCGTGGTCATGGGCTTGGTGGGGTTGATCTCCAGCTTGCCCGGGCGACCCTGCGCGTGAAAGTCTAGCGCTTCCTTCTCACTGGCTGTGGGTGCGCGTTCTGATGTGTTGCCCTTCGGCGTCGAGGCTGGCATGTTCCCTCCGGTTTCATCTGCGGGAGAACCTCGATAGCGCCAGTCACGCATTGTGTAAACAGCGCTTGCGGGAATAGATATTCATCCAAAAACGATGGAATACGAAATTTTATGACCCTGGCATTGTTTGCCAGGCAATAAATGAAGGTTTACCGATGGAATCGAAGGCGAGCGAAAATATGTTGGAAGCGGAAGAAGATGCCGCCGAGGCAGCGCCCGTTCGCCTGACGCCCATGATGGAGCAATATATCGAGATCAAGGCCGCGAATGTCGATTCGCTGCTCTTTTATCGCATGGGCGATTTTTACGAATTGTTCTTCGATGACGCAGTGGAGGCATCTGCGGCGCTGGGCATTACGCTTACCAAGCGCGGCAAGCATCTGGGCGAGGATATTCCGATGTGCGGCGTGCCTGTCCATGCCGCCGACGATTATCTGCAAAAGCTGATCGCCAAGGGCTACCGGGTTGCAGTCTGCGAGCAGGTTGAAGACCCGGCGGAAGCGAAGAAGCGCGGCTCCAAATCCGTGGTGAAGCGCGATGTGATCCGCCTCGTCACGCCCGGCACGCTGACTGAGGAAAAGCTGCTGGACCCAGCGCAAGCCAATTTCCTGATGGCGATGGGGCGCACGCGCGGCGATGGCGCACTGGCGCTTGCCTGGATCGATATTTCTACCGGCACCTTCCGCGTGGCGGAAACAACGCCCGATCGGCTTTTCGCCGATGTGATGCGGGTGGACCCGCGTGAGCTGGTGGTAGCCGACAGCGCCTTCCACGATGAGGAATTGCGCCCCGTCTTCGATCTGGTCGGCAAGGCGGTGACGCCGCAACCGGCGACGCTCTTCGACAGCGCGGCTGCGGAAGCGCGTATCCAGCGCTATTTCAACGTCGCGACGCTGGATGGCTTCGGTCAGTTCAGCCGCTCCGAGCTGTCGGCGATTTCCGGCGCGATTGCCTATATCGAAAAGACGCAGATTTCCGAGCGTCCCCCCCTGATGCGGCCGGAACGCGAGCATGAGGGCGGTACGCTTTTCATCGACCCGGCCACACGCGCCAGCCTGGAGCTTGCCCGCACCATGTCGGGCAACCGCGACGGCAGCCTGTTGAAGGCAGTTGATCGCACGGTGACTGGCGGCGGGGCGCGGCTTCTCGCCGAGCGCCTGACCGCGCCGCTCACCAATCCGAAGGAAATTGCGCTGCGGCTTGATTCCGTTTCCTGGTTCCTGAGCGAGCCGTCGCTCTGCGAAGCCATGCGTGCGGAACTGAAAGGCGTGCCGGATATGCCGCGCGCGCTTTCGCGCCTTGCGGTCGGACGCGGCGGGCCGCGCGATCTGGGCAGCCTCGCGCGAGGTTTCGAGGCTGCGCACACGATTGCAAATCTGTTGGAAAGTGCGTTGCTGCCGGACGAACTGGCACATGCCCGCGATGCCGTCAGCGCCATGCCTGCCATCTTTACCGCGCATCTTGACCGGGCCCTGGCCGACGAATTGCCGCTTCTCAAACGCGACGGCGGTTTCGTGCGGGCAGGCTATAATGCCGAGCTTGATGAAATGCGGGCCTTGCGCGATCAGTCACGCCGCGTAATCGCCGGTCTCCAGGCTGATTATATAGAAGAGACCGGCATCAAGTCGCTCAAGATCAAGCATAACAATGTGCTTGGCTATTTCATCGAGGTGACGGCCAACAATGCCGGGGCGATGACGGACACAGACGAAGCCAAGGGCCGTTTCATCCACCGGCAGACCATGGCCAATGCGATGCGCTTTACCACGACCGAGCTGGCGGAACTGGAAAGCAAGATCGCCAATGCCGCAGACCGCGCCCTGTCCATCGAGCTTGCCGTGTTCGAGGAACTGACGGCGGAAGCCGTTTCCCATGCCGACAGCATCCGAGCGGCTGCATCGGCGCTCGCGGTTTTCGACGTTTCAGCAGCTCTTGCCGTGCTGGCGGATGAGCAGGGCTATTGCCGCCCGCAGGTCGATGACAGCCTGTCCTTTAATATCGTGGCTGGCCGTCATCCGGTGGTCGAACAGGCCCTGCGACGGCAGGCGGCCAATCCGTTCGTCGCCAATGATTGCGATCTCTCCCCGCAAACGGATGGGGGAAACGGTGCGATCTGGCTTCTGACCGGCCCGAACATGGGCGGTAAATCGACATTCCTGCGCCAGAACGCTTTGATTGCCATTCTCGCACAGATGGGTTCCTTCGTCCCTGCCGGTTCCGCGCAGATTGGTGTCGTGGATCGCCTGTTCAGCCGTGTCGGCGCTTCCGACGATCTGGCGCGCGGGCGTTCAACCTTCATGGTCGAAATGGTGGAAACGGCGGCGATCCTCAATCAGGCAGGCGAGCGTTCGTTGGTGATTCTTGACGAGATCGGGCGCGGTACGGCGACTTTCGACGGGCTTTCCATTGCCTGGGCTGCGGTCGAATATCTGCATGAGAAGAACCGCTGCCGTGCGCTGTTTGCTACGCATTTCCACGAAATGACCGCACTTTCGGAAAAGCTGGAGCGGCTTTTCAACGTCACCATGCGGGTGAAGGAATGGGACAACGATGTCGTCTTCCTGCATGAGGTGGCAAAGGGGGCTGCCGACCGTTCCTACGGCGTGCAGGTCGCGCGTCTTGCCGGTCTGCCCGAGGCGGTCGTCAATCGTGCGCGCGATGTTCTGCACCAGCTGGAAGCCGGTGAAACTTCCGGCAAGGCGGACAAGCTGATCGATGATCTGCCACTGTTCTCCGTCGTCTTGCAGCAGGAAAAGCCGAAGCCGCAGGCAACGGCAAAGGACAGCGAACTGGCAAAGGCGGTGGCAGGCATCAGCCCTGACGAACTGACGCCGCGCGAAGCGCTGGACCTGATTTATAAGTTGAAGGAACTGGCCGGAAAGGCGTGAGATCTGGACCCTCGCCCTTCGAGGCTTCGCTATGCTCCGCACCTCAGGGTGAGGGCGTCGAGTTTTTCGGCGAGGGGTATCCAGATGATTTCCCCTCATCCTGAGGAGGCCCGTAGGGCCGTCTCGAAGGGCGAGGGGAAATATCTACAGACTAAACAAACCTGTTCGCTTCAGCGCCGTAATAAGTAATGTAGCGGCTGGAGATGCGCTCAATCGGCAGGATGATGAACACATCGGTGGTGCCGAATGCTTCATCGATCACCGCACCATCCCCAATCATCGCGCCAAGGCGCAGATAGCCTTTCACCAGCGGCGGCATCGAGAAGAGTGCAACCTTGTTGTTGATGGCTTCCTTCGGCATCAGGTCCATGGCCTGATAGCGGTGCGGCAGGGCGCGCACGTCCCAGTCCGGGGTGGCCCGGCAGTTGTGATGCAGGAACGACAGGCCGAGCGCATGCGCGGCAGGCACGGCCCCGTGGAAGGAGGCGCAGCCGAACATCACATCGATGGAGTGGCGTCGGCAATAGGCCCAGGCGCCTTGCCACAGCAGCTCGACGGTGCGCTTGGAGCGATATTCCGCCTTCACGCAGGAGCGACCCAGTTCGAGCAGACGAAGATTGGGGCGCGAAAGGGCCAGACGCTGCACGTCATATTCATCGGCGGAATAGAAGCCGAGCGCTTTGTCGGCCTGATCGCTGCGCATCAGACGATAGGTGCCGACAATCTGTTGGTGTTCCGGCACGGGCAGGGCGGTATCGTAAACAAGCAGATGATCACAAATAGCGTCGAAGCGGTCGGCATCGCGAAGCTCTACAGCCTCGATGCTTTCGCGGCGCGCACCCATTTCGTCGAAGAAGACACGAAAGCGCAATTCCTGCGCGGCTTCCACGGCCTCAGGTGAATTGGCAAGCCGTACTTCCAGCGATCCGATGCGTCCCAGAACGATGGGATCGCCGCCGGACGCGAACAGCGCCTGTTGTGCTTCTAAGCCTGACATGACGGTATCATCAATGATTTGCTGGTCCATTCCAAGCAGTACTGTCATGATGATGGCTCCTGATTTGTCTATTCACGTATTCCTGAACGGCTTTCCCACCGATATTTCAGCAGGAACCATTCCAATCCATGTTCGGACAAGATTGCGTGGACACGACGTCCAGTTCGGCCGAAGCATTACAGATTCAGTGCTACGCGAGGATGACAGAAGCATGTCACCAATGTGTCAATTCAAGTGGATGGACCGTATCCTCTTCAAAAATCTTATAATTTCACGAGATTAAATTATGCGAAAGGCTGAAACCGATCAAGCTGCCTTGTCAGCGGGCCGCCCGCTCGCGCCGCCAGCCGAGAAATTCTTCCAGAATGATGAGTCCAGCGCCGATGGTTATGAACGTGTCGGCGAGATTGAACACGGCGAATGACCATGTCGGCAGGTGGAACAGAATATAGTCCACGACATAGCCATGCATCACCCGGTCGATCAGATTGCCGATAGCCCCCCCGACGACAAGCGCAAAACCGCAACGCGCGAAAATGCGGTCCGGAGCGTTGGTCCACCACAGATAAAGCACGAACAGGATAACTGCGGCCGTGATCGCGACCAGCCCCCAGTCGTGCAGCCAGGCCAGCATGGAAAAGGCGATGCCTTCATTGTGCGTGCGGAACAATGCGAGGAACGGCAGAAGGTCGATCTGCTGGCCGTAGCCCATCCGTGTTTCCACCAGATGCTTGACGCCCTGGTCGATCAATATGGTGAGAATGACGACAAAAAGTGAGGACCAGACAGCGTGCCGCTTCATCCGGAAGCCCTTTCATCAAGCGTGAGCGCGTCGCGACGGATTTCGTAGAGCATCACGCCGGTGGCGATGGCAAGATTGAGAGAATCGGCACGTCCCGCCTGCGGGATGCGGGCAAGCTTGTCGCAGGCTCCGGCAAGGCTGTCCGGCAGGCCCTGCTGCTCATTGCCCATCATCAGCACGACCGGCTTGTTGGCATAGGGAATGGTGCGATAGTCGACCGCGCCTTTCAGGTGCGTGCCGACGACGAGACCGGACACGCCTCTGCGCCAGTTGAGGAAATCGGCTTCGCTCACCTTATAGAGCGGCATGGAAAAGACCGAGCCCATGGTGGCGCGCACGGTTTCCAGCGAATAGGGATCGGTCGTGTCGCCGATCAGAATAACGCCCTTGGCGCCGACCGCATCCGCGGTGCGGATGACAGTGCCAAGATTGCCCGGGTCACGCACGCGGTCGAGCGCGATATAGACGTCGTTGCCCTTCGGCTTGAGGCTTGCAAGCGGGCGGTACTGCTGCTCGAAGACGCCGACCACCATCTGCGGATTATCGCGGCGGGTAATGGCGGCCATGATCTTCTCGGTCACTTCCAGCACCAGTCCGCCCTTGGCGAAGGTGCGGGCGGCAACCTGCTCAACCATTTTGTTGCCCTTGCCGGATTTCGCAAAGACAAGCGTCTTGATGCGCCAGTCCTGTTCCAGCGCGTCGATGACAAGCTTCAGCCCTTCGGCGAGGAACACGCCCTGCTGGTCGCGGAATTTTTTCAGCGCCAGCGAGCGCAGGTCCTTCACAATGGGATTGGTAAGGCTGGTGACTTCCTTGACCTGTCCGACTTTCGAATATTCGGTCCGTTGGCCTTTTGAGAAATCGTCGTCACGGCTCATTTTGCTACCCAGCGGCTGAACATGGATGTGGAAAGCGCGCGCCCTTTCGACTGGTCGGCGGAACGTTCACGCAGAATAAGTTCGCCCGATTCGACCGTGCCGCCAAGACCGGTGAAACGGTCGCGCATCAGCTCATGAATGGCGAAGAAGGAAGCCCGGATCGAATAGGCGGTCAGGATGACTGCAAGCGGCTTCGGCGTCAGGATAGAGCGGCATGTATCGACCATTGCGGGCAGATGCTCGAACAATTGCCAGACCTCGCCGCTCGGTCCGCGCCCATAGGCAGGCGGATCAAGCAGGATGATGTCGTAGAAGCTGCCGCGGCGTTCCTCGCGAGCCACGAATTTCATCGCGTCTTCGCAGATCCAGCGGATCGGTTTGTCGGAAAGCCCGGCCATTTCCTGGTTTTCCCGCGCCCACAGGATCGCTTTCTTGGATGCGTCCACATGGGTCACTTCCGCACCGGCCCGTGCCGCCACCAGCGAGGCGACGCCCGTATAGCCAAAAAGATTGAGCACTTTCACGCTGCGTCCGGACTTTACGCCGTCCCGGATAAGCCCATCCATATACGACCAGTGCGCGGCCTGTTCGGGAAACACGCCGACATGGCGGAATGAGGTGAAACGGCCATGAAAGGAAATGCCGTCGTGCTGCATCGGCCATGTTTCACCGAGCGGCAGTTTTGGAAATGCCCAGCGGCCCATGCCTTCCTCATCGGTATTGCCGGTGAAGACGGCATCCGCTTGATCCCACTCTTTCTGAGGCAGGTTCGGGAGCCAGATAGCCTGACCTTCCGGGCGGACAATCCGATAGGGGCCGTATTGCTCGAGCTTCAACCCATTGCCGCTGTCGAGAAGCGCATAATCGGGTGACGGTTCCGTTTCGAGGATGAGCGGGAGCTTTTCAGCAGGGCGGGCGCCGGCATAGGGCTTGATTTCGCGAAGCGGAGCGGCGGGTTTGTCGTCCGCAGGCCTGGGTGCAGCCTTGGCGAACTGGGGACGCGGCTTTTTGAAGGATGAGCCCTTATCGGACTTGCCTTCAAACCTGCTCTCAAGCTTGTTTTCCGGACGTGGCACATCGTGTCTTGTGCGCTCGAAACCACGCTCCTGCTTGCCGCCCGACGGCTTTTTGCCTTTTCCCTTTGGCGCTTTCACCCGAAACTCCAATCATCATGATTGGGGTCTAGGTAGGATAAACAGGGCCGGTGTGGAAGGGGAAAACGACGTTCAACCGCGCACAAAGGATATTTCAGCGGTCGAAAACCCGGAAGTTTGCTTCCGGGTTCGAGAATAAAGGCCGTTTCAGGAATTCGCGACCGATATATTGCGCTTTTCGGCGGCTGTGCTGCGTTCAAGCAGGCGGGCCGCCTCCTGCTTGTACATCCGTTCCTTGCGCCGATGCTTGCCCTGCGTGAACCAGGTCACCAGGGAGCCGATGACGACACCGAGGAGAAGTGCTCCAAACAGCCACAGGAACAGCGGTGCTTGATAGGAGAGGGCCGGATTGCCCGGATTGAACGGATCGATCGTGAATTGCACCGACGCGCGATTGGCAACCGACAACGCAATCAGAACCACGGCGAGCGGTACAAGAACGATGATGGCGATGATGCGTTTTGCCGCCATAGCGTCTATCAGACTGCGCCGTTCAGACGGTCGCGCAGTTCCTTGCCGGTCTTGAAGAAGGGAACCCACTTTTCTTCCACATCCACCGTTTCGCCGGTACGCGGATTGCGCCCACTGCGGGCAGGGCGGTTTTTCACGGAAAATGCGCCAAAGCCGCGCAGCTCCACGCGATTGCCTTCGGCAAGGGCGTTTGTGATCTCGTCGAATACCGCGCCGACGATGTTTTCGACATCGCGCTGGAAGAGATGCGGATTGCGGCTGGCGATAATCTGAACGAGTTCCGATTTGATCACGGCTTTAAACCCCTGTTCTTCTGTTTGTTTCGTCCGGTATCAGCCGGATATTGTGTGTGTTTGCCCGGACGGCGTCAATTCGCTTCAGGCGTACCGTCAACGTGCCAAACCGAAAGAAGTCCGTCAAGAAAGATGCGTTCCTTGGCAATCTGCTTCAACATGCCATCGGCTTCCTGCGGCACGCCGATGAGGCGCGCACCGGCATGAATGATGAGGTCGCGCAGCGAAAATCCGGTATCGTCGTTGACCGGCTTCCATTCCAGGCGAGGCAAATCCTTCGAGAGCCCCTTGCCTGCAAGCCAGGCAACAGCTTCCTCTTCACCGCCCAGCCCGTCGATCAGCTTCTTGTCCAGCGCCTGCCGTCCGGTGAAAACGGCGCCATTGGCGAGCGCCAGCGCCTGTTCATGCGTAAATGAACGGCGTTTTTCGACAATATCCACGAACCAGGCGTAGGAATCCATGATCATATTGCTGATCATTCCCTTGGCTTCGTCGCTGGCCGGGCTGAAATAGTTGGGCTCCGCCTTGAGCGGCGAAGACTTGATGGTTTCGACTTTCACGCCGATCGTATCGAGAAGCTTCGAGAGGTCGGGATATTGAAACAGGACCCCGATGGAGCCGACGATGGATGTCTGCCGCGCGATGATATGATCGGATGCGCTGGCAATCATGTAGCCCGCGGACGCGGCGAGCGTGCCCACCTGGGTCACGACCGGCTTCTTCTCGGCAATCTTGCGGACGGCTTCAAAAATGGCTTCCCCGCCAACCGTCGTTCCGCCCGGCGAATCGAGGACCAGAATCACACCCTTGACGGCATCGTCCCTGGCGATCTTGTCGAGGCGCTTCAGCAATTCCTCATTCTCGAAGATGGTGCCTTCGATGCGAACCTTGGCGATGTGCGGCTGGCTGAAATTGGTGCCGCGCATGGACCAGGAAGCGAAACCGGCGATCAGGGCTGCGATCAGAAGCAGGAACGCTCCGCGCCAGACTGTCAGCTTTCTGCGCAATTTCCGGCGTTCAATGATTGCTTCGGCGTCTTGAGCCATTCCCGTCCATCCGTTCGTTCAAATAGCGTGGTTCGCGCTTGCAGTTCACCTTTTGCCTTGAATGAAGGCATGCGGCAAGTCTCTTCGAAAAATAGGACTGGCCGGATATCGTTCCTGTTTCGCGAAATGCTCCCGTACCGGGTATATATAGTCATGACGACGCGCGCGATTCCCGGTTTGTTGCCGGTTCAGCTTTCATGGTGACGCCACACCCGACTGTAATTTGGGCCAGATTTGTGATATCAAAGAGTTGATTAGCATTCTACCAATCTTGGTAGAGCGCAAATTGGGATGAATTATCAAGCACATAAACCGTTCTTGCTGTCCTGTTGGGAGGCGGGTGCGGTGTTTTGTGCGGTATGAAGCTATTGAGCGACCGTCTATTTCACCCCAAATAAACCTTATTGAAATGAAAAAGCGCGACATAGGCGCGCCGATTATTGAATTCCAGGAAAGCATTGAGGAACTGAACGCAACATGACCGCCGACACGACACCCAGCCATGCGCCGCAGAACGTGACCTCCCAGGGTCGCGGCAAGGGTGGCATGCGTTTTGGGGCGTCGGAGAAGGCAGAGGCGCTCTTCCATGCGGCACAGCGCCATTCAGTCCGTGTTCGCGTCTTGAAGACCGCGCTGCCGGTGGCTGCTGTTATCGTGGCGGCCGTGTTCTCATGGTACACGTTTCTTGCGACGCCGAACACGCCCATAAAGGTGGAAGTGAATAATGGCGGCGAAAGCGGCAAGCTTGTCATGACGAGCCCGCACCTCAATGGATACACCAAGGACAACCGCCCCTATTCGATGACCGCTGCCAAGGCGACGCAGGATGCGAAGAACAGCGGCGCGATTTCACTGGAAGGCATTTCCGCCGAATTGCCGGTTGGTGAAAAGGGCACGGCCAAGGTCGAGGCGACGTCGGGTGTCTACGACAATGCCAATGGGCGTTTGCAACTTGATAAGGACTTTACTGTTACCACGGATGATGGTTTGCGTGCGGTGATGCATTCTGCGGACGTAAATCTGAAGAGCGGGCAGATCACGACCGACAAGCCCGTCGACATCCGCAGCGGCAGCACGCATATTCTGGCGGACAGCATGCAGGTCAAGGACAACGGCAAGGTTCTGATTTTCGAGAACAAGGTTCGAATGACCGTTGACGGCAGCGTTGTTTCGCCCAACAAGGCTCCCTGAAAAGGAAGCCTGATTTGAGGACAGGCGAAGCGTTCGGACCGATTCATATCTGTGCGGGCGCTTGAGTACGTTGCGAAGCCGGTTTCGGATTGAAATGTGCTCGAAAACAAATTGTTAGAGCGTGATTCTGATGCAATCGGAATGCCACAGGCTCTAAACCGCTTTTTTGATCGCATTTTGCGATGCCGAATGTTCCCATTTGGACGCAAAGTGCTTAATGTTGCGTCTGACCGCATGTCGGCCCAGGAATGGTCGAATGCTTCGGGGAGCTGGTGATATATGGAACGCGAGACGGGCAAGATGAACAAGGGTACGATGGCCCGCACTTTGCGGATGGGATTTGCAGTTCTGGCGCTCGGCATGATCGCGGCCCCGGCAGCCTCTCTGGCGCAGGAAGGCGCGGCTGTGAACGGCCTGAAGCTTTCCAACAGCAAGGCTCCCGTAAAGATCGACGCCGACAAGCTTGAAATGCGCGACAAGGAAGGCGTTGCCGTCTTCACTGGCAATGTTGCCGTTTCGCAGGGCGATGCGCTGCTGAAGGCTGGCCAGATGACGGTCTATTACAACAAGGCCAAGAAGGACGGTGACGCTCAGGCGCCGGAACCGGCAAGTGCTGGCGTCGGTGGCCTCGATTCGTCGAGCATCGATCACATCGACATTTCTGGAAAAGTCTATCTCAAGTCTGGCACCCAGGTCGCAACCGGCGATACGGGCCGCTATGATGCCAAGAACCAGGTGATGGTTCTCCAGGGGCAGAAGGTGGTGCTGACCGATGGCGACAATGTCGTGACCGGCTGCAAGCTGACCGCGCATCTCGATACGGGACGCGCCAATGTCGAAAGCTGCAAGGGACAGTCCAAGGGTCGCGTATCGATCATCATGGCTCCGAAAGATCAACAGCAGGGCGGTGCTGCGCCCAAGCAGAACTGACCGGAGCAGGCGTGGGATTGTTCTGGAACAAGAAGGCCGACGGGTCGCAAGACGCATCGCAAAATGTGAACGCACCATCCGATGTTGCCGGAGCCATGCCCGGCCAGCCGGGTAAGTCGGCGCGTCTCAAGGGTACGCTGGTGGCACGCGGTCTCTGCAAGAGCTATCGCGGCCGTCAGGTCGTCAACGGCGTGTCGTTCGGCGTGCGGGCGGGTGAAGCCGTCGGCATTCTGGGGCCGAACGGTGCCGGCAAGACTACCTGTTTCTACATGGTGACCGGTCTCGTCCCGGCTGATGCGGGCTCCATCGAGATCGACGGTTTTGATGTCACATCGATGCCGATGTATCGCCGTTCGCGTCTTGGCATTGGCTATCTGCCGCAGGAAGCGTCCATTTTTCGTGGTCTTTCGGTGGAAAACAACATCAAGGCCGTGCTGGAAGTGGTGGAGAAGGATCGCTCCAAGCGCGCGTCCGAACTGGACGCACTTCTGGAAGAATTTCACATCGCGCATTTGCGCAAGGCACCCGCCATTTCGCTTTCCGGCGGTGAACGCCGCCGTCTCGAAATTGCCCGTGCGCTTGCCTCGCGCCCGAATTTCATGCTGCTGGACGAGCCTTTTGCGGGCGTCGATCCGATTGCCGTTTCGGATATTCAGCAGCTTGTCCGCCATCTGACGAGCCGCGGCATCGGCGTCCTGATCACCGATCATAATGTGCGCGAAACGCTCGGCCTTATCGATCGCGCTTACATTATTCACGCCGGTCAGGTGCTGACGCATGGACGCCCTGCGGAAATCGTTGCCAACCCGGACGTGCGCAGGCTTTATCTCGGCGACCAGTTCACTCTCTAGAGCGCCCATCGGTCTGAAGGAATTCAGGCTGGCGCTCCAAATTCCCATGTTGACGCATCATGATCTGGGAGCGCGCGAAACAGTGCGCCTCCACATTTGCCCATCCCTTCCGCGACTAATTTCCCCTTTTGCTTGAAAAACGCGCATTCTGAATTGACAAGCAAGGTTCATACCAGTTTTCATTCCGTTCGGCCTGAACATGCGGTCCGTGGAGGTCGGCAGGGGTAAACCGGGGAGAATAACGCGTCGCATGGCATTGTCGCCCAAGCTCGATTTCCGTCAGTCGCAATCGCTGGTAATGACTCCCCAGTTGATGCAGTCGATAAGACTGCTGCAAATGACGCATGTGGAGCTGGAGCAGTTTCTCGACGCCGAAATTGAAAAAAATCCGCTTCTGGACCGAATCGAGGCAGCAAATGATGATTTTGCAGGCTCGGATTCCGTCCGCGACGATGGAGAAGCCGATGAGGGAGAGATAGAGTCCCAAGCGTCGGAGGACGACTGGTTCAAGACGGAAGTCTCCGGCGATGCGGAGAGCCTTTCTTCCACCTTCGACAGTTCGCTTGAGAACATCTTTCCCGACGATCCGGGTCGCTCCGATGAGATCGGGCCTGACCTTGCCGCGCAATGGAAATCCGCTGGCGGCGACGGATATGTTTCAGCCAGCGCTTATGACATCGACCAGGTCACGGCGAGCCGGGTTTCGCTGGGCGAGCATGTGGCGGAACAGATCGCGCTGACTTTTTCCGCGACGATGGACCGGTTCATCGCAACCGCGCTTGCCGACGCGCTGGACGAGAGCGGCTATCTGCGTGTCGATATTGTGGGGCTCGCCCAGAACCTGGGCGTGGAAACGGTCGAAATCGAGCGCGTGCTCGGTGTCATGCAAACCTTTGATCCCCATGGCCTTTTCGCTCGTGACCTGCGGGAGTGCCTGACGATACAGTTGCGTCTCAAGGATCGGTTCGATCCGGCGATGGAAGCTTTGATCGACAATCTCGATCTTCTGGCGCGGCGCGACTTCGCGACGCTCAAGAAACTTTGCGGCGTCGATCAGGCCGACATTCTCGATATGCTGACCGAAATCCGCATGCTCGATCCAAAACCGGGCGCATTGTTCGAGATTTCGGTCGCCGATGCCATCGTGCCGGACGTGCTGGTGACGCCGTCGCGCGATGACGGCTGGGCCATCGAGTTGAATGCCGCGGCCATGCCGCGCCTCATCGTCAACAATGAATATTATGCCGAGGTGAACGCCTCGGTGAAAGCCGAGGAAAAGGCGTTTCTCTCGGACTGCATGCAGACTGCGAACTGGCTCGTGCGCAGCCTTGACCAGCGCGCCCGCACTATCCTGAAGGTCACGCAGGAAATCGTGCGGCAGCAGGACGGTTTTCTGCGCCACGGAGTGACCCATTTGAAGCCGCTCAACCTCCGCATTGTCGCGGATGCGGTCGGCATGCATGAATCCACCATCAGCCGGGTGACCGCGAACAAGTTCATGGCGACGCCACGCGGCGTGTTTGAATTGCGCTATTTCTTCAATGCTTCCATCGCCTCGTCCGAGGGAGGCGACGCGCATTCATCCGAAAGTGTGCGCCATCGCATCCGCCAGATGATTGACGCCGAAAAGCCTGACGACGTGCTTTCCGATGACGCCATCGTGGATGCCCTCAAGAAGGACGGTGTGGATATTGCGCGAAGAACGGTCGCAAAATACCGGGAATCGATGAATATTGCCTCATCGGTACAACGCAGGCGGGAAAAGAAGGCGAGATTGTCGGCTTCCTGATCGTCCGCCAAGGCGGTCCCGAAATGTATTTCAAGCTTCGTTCTCCTGTGAAAACAGGGGAGGAACGCTCTAAAATTTTTGACTTGTCGCGCTGTTCATTCAGAAAAATTCGATCTCGATTTGTGAAAAGATCGACATTGCAGGGCGACCAGGTGGCAAGAGGGCCAATTGACAAGCGCCATTTCAACCAATAGAAGCCCGGCTCGCGCTGCGGCCCGTAATTAAAGCCTCGGTTTTCCGGCTTTCACGAGAGGCGGTCAGCGTGAACTGAGGCGCTGGTCCGTAATACGGCTTGTTATACGGAAAGCCGCGCCAAAGCAGAATTGAAGCATATCTCCCGGATTGGCCGGTTTTCGGGAGAAAGCATGAGATTGACGTTTCCAGCATATGTTTCTGCGGGAAATGTCCGGGAATGCGTAATTTCTGGAAGAAATTGCGATTGTGCATATGTTTGAAGGAAGGACAATGTGGCGTTCCAAGGCATGTCATCCGAACGGGTGACGCTAACCGGGCGTTACGTAAGAGAAATGTGTGGCAACCACCCCGTCAACGGGCTTTTCCGGGAGCAGCCAGGACTTCAAAGGCTTTTCGGAAGGTGTTTCAACACCTCTGCGGAGAGTGCGCCTGAGAAGCTCGTCGGCATCATGGATCTGGTTGGAAAACGCACTGGATGAAAAGCATCTTTGATGCTGGTTCGCTTTGCGCTTCGCTCGCCTTGTGATTAGACTGGGTTCTGTGGTGTAACGCAAATGAGGTGTGCCAAATGACTCTGCGTGTATCTGGAAAGCATATGGACGTCGGTGAAGCTTTCACGACCCGGATCATTGATCGGGTTAATGAAGCGGTCGGCAAATATTTCGATCATGGCTTTTCCGGACAGGTTACGGTCACCAAGTCCGGTTCGCGTTTCAGTGCCGATTGCACCCTGCACCTCGATAGCGGTGCGACTCTGCAAAGCACTGGCGAGGCACAGGATCCGCAACTGGCTTTCGAAGCGGCTGCGGACAAGATCGAAACCCGCCTTCGCCGCTACAAGCGCCGTCTGAAATCGCGTCCTGCCACGCAGCCGGATGCGATCTATGATGACGTTGCATATCGTGTTATGGCACCCCTGCCGGAGGAAGAGGAGGATCTTCCGGCGGATTACGCGCCGACAATTGTTGCGGAATCGTCCGTCGCCCTGCGCACCATGTCGGTGGCGTCGGCGGTCGTGGAACTGGATCTCATCGAGAATCCGGTTCTGGTATTCCGCAATGCCGGCAATGATGAAGTTAATATCGTCTACCGTCGGGCGGACGGCAATATCGGCTGGGTCGATCCATCGATGGTCACCCGCCAGGCCGCGCCCCGCGCCTGACGGCAAACCTGAAGCGCACGCAGCGGACCGCGATCGGCGGCCGCGTGCGCTTCCCAAAACCGGGCTGAAAAGGCCTGATTGAAGAAGGAACGGAGAGAATGGATCTTAGTGATCTGATTCAGCCAGGGGCGATTATCCCTGCGCTGAAAGCCAGCTCCAAAAAGCAGCTTTTGCAGATTCTGTCTGAGAAGGCTGCGGAACTGACCGGTCTCCCTGAGCGCGAAGTTTTCGAAACAATTCTCCAGCGTGAACGCCTCGGTTCCACCGGGGTGGGCAATGGCGTTGCCATTCCGCACGGTAAGCTGGCGAACATCAACAAAATAGCCGGAATCTTCGCTCGTCTGGAAACCCCGGTCGATTTCGAGGCGCTGGACGATCAGCCTGTCGATCTTGTTTTTCTGCTTCTCGCGCCGGAAAATGCCGGCGCGGATCATCTGAAGGCTCTCTCGCGCATCGCCCGTATGCTGCGCGACGCCGATACTGTTGCGAAGTTGCGCGGCACGCATGACGCGCAGGCGCTTTATTCATTCCTGACCGCTCAGCCAGCGTCCAACGCGGCCTGAGTTCAAATAGTTTCTCGTAAACAAAACCGCCGTTCAGCTTGAACGGCGGTTTTGTTTGTCCGCTCGCAGAAACGATGTGCGGGGAAGGCAGATGCTGCCAGCGACGCGATACCGGCGATGGCCGTTATCGCACCAAAGATCAGTGCAGCATCACGGTGCGCAGTTCGTGCTCCTGTGCGCCCTGCAGCGCGGTGGCGCGAAAATCGGAAAGCACGATTGGCTCGCCGCTGGCGCCAAACAGCGCCCAGAGTTCCAGGCCCGGCTCGATCGGTGGGAGGGCAGGGAAGCTGCGGGCAAGGTCATCAGAACGGATCTTGCGCACATAGGCAACTTCACCTTCGCCGAGATGGGCGAATTCGTTTTCGGTGAATATCTGTCGGTTCATGGTCGTAGCCTCCATTTCGTCGGCATGTCATTTGCGACCATGCCGCTTCAGAGCTTCACATTTTCAATATAGCGGACTTGTGCTGAACAAAAACTGAACAGTTTCAGTCTTTCACCGCTATGTTGATTCGTTTGATCAGCCGCTCCGGTTCCGGGCGGTCGAGATCGATGGCCAAAAGGCCGTTTTTCAGATCGCAACCGAGAACCCGCATACCGTCTGCCAGAACGAAAACGCGCTGGAACTGCCGGGCGGCGATGCCGCGATGCAGAAATTCCCGTTCGGTATCGTCGGTCTGGCGTCCGCGGATGACGAGCTGATTGTCTTCCGTCATGACTTCGAGGTCGTCGCTGGAAAACCCGGCCACCGCCAGGGTGATGCGCAGACGTTCGGAGCCAGTCTCGCCACGCAGGCGTTCAATATTATAGGGCGGATAACCATCGCCGGATTTAGCGATCCGTTCCAGCGTCTTTTCCATCGTGTCGAATCCGAGCAGCAGAGGGCTCGAAAACGGTGTCATTCTTGTCATTGCATCAGTCCTTGATGAGAAGCGACCGTTATGAAGAGAACCCATACGGCGTACTCTTCGCTAACTGATATGGCTTGTGAAAAGCCTGACTTCAAGGGCCAATCCGGATTCCTTCACTCCATCGTAGGGTGAAGTTCAGGCGCAAGATACCCGGGAACTTTAGGAGCGCTTACCGACGCGCTTCGGCGAGAGCCGCGCCAAAAGCCGTGGCGAAGCTTTCCCGATCGTCGGGATTGAGGAACTTGCCGACCGCGACGCTCGCCTCGCGGCTCTCGACGCTCATGCCGGTGATGCCAATGTCAGGCTTTCGCGCAACCTTGAACCGTGTCCAGAACGGATTGAAGCGATGTGCGGTCACCTTGCCGGATGCCGCATATTTGCGAATATGCAGGGCGGAGCGCGATACGGAGATTTCCTCCCGCGCCCGGGCGGCACGATAATTCCAGCGGAAGGCCAGATAGATGAGCAGGACATCAAGGCCGAAAAACCCGAAGATGGGCCAGGCCCCGATGGACCAGAAAAGAATGCCTACGAACATCCAGCAACCGATCAGGGCTCCCATCAGCACGGCAAAGCCCGTCCGCCCCAGCGAACGATAGGGCGTGAGCAGGGCCTCGAAAATGGGTTTGTCGAACCGGTCGGGTTCCGCGCCGTCTGGGTGGTGCATCGTTTTCAGATCATCTCGCAACGCCGCATCCGGCCTGCGTCAAGCTGCTGATTGTTTTGTCGATAGGGAAACCATTATAGAGGCGGAATGGAAAAGGCCAAAATCAAATCGCCCGTGAACGCATCTCCTGCCCGTTCCCAGCGTCGGGTGCGGGGCACGCTTTATACGGCGGATGAAATTCACGAGATATTCCGCCGTTTCTCCATCCAGAGACCCGAGCCGAAGGGCGAGCTTGAGCACGTGAATGCATTCACGCTTCTTGTCGCCGTCGTTCTTTCGGCGCAGGCCACCGACGCAGGCGTCAACAAGGCGACGCGGGGGCTCTTTGCCGTTGCCGATACGCCGCACAAAATGCTGGCGCTCGGCGAGGAAAAAGTCGGCGACTATATCCGTACCATCGGTCTTTGGCGCAACAAGGCAAAAAACGTCATCCTCCTGTCCGAAGCCCTGATCCGCGATCACGGCGGCGAGGTTCCCGGCGACCGGGATGAACTGGTGAAATTGCCGGGCGTTGGCCGCAAGACGGCCAATGTGGTGCTGAACATGGCTTTTGGCCAGCCGACCATGGCGGTGGACACGCATATCCTGCGCATCGGCAACCGGATCGGTCTTGCGCCCGGCAAGACGCCGGAGGCCGTGGAAGCCATCCTCGTCCGGGTCATTCCAGCCGAATACATGCTTCACGCACACCACTGGCTCATCCTGCATGGCCGTTATGTGTGCAAGGCGCGCAAGCCCGAATGTGAGAAATGCGTGATTGCGGATATCTGCAAATATCCGGCGAAAACCTGCGACGTGCCCGCGCCGCTTATCCCCTTGCCGCCGCAGGCGTGAGCTTGCTTTCGCGCTGCGAGATCGCCTTGTGCAGATGGACCATCATCGTTGCCGCAAAAAGCGGGGTGAGAAGGTTGACGATGGGGATCGCCATGAAGCCTGCAATCAGCAGCCCGGCCAGAAAGACCGTCACGCCATAATGTGACCGTAGCGCCTTCGCCTCAGCTTCGGACCGATAGCGCATGGCCGCAAACTCGAAAAATTCCCGCCCGAGCAGATAGGCATTGATGACGAAGAAGGCGATCAGGTTGATGCCGGGTATGAACAGCATCAGTAGGGCGGCGATATTGCCGATAATGACGATGCCGAGAAACTTCAGCGAAACGACGATGGAACGGCCGATCGGCAACGGCGTGCCGCGAGGATCGTTGGGATAGTCCTCGCGTTCGACTACTTCGGCGACATCATCGAGAAACAGGCCTGCTACCAGCGCTGTAACGGGTGCAATCATCAATGCGAGCACAAGCGCCAGGCCAAGACCTGCAACGATGGCGGCAACGATGCCGAGCCAGCCTGCCCAATCCGGCATGCCGGGCAAAATCTGCTCCATCCATGGCCAGGCAAAAGTAAAAAAGATTTGACGGACTGCGGCCCAAAGACCGATTAGCAGCAACAGCGTCAAACCGAGGGTCTTCCAGAAAACTGCGCGCAATTCCGGTGTGGTCAGGCGCTTCAGAGCCTTCAAGGCAGCATCCAGGATCATTTTGGCCCCAATTCCGACTGTGGACAAAGATGGAAATAGGTATGCCTCCATTCCGAAGCAAGCCGCACGATCACGGTAGGGAAGCTTGCAGGGTAGCCAAAGGGATTGCAAACGGCTAAACCGGCACCCACGTGACCGATCTGCTTCTGGCGGACAGGAGACCAATCAAAAGGGGAGCTTCTCGCGCTCATGGCCACATTCGACGTCCTTTGCATCGGCAATGCCATTGTCGACATTATTTCGCGCACTGATGAGTCTTTTCTGGAAACAAACGGTATCGTCAAAGGCGCGATGAACCTGATCGACGCGGATCGTGCCGAATTGCTTTATGGTCGCATTGCGGGCCCGGTGACGGAAATGTCCGGCGGCAGCGCCGGAAATACCGCAGCAGGCGTTGCAAGTCTTGGCGGACGATCGGCCTATTTCGGCAAGGTCGCGACCGATCATCTGGGCCGTGTTTTCGCGCATGACATCCGCGCGCAGGGCGTCGCCTTCGATACGCGCCCGTTGGAAAATGGCTCGCCGACCGCCCGTTCCATGATTTTCGTGACGCCGGACGGCGAACGTTCGATGAATACCTTTCTTGGCGCCTGTGTGGAACTTGGCCCGGAGGATGTCGAAACCTCCAAGGTGTCCGATGCGAAAGTGACCTATTTCGAAGGCTATCTGTGGGACCCGCCGCGCGCCAAGGAAGCCATTGTCCTTGCATCGAAGATCGCGCATGAGAAAAACCGCCAGATGGCGATGACGCTTTCCGATCCGTTCTGCGTGGACCGGTATCGCGAGGAATTTCTGGAGCTTATGCGCTCGCGCACGGTCGATATCGTCTTCGCCAATGAGGACGAGGCCAAGTCACTCTATAAGACGAAATCGCTCGAAACGGCGATTGCCTCCGTGCGCATGGATTGCGCGCTTTCAATCATCACCCGTTCGGAAAAAGGCGCGGTCGTGGTCACGCCCGACCAGACCCTGACCGTTCCCGCCATCGAAATCGATGCGCTGGTCGATACGACGGGGGCAGGCGATCTTTACGCCGCCGGTTTCCTGTACGGCTATACGAACGACCGTTCGCTTGAAGATTGCGCGCGTCTCGGTTCGCTGGCGGCAGGCCTGATCATCCAGCAGATGGGCCCGCGCCCGCAACTCAGCCTGCAGGCAGCCGCAAGCCAGGCCGGGCTGGTATAAGGCTTATTCCGGCCTGATTATCCGGTCGCGCTGAAGCTCTTCTTCGGTGCGCCCGGGACGGCTTTTATAGACGGGCAATGTCCAGCCGAAATAAAGGGCGCCCCCGCGAATGACGAAGGCGGTCAAAGCCGCCGCCACTGCGCATATGGCTGGTTCGACATGCAGCCAGGCAAGCAGGACATAAAGGCACGCACCGGCAAGCGAAGCCGTGACATAAATCTCGCGGCGCATCAGCACGGAAGGCTCGCCAGCCACCATGTCGCGCAATATGCCGCCAAGCGTGGCCGTGGAAATGCCGGTCACGATGGCGACGGACGGCCCGAAACCGAGCGCCAGCCCCTTGGCGGCACCCAATACCGTATAGGCGGCCATACCGATGGCATCGAGCCAGAGCAGGACGCGATAGCGCGACTCCACCATGTGCGCGGTGAAATAGACGACGATCGCGGCCAGCGTGCCGGCCAGCAGATAGGCGGGCTCGACGACCCAGAAAACCGGCGCGCCGAGCACCAGATCGCGAAATGTCCCGCCGCCAATACCGGTAATATTGGCAAGGAACAGAAAGCCGATAATGTCGAGCTGGCGGCGCGAGGCGGCAAGAGCACCGGTCGCAGCGAAAACGAAAACGCCTGCGAAATTCAAAAACTCAGGAATCGTCACGCTGTTGCTCTCCTCCGCACATGCCGGAGCATGTCCCGTTTAAACGAAACGCCGGAATCCCCCGAAACCGGTGCCCACTTTCGGGAAGCATGCTCTGTGACAACTTTTCACCGGTGTGTCCCAATATAGCAATATGCATGTTATCGGAAACCAGACCGCAGATATGAAAAGAGCGGCAGACAAAGCCGCCGCTCCAATTCTCGTCGGTTTTTGTTCGGATCAGGAATTGCCTTCGGGAGCGGCAGCGCCATTGTCGGCAGTAGCCTTCGGGCCACCCTTGGAGACGCCGACCATGGCCGGGCGCAGAACGCGGTCGCCAATGGCGTAACCATCCTGCACGACCTGCACGACGGTGTTGTTCGGCAGATCCGCATTCGGCACTTCGAACATGGCCTGATGGAAATTCGGGTCGAATTTCTGGCCTTCCGGTTCCAGCTTCTTGACGCCGTGGCGTTCCAGAGCGTGGAGCATGGCGCGTTCGGTCATTTCGACGCCATCGGCGAGCGACTTGAGGCTGGCATCGGTTGCCATGGCTTCGGCAGGGATAGCCTCGAGTGCACGGCGCAGATTGTCGGAAACCGACAGCATGTCGCGGGCAAAATTGGTCACCGCATAGGTGCGCGCATCCTGTACGTCGCGCTGGGTGCGCTTGCGCAGGTTTTCCATTTCGGCGGCGGCGCGCAGCAACTGGTCTTTCAGTTCGCCATTATCTGCTTCCAGCATGGCAATCCGGTTCGCGGTATCGTCCACTTCCGCTTCGGCTTCGTCCTCGGCAGCTTCTGCACGGGCTTCGGCCTTGCGCGCCTTCAGAAATTCGTCGGCAGCACGGTTGAGCGCCTCACGATCCCGGGGATTGTTGATATCGCGCTGCTCAAGATCGGGGTTCTGGGATTTGTTTTTTTCGTCAGCCATGATGCTACTTCCGTCTTGAATAGAGCATTTCCAGCAAAACTGCATGAGCCTTTGCGTCGGATAATGCGAAAAACAAACTATCGTCTGGGGCGGATATCGAGTTTCATGCCAATAAAATCAAGGTCTATTTTCAGTGCCTTGGTTTGTCCCGGCAAGTCTCACAGTTAACGCAGGAGCCGGGACACGATCTGTGCGGTATAGTCCACCATCGGGACGATCCGCGCATAATTGAGCCGTGTCGGCCCGATGACCCCCAGGGCACCAATAACCCTTTGCTCGCTGTCGCGATAGGGGGCCACCACCAGCGACGAGCCGGAAAGGGAGAAAAGCTTGTTTTCCGAACCGATGAAGATGCGTACGCCCGAACCCGCCTCCGCAAGATCGAGCAGCTGGACCATGCCATCCTTGGTTTCAAGGTCATCGAAGAGATGGCGCAGCCGCTCGATATCTTCCTGCGCATGGATGTTTTCCAGAAGATTGGCGCGCCCGCGCACGATCAGCCGCGCCGGCTGATCCGTTCCGGCTCCGCTCCAGACCGCCAGTCCCTGGGCAACCAGTTCCTGCGACAGCTGGTCGAGTTCCTGCCGCGTTTCTTCCGTCAGCTTTTTCAGCTCCGCCTTGGCTTCGGAAAGCGTGTGGCCATGAATATGCGCGTTGAGAAAATTCGATGCCTCGACCAGTTGCGAATTGCTGATGCCGACGGGCAGGTTGACGACGCGGTTTTCGACGTCGCCATTCTGCATGACCAGAACTGCAAGCGCCCGGGTCGGCTCCAGACGAACGAATTCGATATGTTTGAGCGCGCCTTCCGCCTTGGTGGCCAGCACGAGGCCCGCGCCGCGCGACAGGCCGGAAAGAACCTGACTTGCTTCTGTCAGGACGCTTTCGACCGAATTGTTTATGCCGGCGGAACGAACCTGCGCTTCAATGGAGGAGCGTTCCTCCGGCGGCAGGTCGCCCACTTCCAGAAATGCGTCGACAAAGAAGCGCAGTCCGATCTGCGTCGGCAGGCGTCCGGCCGAGACATGCGGCGCATAGATAAGGCCCAGATGCTCCAGGTCGCTCATGACATTGCGGATGGTCGCAGGCGAAAGCGTGTGCGGCAGCAATCGCGACAGGTTGCGTGAACCGAGCGGATCGCCATCGTTCAGATAGGTTTCCACAATCAGCCTGAAAATATCGCGCGAACGCTGGTCGAGCGAACTCAGAAGCTGGTGTTCCGGCGTTTTCATCATATTATGGTCGCGAAGTTTACGAATGACATAGGCCAAATATAAGGGCACAAGCCAAAGCGTCAAAGGCTTTAGGTTATAGTGACAGGGCTCTCAACATCTCTGTCGGTTTTTCGGGCAGAGCGCCTTTCTATTTGTGTGTGGGAAGCCTAAAAAGCCGCACAGGTAAATGAATCGAGGAATTCTCAATGCGTCCATCCAAGCGTGCGGCTGACGAAATGCGCGCCGTCTCTTTCGAACGCGGCATCTCCAAACATGCCGAGGGCTCCTGCCTCGTCAAGTTTGGCGATACGCATGTCCTGTGCACCGCAAGCCTTGAAGAAAAGGTGCCGGGCTGGATGCGCAATACGGGCAAGGGCTGGGTCACGGCGGAATACGGCATGCTGCCGCGCTCGACCGGCGACCGCATGCGCCGCGAAGCCGCCGCTGGCAAGCAGGGTGGCCGCACGCAGGAAATCCAGCGCCTGATCGGACGAAGCCTCCGCGCCGTTGTCGACATGCAGGCGCTCGGCGAAGTGCAGATCACCGTGGACTGCGACGTCATTCAGGCCGATGGCGGCACCCGCACGGCGGCTATCACCGGCGGCTGGGTGGCGCTTCATGAATGCCTGCGCTGGATGGAAGCACGCCAGATGGTGCGCGTCGAGAAGGTCCTGAAAGACCATATCGCCGCGATTTCCTGCGGCATCTATGAAGGCGAGCCGGTGCTCGATCTGGATTATGCGGAAGATTCTGTCGCCGAAACCGACAGCAATTTCGTGATGACCGGCAAGGGCGGGATCGTTGAAGTTCAGGGAACGGCGGAAGGTGCGCCTTTCTCGGAAGAAGAATTCGCCAGCCTGATGAAGCTTGCTCGCGGCGGCATTGATCGTCTTGTGTCCTTGCAGAAAATGGCTGTCGCCTGATAGGAACGAGGTCTGCTCCATATATCGAGGAGACCTCATCCATGCGCGCAGCACGTATTCTTGAAACCGCTCTCTATGTCCGCGATGTCGCCGAGGCGATAGAGTTCTATCAGGGAACAATGGGACTGGAGCCGGTTGGCAAAGTCAGCGAGCGCAATGCATTTTTCCGCTGCGGAGAGGGCATATTGCTTCTCTTCAAGGCGGAAGAAACGTTGAAGCCGCCGCCCGCCGGACATTTGCCCGTACCGGCCCACGGCACCAGCGGGCCCGGTCATGTCTGTTTTGCCGCAAGCCGGGAGGAGATGGAAGGCTGGCGCAGCCATCTGGCAAGACATGGCGTGGCGATAGAGGCCGAGTTCGATTGGCCGAATGGCGCGCATTCAATTTACTTCCGTGATCCGTCCGGCAATTCGCTGGAGATTGCCGAACCCAAACTATGGAACTGAAAATGAGAAAACTGGAACAGGGCAAGCTGATCGTTGCTTCGCACAATGCGGGCAAGCTGAAGGAATTCGACGGCCTGATCGGCCCGTTCGGTTTCGAGGTCAGTTCTGTAGCTGCCCTTGGCCTGCCGGAGCCGGATGAAACCGGTACGACTTTCGAGGAAAACGCCTATATCAAGGCGCTCGCGGCTGCCGAAGCAACGGGACTGCCCGCCCTTTCGGACGATTCCGGCATGATGGTCGATGCGCTTGACGGTGATCCGGGGGTCTACACGGCAAACTGGGCCGAGACCGAGGACGGTACCCGCGATTTCGACATGGCGATGCAGAAGGTGGAGAACCTGCTGCAGGAAAAAGGCGCCCTTGAACCGCAGCAGCGCAAGGCACGGTTTGTATCGGTCATCTGTCTCGCCTGGCCCGATGGCGAGGCGGAATATTTCCGTGGCGAGGTCGAAGGCACGATTGTCTGGCCGCCGCGGGGCAATACCGGTTTCGGTTTCGACCCGATTTTCCTGCCTGACGGCTATGAAAAGACTTTCGGCGAAATGACCGCCGACGAGAAGCATGGCTGGAAACCGGGCGACGCTTCGGCCCTGTCGCACCGTGCGCGCGCCTTCAAGCTTTTTGCCGAAAAAGCGCTCAATGTGGAAGCGGCGCCTGCGAAATGAACAAGCTGTTTCCCCCTTTGCAGGCAATGGACGCTGCCCGCGCAAATACCGCCGGGGCGATACCGATCGCGCGCGCAAACGGGGAAGATGCGTTCGGCGTATACTTGCACTGGCCTTTCTGCCTGGCCAAATGTCCCTACTGCGACTTCAACAGCCATGTTCGGCACAAGCCGGTCGATCAGGCCCGCTTTTCCGAGGCGTTTCTTCGTGAGATGGAATGCCTGCGCGAACGCACCGGCCCGCGCACGATCACCAGCATTTTTCTGGGCGGCGGCACGCCGTCGCTGATGCAGCCCGAAACGGTTGGCGCTCTTCTCGATGGGATTGCGTCCCATTGGTCCGTTGCACCGGATATCGAGGTGACGCTGGAGGCAAATCCCACCAGCGTGGAAGCGGATCGCTTTCGCGGCTATCGCGCGGCAGGCGTCAATCGCGTGTCGCTCGGCATTCAGGCGCTCAACGATCCCGATCTGCGCCGTCTTGGGCGCATGCATTCGGTCGAGGAAGCCAAGGCGGCAATCCGGCTGGCGCGTGAGATTTTCCCGCGCCTGTCCTTCGATCTGATCTATGCGCGCCCGAACCAGACCATAGAGGCGTGGCGCGAGGAGCTGAAGGAAGCCATCGGCCTTGCTGCCGATCACCTGTCGCTTTACCAGCTGACGATCGAGGAAGGCACGCAGTTCTACAATCTCTGGAAGGCGGGCAAGCTGACGACGCCCGACCCGGATCACGCCGCAGCCCTTTATGAGGAAACGCAAAGGGTGACGGCTGAGCACGGGCTTCCGGCCTATGAAATTTCCAACCACGCCGTGCCCGGGCGCGAGTCGCAGCACAATCTCGTCTATTGGCGTTACGGGCAATATGTCGGCATCGGTCCCGGCGCCCATGGGCGGTTCGTGGAAAACGATGTGCGTACCGTCACCATGACCGAAAAACACCCGGAAACCTGGCTGGACAAGGTCGAGCGCAACGGCCACGGCATTATCGAGGAAGAATATCTCGATGGCGAGCAGGAAGGCGACGAGTTCCTGATGATGGGCCTGCGCTTGCGTGAAGGCATCGACCTTGCCCGTTACGAGCGGCTTTCAGGCCATGCCGTCGACGAAAAGCGATTGGCGAAACTGATCGCGGAAGGCATGATCGAACCGATGGATGGCAGCTTCATCCGCGCAACGCCGGATGGCGCGCTGGTGCTGGATGCGTTGGTCGCCGATCTGGCCGCTTGATTCAGACACTGAAGGACGCATGATGACGGATGAAACGGGCGGTGAGCGGCGGGAATATGTGGTGGGCGGCACGGTGATGCGTGCCCGACCGCTGGAGCCTGCGCTTTATATCGTCTCGACCCCTATCGGCAATCTCGGCGATATGACCCTGCGCGGCATTGAAACGCTGGCTTCCGTCGATATTCTGGCTTGCGAGGATACCCGTGTCACCCGCGTCCTGCTCGACCGCTATGGCATAGCGCGCCGTCCGATCAGCTATCACGAGCACAATGCCGCAGAGGCCGGTGAAAAGCTGATTGCTGCGCTGACGGCGGGCAAAAGCGTCGCGCTCGTCTCCGACGCGGGAACCCCCCTTGTTTCCGATCCCGGTTTCCGGCTGGTGGGGGAGGCGCGCGAGGCGGGCATCCGTGTCGTGCCTGTTCCGGGTGCTTCCGCCGTTCTGGCCGCACTTGCCGCTTCCGGCCTGCCGACCGATGCCTTCATGTTCTGCGGCTTCCTGCCGTCCAAGCACGGACAGCGATTGTCGAAGCTTGAGAGCCTCAAAAATATCGACGCAACGCTGGTGTTCTACGAGTCGCCCAACCGCACGGCCGCGACACTGGCCGACATGGCTGCCGCTTTCGGAGCGGAACGCGCGGGCGCGCTTTGCCGCGAATTGACCAAGGCCTATGAAACCGTTGTCACGGCATCGCTGGGTGAACTTGCGGAAAAGTTCGATGGCGAGGATCGTATTCGCGGCGAGGTCGTACTGCTGGTTGGCCCGCCTGTCGGCGATGCTGTTGCCCAAAGCGAAGAAGATATCGACAGGCTGCTTCTGTCGCTTGCCGCCGAACTGCCGCCATCCAAGGCCGCAGGCGAGGCGGCGCGTATGACCGGCGGGCAGAAATCGGTGCTCTATCAGCGCCTCATGCAACTGAAATCGGATCAGCCATGACGGACCTCCGCGAGAAAAAGCGAACTGCTTTCTTTCGCGGACATAGCGCCGAGCGCTTTGCTTCGGTGGTGCTTCTCCTCAAGGGTTTTCGGGTCGTCGCGCGGCGTTATCGCACAAGGCTTGGCGAGATCGACCTGATCGCCCGGCGCGGCGATCTGGTGCTCATCGTCGAGGTCAAGGCGCGGAACAGCCTCGAAGCTGCGCAACTGGCCGTCACGCCGCAAGCCATGCACCGTATCGAAGCCGCAGCCGATCTCTGGCTGCAACGCCAGCCCGATCATGCCCGACTGTCGCTGCGTTTCGACCTGATCGCCGTGCTGCCGAGGCGGTGGCCGAAGCATGTGCCAGCATTCTTCACCAGCCGCAATTACTTATAAGTCTATGTAAATCCTATAAAAATTGTAGAGTATATTTGCTCCGCTTCCGGGAATGAAAATCCTGCAATTGCCTGATTTGAGAAAAAGTGATGCGCGGCGAGATTTTCGCGCGCAAGGGCGTTTCTTATAAAGCAAGGCCCTTCCATGAATAATAGCACCGTCTTGTTGCCTGATGCTTTTCCAGACACGAAACCGGTATCCGCTTTCGCTGGAAATGCTTCAAAGGATGGTGCTCATGTCTTTTTCGCAGAAGCGTCTGCTGGCTGATTTTCCCGCCTTCTTCCGGGTTTCGGACGAGGTGGTTGTCGTCGTTGGCGGCGGCGAGGAAGCCTTGAACAAGGCGCGCCTCGTGGCGCAGACCTCCGCCCGCATTCGTATCGTCGCGGAGGAACCGGAACACCATCTGGCCGATTTCATCGCCGCGCATGATGTGGAGCACGTCGCAGCTCCCTTTGCCAGCGAACAGCTGGAAGGCGCAAAGCTCGTCTTCGTCGCGACCGGCGATGAAGCACAGGATCGCGCCGTCGCTGCATTGGCCAGGGCGCAGAAGGTTCCGGTGAATGTGGTGGACCGGCCTGCGCTTTGCGATTTTCTGACGCCAGCCATCGTCAACCGCGCCCCCATTGCGATCGCCATCGGCACCGAAGGTTCGGCCCCGGTACTGGCGCAGATGGTGCGTGCGCGGATCGATGCCGCCTTTTCGCCCCGCCTCGGCGAGCTTGCGCATTTTGCCGAAAGCTGGCGTCCACTGGTCGAGCGCGTGCTGCCGAAAGGGCTGGCGCGTCGCAGCTTCTGGCGCGGTTTCTTTTCGGGCAGCGTTTCGCGCGCCATTGAAGATGGCGACCGAGAAGGGGCTTATCGCGCTGCCAATGATCTCATCGAGCGGCCACTGGACGCATCCGGTTATGTCTGGCTGGTGGGTGCCGGTCCCGGCGCCGAGGACCTTTTGACCCTGCGGGCGCACCGCGCTTTGATGGAAGCCGATGTGATCGTGCATGATGCCCTGGTGCCGGAGGGTGTCATTACCATGGGCCGCCGTGACGCGGAACGCCTTTCCGTCGGCAAGCGCAAGGGCTGCCATTCCAAGAGCCAGGAAGAGATCAACCGCCTGCTGGTAACGCTCGGCCGGGAAGGCAAGCGTGTCGTTCGGCTTAAATCCGGCGATCCGCTGGTGTTTGGACGCGCAGGCGAGGAAATTGCGGCATTGCGTGCTGCCGGTATCGGCTTCGAGATCGTGCCCGGCATTACTTCGGCCTTCGCTGCCGCAGCCGATATGGAACTGCCGCTGACGCTGCGCGGCGTCGCGTCGTCGCTGGTGTTTACGACCGGCCACGACATGACAGGCGATGTGCTGCCGGGCTGGGCAAAACTTGCCGTCTCCGGTGCAACCATCGCCGTCTATATGGGCTCGACGGTCGCGGCTTCCGTTGCCGCGCGCCTGATTGCGGCGGGCCTGCATGAAGATACTGCCGTGGCAGTCGTGGAAAATGCGAGCCGTCAGGACAAGCGCCTGTTCCACGGAACGTTGAAGGATCTGCCGGATCTCGAAAGCCGCAAGGAGCTTTCCGGCCCGGTCATGGTGATCATTGGCGATGCGGTCGCCGGTGCAGCAATCGACAAGGCCGAAGCGCTGGCGCTCAAGCCGGTTTCCGTCGCAGCCTAAGAGCGCATCCCGAAAAGTGTGCAGCGGTTTTCGGACAAGATGCGCTCAAAAACAAAAAGTTAGAGCGCAGGATGCGCGGTTAACAAAAGTTTGGAGTTTGGAAATGGTCGTAAAAGTTCTCACTGCAAACCGCCTCATCGATGGGCAGGCTGTGTGGCTTGGTGCCGATGGCTCCTGGCAGGAAACCATCGACGGCGCGCTGGTCGCCCGTCATGCGGAGGCCGTCGAGGCGCTTGAAGACGCGGGAAAGACTGCCGCGAAAGCCAATCTGGTCGTGGATGTGAACGTGATCGATGTCGAGGAGCGCGAGGAGGGGCTTTACCCGATCCGCTTGCGCGAACGCATCCGTCTCTCCGGCCCGACCATCGTGACCTTCGGCGATTTGCCTCTCGACAAGCCTGAATTGAAGCGCGCTTCCTGATTGCGGATTTGGACCTAGCCTATGTATCGTTATGATGAATTCGACCGCGATTTCGTTGCGGCCCGTGTTGCCCAGTTCAAGGATCAGGTCGAGCGCCGTCTGGCGGGCGAGTTGACTGAGGACCAGTTCAAGCCGTTGCGCCTGATGAATGGCCTTTATCTGCAATTGCACGCCTACATGCTGCGCGTGGCCATTCCCTATGGCACGCTGTCGAGCCGCCAGTTGCGCAAGCTCGGCCACATCGCGCGCGTCTATGACCGTGGGTTCGGCCATTTCACCACGCGCCAGAATATCCAGTACAACTGGCCTGCATTGAAGGACGTGCCCCGCATTCTGGAGGAACTGGCGGAAGTCGAGATGCACGCCATCCAGACCTCGGGCAATTGCATTCGCAACGTGACTGCCGATCATTTCGCAGGCGCTGCCGCCGATGAGGTTGCCGACCCGCGCCCATTCGCGGAAATCCTGCGCCAGTGGTCTTCGCTGCATCCGGAATTTTCCTATCTGCCGCGGAAGTTCAAGATCGCCATTGTCGGCTCGGAGCATGACCGCGCCGCCATTCAGGTGCATGACATCGGCTTGCAGCTGAAGAAGAACGAGGCAGGCGATCTGGGGCTGGCCGTCTATATTGGCGGCGGTCAGGGCCGCACGCCGATGGTGGCGAAGAAAATCCGCGACTTCCTGCCTATCGAGGACATGCTGACCTATGTGACGGCAATCGTCCGCGTCTATAATCTGCATGGTCGCCGCGATAACAAGTACAAGGCGCGCATCAAGATTCTCGTCCACGAAACGGGCGTGGAGGAACTGACCCGCGAGATCGATGCCGAATGGGAAGACATCCGTTACGGTGAGTTGAAGCTGCCGCAGCGCGATATTGACGCCATCGAAAGCTATTTCCGTATGCCGAACCTGCCGCAGCGGCCGGAAGGCTGGGAGATACTGGCCGTCACGCAAAGGGCCGATCCGGCTTTCGCGAGCTGGGTTGCCCGTAATGTCACGCCGCATAAGCACCCGGATTACGCGGTCGTCACCATTTCGCTCAAGCCTATCGGCGGCATTCCGGGTGACGCAAGCGCTGAACAGATGGAGCTGGTCGCGGATATTGCTGCAACCTATTCTTTCGATGAAATCCGGGTGAGCCACGAGCAGAATCTGGTTCTGCCCCACGTCGCCAAGGCCGATCTCGCCGCCGTCTACGATCTCTTGCAATCGGATGGTCTGGTGACGCCCAATGCCGGTCTCATCACCGACATTATCGCCTGCCCGGGTCTCGACTATTGCGCGCTTGCCAATGCGCGTTCCATTCCGGTGGCGCAGCGCATTTCCGAGCGCTTCGGCGACCAGCAGCGCCAGCTCGAAATCGGCGATCTGAAGATCAAGATTTCGGGCTGCATCAATGCCTGCGGCCATCATCATGTCGGCCATATCGGCATTCTGGGCGTCGAGAAGAAGGGTGAGGAACTCTATCAGATCACGCTTGGCGGTTCGGCGGACGAGCAATCGGCCATCGGTGAAATCACCGGTCGCGGTTTCTCCTCGGAAGACGTGGTGGATGCCATCGAGACGGTGGTGGACACCTATCTCGCCTTGCGTGAGAGCGCGGAGGAGACCTTCCTTGCCGCCTATCGCCGCGTCGGAATGGAGCCGTTCAAACGCGCGCTTTATGGAGAACTCAGCCGTGCAGCTTGATGCCGAAGAAAGTGCTGCCGCCGAAGCCCGCCTTCTTGAGGCTAGCCACGGCGCATCTTCCCCGCAGGAAGTGATCGCGCTTGCCACGCATGAACTCTATGGGGGGCAGATCGCGGTCGTGTCTTCCTTCGGCGCGGAATCGGCGGTGCTTTTGCATATGATCTCGGAAATCGACCCGGCGACCCCGGTTCTGTTTCTGGATACGGGAAAGCATTTCCGGGCGACGCTCGATTATCGGCACGATCTGGTGGACCGGCTTGGTCTGACCGATGTGCAGGACATTCTTCCCGTCGAGGAAAGTCTCAAAAGCGAAGACCCGTTCGGCGCCCTGTCGATGACCGACAAGGACCGCTGCTGCTTCATCCGCAAGGTCGAGCCGATGGCGCGGGCTGTCGCGCCCTATCGGGCCTGGATGACAGGCCGCAAGCAGTTTCAGGCATCGACCCGTGAAAGTTTGCCGGTATTTGAATCGGTCGGCCCGCGCATCCGTATCAATCCGTTGGCGCGCTGGCAGGCGGCGGACTTGAAGGCCTATGCCGAAAAGCACGATCTGCCGCCGCATCCGCTCACCGCGCAGGGCTATCGCTCCATCGGCTGCATGCCATGCACGCGCCCCGTGGGCGATGGCGAGGATCAACGTGCGGGGCGCTGGGCGGGATCGGAAAAGACAGAATGCGGCATCCATCTGACGGGTCTTGCCGACAGCCTTAAAACATTGGGAGCCATGGACCGCAAATGAGTGAAATCAACGAAACAAAACTCTGGTCTGCCGATGGCTTTCGCGAGGACGACTATGTCTTTGCCGACGATCTGGACGCGGCGGGCGATGCTTCGGCTGTCATCATTCCGCTGGCCATCTGGCTCGGGCTGGATGAGGAGCGCCGCCGCGCCTCCAACCGCCGGATCGGCGTTACTGTTGCGCCGGGCGAAGCAATCGATCCGCTTCTGGACGATCTTGGCAGGATACCGTTGATCGCCTTGCAGTTTCCGGCATTCAATGACGGACGCTCCTATTCCAAGGCCGAGATTTTGCGCCGTGAAGGCTTTGCGGGCGAATTGCGCGCCGTTGGTGACGTGCTGATCGATCAGGCGAGCCTGATGCTGCGCACGGGCTTCGACACATTGCAGGTGACAAACAAGGTCGCGCAGAAGCGTCTTGATGAAAACCGGCTTGTCGACACGCCGGGATATTATCAGCCGGGTCGCGGTTCCATTCCGGAAGAGGGCGGGTTTGCCTGGCGTCGCGTCAAGGCAAGTTAGGCGCATCGCTCAAATTTGCCATTTTTCTGCGCGCCTTGATGCGCTAGACACGCCTCAGCAATTTCAGGGAGTCGCGGCGTGATCCGGCACATTGTTTTCTTCAGCGTCAGGCAAGATCAGGATATCGAGACTGTCAAAAGGGGATTGGAGCAACTTGCCGCCATTCCCCACGCTGACCTTTTTGAAGTCCTGCCGAATTCCAAGGTCGACCCGATGTGCGACCGCATCGATCTGGTTGTCTATGCCGAGTTCAAGGATGAAGAAGCGCTTTTCGCTTTCAAGAAGCATCCGATTTACGACGCCACGACACAGCTTGTGCGTCCCATGCGCGAATTGCGTTTTTCCGCAGATGTGGTGACGGACAAGGGCTGAAGCATTTTCGAGCCAAGCGCGAAACGGTTTTGCGTTCGCAAATGATAACTACCAGTCGGCCTGCGGCCTTTCCTGCAATGGCAGGCCGCCAAAAAGATCGGGCTCGCTGGACGTTCTCGCCCGTTCAATATTGAGAAGCCTGAGCTTCGTCGCCGTGCCACCCGCCGCCGAAAAGCCGCCGACCTTGCCATTGGAGCCGAGCACGCGGTGACATGGCACGATGATCGGAAACGGATTCTTGCCCAGCGCATAGCCGACAGCCTGTGAGAGACTCACATCACCGATCCGTCGGGCAATTGCGCCGTAGGTCGTGGTCTCGCCCGTTTTCAGCTCGAGGATGATTTCATAAACCTGCCGGTTGAGGTCGGGTTGGGCATCGAGCGCCAGCGGCGTGCCCGAAAAATCAACATCGTCTCCGGCGAGAAGCGCACGCACACCCTCGACTGCCCGGGTAACGAAAGCCGGCGCCTCAGTATCGTCTGCCCCCGGAAACCGTTCGCGCAGACGATACCGGGTTTCCTTTTCGCCGGCATCTCCGATTTCGACGCCAACGATTTTCTCGCCGCGCCACGCGATGCCGCACGGTCCGATCTCTGTTTCGAAAATGGTGACGCCTGACGATTCCATGACTGTGATGTTAGCACGGTTTTGATCGCGACAATGCCGCTTATTGGGCCGCTTATCGGGCCGCTTATCGGGCCGCTACAGGAACGTTCACGTGAAAAGTCGCAACAATTGCCAAAAATGGCGCAGCGAAATGGTTGAAGAACGACACGAATAATGATTGTGTGAAAGCGACCGGCCAATGCCCTTAAATGGCCAAATGGATTGACGAAAGTTTCCGGCACCTGTCACGGCGGGAGCGGAACCGAGGAATTTAAATGGACGATTACGAGCGATATGCCACAGGGTTGATGATCGTTTTTGGCGCGTTGATCATCGGCGGTCTCATGGCGGCCAACCTGTACCACGGCGACAAGCCGGGCTTTTTATTCGCGCTTGGCGCGGCGGTCGTCGGCTGGTTTTCAGCTTTCGCCGTTCTTTTCGACAAGCCGCGCGTCTATGGCGTGATGATTGCGGTCGCAATCGGCCTAGTCGCGGCTTCCATCGGTGCTTATGTTACCTGATTTTTGAGCCAGTTCATTTAGAACAAGCCCCGGGAAACCGGGGCTTGTTCGTTTTAGAGATATGGCGAATAGCACTGGCGCCGTGGCCCGTAATTGGGCTGGAACGTGTTATCATAGGCTCGGTAGGAGCGATAACGATTGTAGCACCAGCGTACATGCGGGTTGCCGCCGCGATAGACTGGCGCTGCGCGGTAGCGGTAGGCAGGCGGCGGTCCCCAATAGCGTCGGTCATAGCGATAGTGTGGGCGGTAACGCGGGTAGTCATGCCGCCAGTGGCGGCGATGTTCGCGCCAGTAGCGACGGTCGCCCCGGTAATCGTAATATTGGACCTGATGCACATTCGGCGCCGAAGTCTGTGCGGACGGCGTCGCCATTAGAGATGGTTGCGCCGCATTCGCAGTCCCGGAAGCTGCGGATAGTCCCAGGCCGAGTGACAGGCATGCGGCAAACAGGGAATAAGCAAACCTTTTCATTGGTCTCTCCTCACAGCGCATCCCGAAAATGCGAAACCGCCTTCGGTGAGGATGCGCGCAAAAATAAACAATACATTTCGTCCCTGCGCCCATTTTACGCCCGACATTATGGCAGAGCGGTGGCCCTCCGCAGTCACAATTTCTTGGACCCGGCAACAGATCGTTGATCTCCGGCAATGCGATTGGAGAACGGCTTCCGAATTGACATAAAGATATGTTTATGTCATTAAGCGACCTTCGCAAGATGCGTATGGCAGGCAATTCCGGTTTGACGTCGCGAACCGGCCCCGTTGCCTGGTAACAGACAGAATACAGGCGGTGTTTTATGGCCTCTTCCCTCGAAGGTCTTTTTGGTGCAACGGCAGCGCAGCCGGATGGCCCCGAAGTACTGGCAGCTCTCACCAAGGCGGCGCGTGAGCGCATCCTGATCCTCGATGGCGCGATGGGAACCCAGATCCAGGGGCTTGGTTTTCATGAAGAGCATTTTCGCGGTGAGCGTTTCGGTGCCTGCGATTGCCAGCTTCAGGGCAACAACGATCTTCTGACACTGACGCAGCCCAAGGCTATCGAGGAAATCCACTACGCCTACGCCATTGCGGGCGCGGATATTCTCGAAACCAACACCTTCTCCTCCACGAGGATTGCGCAGGCCGATTACGGCATGGAAGATCAGGTCTATGAGCTGAACCGCGATGGCGCGCGCCTTGCCCGCCGCGCCGCCCTGCGTGCCGAGCAGAAGGACGGTCGCCGCCGCTTCGTTGCGGGTGCTCTCGGGCCGACAAACCGCACCGCGAGCCTGTCGCCGGATGTCAACAATCCCGGTTTTCGTGCTGTCACCTTCGACGACCTGCGCATTGCCTATGCCGAGCAGATCAGGGGGCTGATCGACGGCGGCTCCGACATCATCCTGATTGAAACCATCTTCGATACGCTCAATGCCAAGGCGGCCGTCTTCGCTTGTGAAGAAGTGTTTGCGGAAAAAGGCATTTTTCTGCCGGTAATGATTTCCGGCACGATCACCGATCTTTCCGGCCGCACGCTGTCGGGCCAGACACCGACCGCATTCTGGCATTCGCTGCGTCATGCCAAGCCATTCACTATCGGTCTCAACTGTGCGCTGGGTGCCAATGCCATGCGTGCGCATCTCGACGAATTGTCGTCGATTGCCGATACCTTTGTCTGCGCCTATCCGAATGCCGGTCTGCCGAACGAGTTCGGCCAGTATGATGAAACGCCGGAAGCAATGGCCGCACAGATCGAGGGCTTTGCCCGTGACGGTCTGGTCAATGTGGTTGGCGGCTGCTGCGGTTCGACGCCGGAACACATCCGCGCCATCGCCGAGGCTGTTGCAAAACATCCGCCGCGCAAGCCCGTCAAGGTTGCGCCGCTGATGCGTCTGTCGGGCCTTGAGCCATTCACGCTGACCAAGGACATTCCCTTCGTCAATGTGGGCGAGCGCACCAACGTGACCGGCTCCGCGCGTTTCCGCAAGCTGATCAAGGCCGGTGATTTCTCTGCAGCCCTCGATGTCGCGCGGGATCAGGTCGCCAATGGCGCGCAGATCATCGACATCAATATGGATGAGGGCCTGATCGATTCCGAAAAGGCGATGGTCGAATTCCTCAATCTGATTGCCGCCGAGCCTGATATTGCCCGCGTGCCGATCATGATAGACAGCTCCAAATGGGAGGTGATCGAGGCTGGCCTGAAATGCGTTCAGGGCAAGGCGGTGGTCAATTCCATCTCGATGAAGGAAGGCGAGGAAGCCTTCATTCATCACGCCAGGCTTGTCCGCGCCTATGGCGCGGCGGTGGTCGTGATGGCTTTCGATGAAACCGGGCAGGCCGATACGGAAGCCCGCAAGGTCGAAATCTGTACCCGCGCTTACAAGATCCTGACGGAACAGGTCGGTTTTGCACCGGAAGACATCATTTTCGATCCGAATATCTTTGCCGTCGCGACCGGTATCGAGGAACACAATAATTACGGCGTCGACTTTATCGAGGCGACCCGGCAGATCATCGCCACCCTGCCGCATGTGCATGTGTCGGGCGGCGTGTCGAACCTGTCCTTCTCGTTCCGCGGCAATGAGCCGGTCCGTGAGGCGATGCATGCCGTGTTCCTCTATCATGCCATCCAGGCGGGCATGGATATGGGCATCGTCAATGCCGGGCAGCTGGCGGTTTACGACACGATCGATCCCGAGTTGCGCGAGGCTTGCGAGGATGTGGTGCTCAATCGCCGCTCTGACTCGACCGAGCGCCTGCTGGAAATCGCCGAGCGGTTCCGCGACTCAGGCTCGAAGGAAGCCAAGGCGCAGGATCTGACATGGCGCGAATGGCCGGTTGAAAAGCGTCTTGAACATGCGCTGGTCAACGGCATTACCGAATATATCGAAGCCGATACGGAAGAAGCGCGCCAGTCTGCCGAACGCCCCCTGCATGTCATCGAAGGCCCGCTGATGGCCGGCATGAACGTGGTTGGCGATCTGTTCGGCGCGGGCAAGATGTTCTTGCCGCAGGTGGTGAAGTCCGCCCGTGTGATGAAGCAGGCCGTGGCCGTGCTCCTGCCTTACATGGAGGAGGAAAAACGCCTTAACGCCGAAAATGGCATCGGTGGCGGTGAACGTCAGAGCGCCGGCAAGGTGCTGATGGCAACGGTCAAGGGCGACGTGCACGATATCGGCAAGAATATCGTTGGCGTCGTGCTGGCCTGCAACAATTACGAGATCATCGATCTCGGCGTCATGGTGCCTTCGCAAAAGATTTTGCAGGTGGCGCGTGACGAAAAAGTGGATGTGATCGGCCTTTCGGGCCTCATCACGCCGTCGCTTGACGAAATGGTGCATGTCGCTGCGGAAATGGAACGGGAAGGTTTCGACATTCCGCTGCTGATCGGCGGCGCCACGACCAGCCGTGTTCATACGGCGGTGAAAATCCATCCGCGCTACGAACGTGGGCAGGCCGTTTATGTCATCGATGCCAGCCGCGCCGTCGGCGTGGTATCCAGCCTGCTGTCGCCGGAAGGCAAGCAGGCCTATATCGATGGCCTGCGCGGGGAATATGCCAAGGTAGCAGCCGCCCATGCACGCAACGAAGCGGAAAAGCAGCGCCTGCCGCTCGCCCGCGCTCGCGCCAATGCGCACAAGCTCGACTGGGAGAGCTTTGTACCGAGAAAGCCGACCTTCACCGGCACCAGAACCTTCGATGATTACGACCTGACGGAGATCGCCCGCTATATCGACTGGACGCCTTTCTTCCAGACATGGGAACTGAAGGGCCGCTATCCGGCGATTCTGGAAGATGAAAAGCAGGGCGAGGCCGCTCGCCAGCTCTGGGCCGATGCGCAGGCCATGCTGAAAAAGATCATCGACGAAAATTGGTTCGCGCCAAAAGCTGTCGTCGGCTTCTGGCCAGCCAATGCGGTAGGGGACGATATTCGTCTTTTCACCGATGAAAGCCGGAAGCAGGAACTTGCCACCTTCTTCACGCTGCGCCAGCAATTGAGCAAGCGCGATGGCCGTCCGAACGTGGCCATGTCCGACTTCGTGGCGCCGGTCGAGAGCGGAAAGCAGGATTATGTCGGCGGCTTCGTCGTGACTGCGGGCATTGGCGAAGTGGCGATAGCCGAACGTTTTGAGCGCGCCAACGATGATTACTCGGCCATTCTTGTGAAGGCACTGGCTGACCGCTTCGCGGAAGCCTTTGCTGAATTGATGCATGAACGGGTGCGCAAGGAGTTCTGGGCCTATGCTTCCGACGAAACCTATACGCCGGAAGAGCTGATCGGGGAACCGTATAAGGGCATTCGTCCGGCTCCGGGTTATCCGGCCCAGCCGGACCATACCGAAAAGACGACACTTTTCCACCTTTTGGACGCGACTGCGAATACGGGCGTGGAACTGACCGAAAGCTACGCCATGTGGCCTGGCTCCTCGGTATCGGGCCTCTATATCGGCCATCCGGAAAGCTACTATTTCGGCGTGGCCAAGGTGGAGCGCGATCAGGTCGAGGATTATGCGGCGCGCAAGGGCATGGCGGTCGAGGAAGTGGAGCGCTGGCTCGGCCCTATACTCAATTATCTGCCGGGCGCTGGAAAAGACGAGGATGCGGCGGCCTGACCGGCCGTCGCGGGCCTCTCGCTCACCGGCGTCTATTAATCATATCTCAAATACTAGTCATTCTGACAGGTTTGCCGAACCTGTCAGAGGGCTCTACTGTTCCTGAATGCAAATCGGTTTCAGGTTCGGCGGTGCAGGAGCATTTCCAGCGGAGTATGAAACGGGTTCCATTCGAAAGTGCTTACAAGAAACAGTTGGAGGTTTTTGGCTATTCCGGCAGCGGAAGCGCAGATCTGCTCGCGGCTGTATGGGAAGTCAAAGTATTTCATTTAGTGCTAATTTAGTAACCGACTGTTGTGATAAAAATATTCACAATTTATCACTTTGAGTTCATATGAAACTATTTTGCTATATAGTCAGAAACCGATGGTTGTGGTAGCCATCAATCGCGCAACTGTTTTATGTAAGGGCGCCACATTTTAATAAATTCAAAATTAGTCTTTAATTGGGATGTCTGCAATGAAATGGGAACAAATTTATGAATCCATGCAATCTGCTGACGATGCCGGACAGCTCCTTGAATACATAGATACCTATGCCAGACAGTGCGGATTTGCACACACGGCCTATCTCATGCGCATTCCACTGCTGAACGGCGTGGTCAAATGGCTTAGTTTTGGCTCGTTGCCCCAGGAATGGACCGATCATTATGCCGACAAAAAATATGCGGACATAGATCCGTTGGTTCGCAAGGCGTTGAACAGCATCGAGCCGCTGGTCTGGTCATCGAAGCTGTTTGCGGAGGCTCCGCAGATATGGACAGATGCCCAGCGCTTCGGCATCAGGGTCGGCATTTCGCAACCGTGCTGGGCCGCGCAAGGCGTGTTTGGAATGCTGTCCTTTCTCAGAAGCGGTCCGGCGCTGTCGTCCGGCGAGATTTCAATGTTGCGGCGTCAATTGCAGATCGTGGCCAACCTGCTGCATCTGGCGATGTATGAACATCTCGATGTTCCAACCATGAACTGCGTGTCGGAAGTGAACCTGACGATGCGTGAGCGGGAAATTCTGCGGTGGACGAGTGAAGGAAAGACGGCCGAAATCATCGGCACGATCCTCAATATATCCACACGCACGGTGAATTTTCACATCAGCAACGTGCTTACAAAGCTGGTTGCGGTCAATAAGGTTCAGGCGGTCGCCAAGGCGCGCACGTTCGGACTTCTCTAAATACTTCCCAAGTCCCTCGGCGGTTTGTTCCGAAGGGCATTTTTCAGCAGCTTCCGGTTTGCGCTTTTTCTGAAACGGGCTACAAATTCATTATCTTTCCGGAGGATCAATGAATGACTGCTCAGCCAAACTCTCTCGAAGCCCGCGATATCCGTTATCATCTGCATTCCTACACCGATGCTGTCCGACTTGAGGCGGAGGGCCCGCTTGTCATCGAGCGCGGCGACGGCATTTATGTCGAGGATGTAACGGGCAAGCGTTACATCGAGGCGATGTCCGGGCTTTGGAGTGTCGGCGTCGGCTTTTCGGAGCCGCGTCTGGCGGAAGCGGCTGCGCGGCAGATGAAGAAGCTGCCCTTCTATCATACCTTCTCCTATCGTTCGCATGGTCCCGTCATCGATCTGGCTGAAAAGCTCGTTTCGATGGCTCCCGTGCCGATGAGTAAGGCTTATTTCACCAATTCAGGTTCCGAAGCCAATGATACCGTCATCAAGCTGATCTGGTATCGCTCCAACGCGCTGGGCGAACCGGAGCGCAAGAAAATCATTTCGCGCAAGCGCGGCTATCACGGCGTGACGATTGCCTCAGCCAGCCTGACAGGACTGCCCAACAATCACCGCTCCTTCGATCTGCCGATCGACCGGATATTGCATACGGGCTGTCCGCATCATTATCGCGAAGGGCAGGCGGGTGAGACCGAGGAGCAGTTCGCAACGCGGCTGGCCGATGAACTGGAACAACTGATTCTCGCGGAAGGTCCGCACACCATTGCCGCTTTCATCGGCGAGCCGGTGATGGGCGCTGGGGGCGTGGTCGTGCCGCCGAGAACCTACTGGGAAAAGGTGCAGGCTGTTCTCAAGCGCTACGACATTCTGCTGGTCGCAGACGAAGTCATCTGCGGTTTCGGACGGACAGGCAACCTGTTCGGCAGCCAGACATTTGACATCAAGCCGGACATCCTGGTCATGTCGAAGCAGCTTTCGTCATCCTATCTGCCAATCTCAGCATTCCTCATCAATGAGCGCGTCTATGCGCCGATTGCCGAGGAAAGCCATAAGATCGGCACGCTTGGTACCGGCTTCACAGCATCGGGCCATCCGGTGGCGGCGGCTGTGGCATTGGAAAACCTTGCGATCATTGAAGAGCGCCAACTGGTTGCCAATGCGCGGGACCGCGGCGCCTATATGCAGAAGCGCCTGCGTGATTTGCAGGATCACCCGCTGGTCGGCGAAGTGCGCGGCGTCGGTCTTATTGCCGGTGTCGAACTTGTCACAGACAAGCAGGCCAAGACAGGCCTTGAACAAGCCGGCGCACTGGGCGCGCAGGCAAATGCAGCCCTGCAGGAACGCGGCGTGATTTCGCGCGCAATGGGCGACACGCTCGCCTTCTGCCCGCCGCTCATCATCAACGATCAGCAGATCGATACGATGGTGTCCGCACTGGAGGCGGCGCTGAACGATGTTCAGGCAAGCCTCGCCAGATAATAATTTGCTCTGGAGCCGTCCGGCGGACGGGCGGCTCCGGAACGGAAAATCTGTTTAATAGCACAAAAATTGTAGGATTTTCCGTAACTTGGCGGAAAATCGGCTTTTGCGAGCACGCGCAAGTTTGTTCCGGCCCCGCTCGCAAATACGGTAAGTTTTTCGCGCAAGCCAGTTGCAATACGCGATAGGTTTCTTTCACTTTCCCGCATCATTTCACGACAATGCGCGCACTGTGGCTTTTGCCGCATCTGCGCCGGATGAAAGCCCGTTTTCTGACCTTGGGCATCCCTCCCGCGTTCGAGCATTTCCAGCCAAAAGCGCAAAGCGGTTTTGCGTTGGATAATGCGAAAAAACAAAGAGATAGAGCGGTTCCAAACTCCGTTTGGATGGAACTGCTCTGGACCCCATCCGGTTGCCGGGAGTAAGTAGTCGTGCATCATGCATCCCTGACCAAGAACCTGACGCATCTGCAGCGCCTCGAAGCGGAGGCGATCCATATTTTTCGTGAGGTTGCGGCAACATTTTCCAACCCTGTGATGCTTTACTCGGTCGGCAAGGATTCGTCGGTGATGCTGCATCTGGCGATGAAGGCATTCTATCCGGCGCCGCCGCCATTTCCCTTTCTGCATGTCGATACGACCTGGAAGTTCCGCGAAATGATCGAGTTTCGCGATGCGCAGGCCCGCGAAAAGGGTTTTGAGCTGCTCGTGCATATCAACGAGGATGGCGTGCGCGAGGGCGTCGGACCTTTCAGCCACGGGTCGAATGTCCATACCCATGTGATGAAGACGGTCGCCTTGCGGCAGGCGCTCGACAAATACAAGTTCGATGCTGCTTTCGGCGGCGCCCGCCGCGACGAAGAAAAATCACGCGCCAAGGAGCGTATCTTTTCCTTCCGTAACGCACAGCACGGTTGGGATCCGAAGAACCAGCGGCCTGAAATGTGGAAGATTTACAATACGCGCGTTTCCGCTGGAGAATCGATCCGCGTCTTTCCGCTCTCGAACTGGACCGAACTCGATATCTGGCAATATATCCTGCAAGAGAACATCCCCATCGTCCCGCTTTATTTTGCCGCGCATCGCCCGGTGGTCGAGCGCGATGGCATGCTGATCATGGTCGATGACGAGCGCATGAAATTGCGCCCGGGCGAACAGGTGGAAAACCGGCTGGTGCGGTTCCGCACGCTTGGCTGCTATCCGCTGACCGGCGCAATTGAATCCAGTGCGGCGGACCTCTCCGGGATTGTCGAGGAAATGTTGATCGCCCGTACATCCGAGCGACAAGGTCGCGCCATCGATCGTGACGAGGCCGGGTCGATGGAGAAGAAGAAGCGCGAGGGCTATTTCTGATGAATGCTATAATCAAGCCTGTTGCGACCAATGCCGCAGTCAGCGATTTTCTGGCCGATCAGGAACGCAAGACACTGCTGCGCTTCCTCACCTGCGGCTCGGTGGATGATGGAAAGTCAACGCTCATCGGGCGTCTGCTTTACGACACGAAACTGATCTTCGAGGACCAGCTAGCGTCATTGAAGAACGACAGCCGCAAGTTCGGAACGACCGACGACGATTTCGATTTCGCGCTTCTGGTAGACGGTCTGGAGGCCGAGCGGGAGCAGGGCATCACCATCGATGTCGCCTATCGCTTCTTTTCGACGCCCCGCCGCAAGTTCATCGTCGCGGACACGCCGGGTCATGCGCAATATACGCGCAACATGGCGACGGGCGCATCGACAGCCGATCTTGCCATCGTGCTGGTCGACGCCCGTCAGGGTGTGCTGACCCAGACACGCCGCCATTCCTTCATTGCGTCGGCGCTCGGTATTCGCCACATCGTTCTGGCGGTGAACAAGATCGATCTCGTCGATTTCTCGAAAGAGGCCTTTGAGCGCATCGTTGCCGACTATATGGGCTTCGCAAAGGAGCTTGGCTTTGCCAGCATCCAGCCGATCCCGCTTTCGGCACGCTTTGGCGACAATGTCACCCTGCCATCCGCCCGCATGGGCTGGTACCAGGGGCCGCATTTGCTCGAACATCTGGAGACCGTGCGCATCGACACGGAAGTGGCGGCAAAGCCTTTTCGGTTCCCGGTGCAATATGTGAACCGGCCCAATCTCGATTTTCGCGGTTTCTCCGGCACCGTCGCATCCGGTTCGATCAGCGCCGGCGATGCCGTCGTGGTAGCCAAATCAGGCAAGACCTCCCGCGTCAAACGCATCGCCACCTATGACGACGATCTGACACGGGCTTCCGAAGGACAGGCTGTCACTTTGGTGCTCGAGGATGAGATTGAGGTCTCGCGCGGCAATATGCTGGTGGGGACGGAATCACGGCCCGAAGTGGCGGATCGTTTCTCCGCCAATATAGTCTGGTTCGGTGAGGATGCCTTGCATCCCGGCCGCTCCTATCTGCTGCGCACCGAGACCGATCAGACGCCGGTAACGATCAATGAGATCGTGTACAGGACTGACGTTGACAGCTTCACCCGGAAGGATGCATCCCGCCTCGACCTCAACGAGATCGGGCTTTGCCATCTCCAGACCGTGGATCAGATTGCATTCGACCCCTACACTGACAATCGCGTAACGGGCGCATTCGTCCTGATCGACCGGCTTACCAATGCGACCGTTGGGGCTGGAATGATCGACAGCGCGCTTCGTCAGGCGACGAACGTGCACCTGCAGTCCTTCGATCTCGACAAGCAGGCCCGCGCTGCGCAGAAATTCCAGAAACCGGCTGTGCTGTGGTTTACGGGCCTGTCCGGCTCCGGCAAATCCACCATCGCCAACCGGCTGGAACAGCGGCTGCACGCGCTCGGCAAGCACACCTATCTGCTCGACGGCGACAATGTTCGCCACGGGCTCAACAGCGATCTGGGTTTTTCCGAGGAAGACAGGGCAGAAAATATCCGCCGCGTCGGTGAGGTTGCCCGTTTGATGACCGATGCAGGTCTGGTGGTGCTCGTCTCCTTCATCTCGCCTTTTCGGGCCGAGCGGGATCGCATTCGTTCCCGGCTGCCTGAAGGTGAATTTGTCGAAATCTTCGTCGATACGCCGATAGAGGAATGCATTGCCCGCGATCCGAAAGGGCTTTATGCGCAGGCCCTGCGCGGCGAGATAAAGGCTTTTACCGGTATCGATTCTCCCTATGAACCGCCGGTATCGCCCGAGCTTCGGCTGAACACGACGGGCCGGGACGTTGACGAACTCGTCGCGGAAGTAGAAAAGTATCTTGCCGAGCGTGGTATCATCGGCAGCTATGGCAGCGATACCTGGTCAATCTGAGCAAATGAAGATTTCAGCCTCCCCGAAAGCCGATCCGAGCGGCGAAGCAATGCTTGCCGTGCTGCTGGAAGCCGCATTGGAGGCGGGCCGCACGATCATGAAGCACTATGCGAATGGTTGCGCGGTTCACAGCAAGAAAGATTCTTCTCCGGTCACGGAAGCAGATCGTGACGCGGAGGCCATCATCCTTTCCGCACTGGCTTCGGTCGCCCCGGATATTCCGGTCGTGGCTGAAGAGGAAGTGGCGGCGGGACGTCTGCCCGCGCAACTGGGACGGCGGTTTCTACTGGTTGATCCTCTGGATGGAACCCGTGAATTCCTGCTGCGCAACGGCGATTTCACGGTGAATATCGGCCTGATCGAGGATGGCGCTCCGGTTCTCGGCATCGTTTATGCACCCGTTCGCAATCGCTTGTTTGTCGGAACCGGCAGCGGTGCGGAAGAAATAACCACGACCAAGGATCACGCGCTGGGAACACGGCGGGGGATAGGGGTGCGCGTTCATGGAGCCGAGCAGGTGGCGGTTTGCAGCCGGTCCCATAAAAATCCGGAAACGGAAAAATTCTTGAACGACAACCGGATCACCAACTGCGTTTCCATCGGTTCGTCGCTGAAGTTCTGCCTTATTGCCAGCGGCGAAGCCGATATTTACCCGCGTTTCGGTCCCACCATGGAGTGGGATACGGCGGCAGGCGATGCCGTGCTGCGCGCCGCAGGCGGTCTAACGACCACTTTCGAGGGGATACCGCTCTCCTATGGCCAGCGCGCCAGCGAAGGTGTCGCCGGTTTTGCCAACCCCAATTTTGTGGCGTTTGGCGGCGGGACGCTGCCGGTTTTCGAGACCGTTTGAAGCTCTTTCCAGCTTTTCGGGTTCGGCATTCAAAAAAACGACAAGATGCTCTTGCGGCTTGAAATCTGGAGCGTTATAAGCCGCCTCAATGGTCAAGGCCACATGGTCACGGAGTGTAGCGCAGCCTGGTAGCGCACCTCGTTCGGGACGAGGGGGTCGGAGGTTCGAATCCTCTCACTCCGACCATCTTTCAAGTTACTGATCAACTTGGATATTCCCCGATTTATTGGTTTCGGCTTGCTGATCTTCTCCCATTGAAATGCAAGATGGCGCCCTACGCGGTGATTTTTCTATGCTGCGGCGAAAAGCTACACCATTCTGCAACCTGAAATATGCTTCATTCCCGAAAAATAGGGGGGAGGCATGGACGAGTTATCAAACCCAGCGGTCCATACACGCAAGAAGCGAGTAATTGTAGTCGATACGGAAACGACTGGACTGTTGCCATACGACCGCATCGTGACCATAGGGGCGGTCAAAATCGAAGGTGATGAACTTCTTCACCAGTCTCTACATCTGATATTCGATCCAAGGAAAGACAGCCATCCGCAGGCCGAAGCCGTGCATGGCTACGATAATTGGATGACACGATATCAGGACTTGTTTTCTGATCTTGCCGCTCCAATCCGTAAGTGGTTCGATTGGGCGGATGAAATCGTGGCACATAACGCAGATTTCGATATGCGCTATGTGCAACGGGAGTTTCGGAAGGCGGAAGTGGATATGCTCCCCCATCCGGTATTCTGCACCATGGAGCGGTCGCGAGAAATATGGTCTGGCCAGTCCGCCAAGCTCGATGACTGCTTGGCCCGAATAGGTTTATCACGTATCGGACAACGGCACGGAGCGCTTGAGGACGCGTACTTGACAGCAGGTCTTTACCTTCATCAGCGAGGCATCAAAAAGTCGCTACCGAAGGTCAACTCATGGTCGCCGCCTAAAAACTTGAAGCCATATCCGCCTCGGCCAGAGGGTGAACTGCCCAGGAGAGCCCCAAAGCGGAAATAAAGCGGGAAACAGCACCTACCATTAATGTGGGGTCTGTGGGATAGAGTACTTACATCGGTTGTCATTCTTCTTTCCCGAAAACCGACATCCGCATGAACTCTCCGTCGTACTGGGCAAGGGCGGCTACGCGCTTCCGGTCCAGAATTTCCACCCGGTTTGAGCGGAACAGGATCAGCCCTTCTTCCCGCAAGTCGCGCAGCATCCGGTTGAGATGAATTGGCGTCAGCCCCAGTGCATCGGCAAGCTGATATTGTGTCAGCGGGCAATAGAAGGAATTCGCATCGCCCATGCCCGAGGATTGCACGCGGTCGGAGAGCTCGAGAAACAGATGCGCGGTGCGGACGAAGGCAGCGCGGCACCCGATATTGGTAAGATGCTCGATAAGCAGGGATCGCTGGCGCGCGAGAAGCTCTATGAAGATCAGGCTGAGGCGCGGTGCGTATTCAATGGAGGCCTCGAGAGAGACGAGCGGAATTTCGAACACCGACATGGGCGTGATTGCCGTGATGGTGTTATAGCTGTAACCGTCCGCCGTTCGCAGCCCCAGAAAATCGCTCCGCATGGGAAAGTCGATGATCTGCCTCTCGCCGCTGGCCAGATCGCGATAGACACATCCCCAGCCGGAACGAACGAGATGAAGGCTTCTGATTTGTTCTCCCTGCCTGATGATCGCGGCATCGGCGGCAAAGTCGCCTTCGATAATGGTGAGAGAAGAAAGCGCGTCTATCTCCCGCGCTCCGAGCTTGGCGAAAATTGGAGAGGCCTCCAATAAACCAATGAGCGCTTCAGTCGATGGGTCTGTGGTCTGCCTGCCACTGTGCATTTTTAACCCGTTGGAGCATATTTTGATATGTGTGAAACGGCCTTTCGGCAAGAATGCGCATTAAGACGAACAGTTAGGGCGCTGATCTCATCTAAGCAAATCGAAATGCGCTCCAAACATTTTCTGAAAACTACAGGGCGATCTTCCGCTTGGAAGAACACATGAATAATCGAGGGATATTTCCGCCAGTGAGCATGAATATCCTCGAGCAAGAGTTACTCAAATTCCGTCTTGAGCTTCTCAAATTTCAGTAAAGTCGGAAATCAACTAAACCAAAGATATAGAGGCTATATCTCCTGCCGTTCAAGTCTTTCTTACAAGTGGTCATAAATTTTATGCATTGCTAACATAAGTTAATGACACGATTATTTCCCGATAGCAATATTCACGCTGGTCATGGATAGGGCTCTATCCATGTAAGCATTGGAAAACACTCGTCTCTGACGAAAGTAATAGTAGGATGCATAAACATAGAGCAACTTGAGTATGCCGGGAGCATCACATGTTGGAAGTAAGAGGGGATAGCATTTGGACTGCTCCGGAGCACGGGGATGACAGGGGGGGTGCTTCGGGTATTGAGGCCGTACGGGAACGGCGCCTGTTGCTGGTATGCAAGAGCAATCTTGAACGGCAATGTCTTTATAACGGGCTTGTGCTGAACGGGCTCAAGCTTCCCGTAGAAACACAAGCGACGATCGAACTGGCAGATCCAACCGAGGATATTGCTGTTGTTCTGATCAATATAGGTTCGAAGCGACTGGCGGACCCATTTTTCTCAGAAAAGCTGCAAGCTGTGATCGAGCTCTGGCGTCCGGTGCCGGTCGTATTTCTCGCTGAACGCGAGGAGTGGGCTCAGGTCGTACGTGCCATGGAAATCGGCGCTCGCGGCTATATTCCGACCTCGGTCGATATAAAAGTCTGTGTCGAGGCCATTCATCTTGCCACCGCCGGCGGCATGTATGTGCCTGCTTCCATGGTTTTTCAGACCGCGCCGGCCGATATCGACGACGACGTTCTGGGAGAACTGCTCACCGCGCGCGAGATCGAGGTTGTCCATGCGATCCGGATCGGCAAGTCGAACAAGATCATCGCCTTCGAGCTTGGCATGAGCGAGGGTACAGTGAAGGCGCATGTCCATAACATCATGAAGAAGATCGGCGCCGCAAACCGTACGGAAGTGGCTTGCAAGCTGCACCGCATGTATGGCGAAAAATTCGATCTCGATTAAATCATCATTTCTCGTTTGGTCCGGTGTCATTGCTCCACCTTGGGAGCGTCGGCACTCGGTCCCGCTTGCCTGACGTGCAGATTTTTCCTGCGTTTTCGCGCCGGGTAAAACGTCAATTCTGCTTCAGCCGCTGAAGAAAGGCGGCGTATGTCGAAAATTGTTCCGGCTGAAGTGGTTGCTTTCTATTGAAAAACCGCGAAATTATCCGGACGCGATCAGAATAATGCCAGCCTCAGGACAACAATGCAGCTCACTCCCCGTCACAACGCAATTCTAGAGCTCGCTCGCAAACAGGGGCAGGTTCTGGTGGACGATCTTGCCGCGGCATTCGAGGTGACGCCGCAAACGGTGCGCAAGGACCTGAACGACCTCTGCCGGGCTCGGATGCTGCGCCGCATCCATGGTGGGGCGCTCTATCCGTCCGGTGTCGAGAACATGGAATATGAGGCGCGGCGTCGCATCGCGGCGCATGAGAAGGAAGCGATCGGGCGCGCTGCCGCGGAGATCATTCCCGATGGCGCTTCATTGTTCATCAATATCGGCACCACGACCGAAGCCGTCAGCCAGGCACTGGTCGACCATGACAATCTGATGGTCATCACCAATAATATCAATGTTGCCAATACATTGCGGGTTCACGCCTCGATCGAGGTGGTGGTCGCGGGCGGTGTCGTGCGTCCGTCGGACGGGGGGATCGTCGGCGAAGCCGCCGTTGATTTCATCCGGCAGTTCAAGGTCGATTACGCGATCATCGGAGCCTCGGCCATGGACGAGGACGGGGCGCTGCTCGATTTCGATTTCCGCGAAGTGAAAGTGGCGCAGGCAATCATTGCCAATGCCCGGCATGTCATCCTCGTGACCGACGCCACAAAGCTGGAGCGCACGGCGCCGGTGCGCATCGGCCATATATCGCAGATCGACACATTCATTACCGATCACTGCCCGTCGGACCAGTTGAGGAACCTGTGCCGGGAAAACGAGGTCGAACTGATTGAAACCCTTGGCGAAAGCCCCACAGGGGAAAAAGAGTCCTAGTTTCGTTTATTTTCGATTTGCTTTCGTATTAAATGAATTATATTCGCTTTGGTTTTCGGAGAGCGGTCTTCGGGGTTCGCCATGGCGCAAGAGAAACTATTCGACATTTTTGTAATCGGCGGCGGCATCAACGGATGCGGTATCGCGCGCGACGCGATTGGCCGGGGATTTTCGGTTGGCCTGGCCGAGATGAACGACCTAGCCAGCGGCACATCCTCGCGGGCCACCAAGCTCATCCATGGCGGATTGCGCTATCTCGAGCATTATGAATTTCGTCTGGTGCGCGAGGCGTTGATGGAGCGGGAAGTGCTGTGGGCCAATGCACCGCACATCATTCATCCGATGCGGTTCGTGCTGCCTTATCACAAAGGCGGAGTGCGCCCTGCATGGCTGCTGAGACTGGGGCTGTTCCTCTACGACCATCTGGGCGGACGCAAAAAACTTGCCGCCACGCGGACGCTCGACATGCGATCCGATCCCGCGGCCGCGCCCTTGAAGCCGCTTTTTACCAAGGCATTTGAATATTCGGACTGCTGGGTCGACGATGCGCGCTTCGTTGCCCTGACCGCCCGGGATGCGGCGGATCGCGGCGCGATGATCCGCACCCGGACCAGAGTCGTAGCGGCTCGCCGTGACCGGGAATGCTGGACCATCACATTGGAAGATACCGACACGCACGAGCGCGAGGAAGTTCGCGCCCGCCTGCTGGTCAATGCCGCCGGTCCGTGGGCCGACAAGGTGCTGCAGGGCGTGGAGGGAGATCGCCAGCTTCACAATGTCCGCCTCGTCCAGGGCAGCCATATCGTGGTGCGCAGGAAATTTTCCGATCCGCGCTCCTATTTCTTCCAGAACAATGACGGGCGCATCATCTTCGCCATTCCTTATGAAGATGATTTTACCCTGATCGGCACGACCGATCAGGACTATGAGGGCGATCCGGCCAAGGTTGCGATTACCGACAGCGAGACCGACTATCTCTGTGCGGCCGCCAGCGAATATTTCAAGGAACCTGTCAGTCGCGCGGATATCGTGTGGACCTATTCCGGTGTGCGTCCGCTTTATGATGACGGCGCGAGCAAGGCGCAGGAAGCGACCCGCGATTACGTGCTGAAAGAGGATGCGCCCGATGGGCTTGCTCCCCTGATCAATGTGTTCGGCGGCAAGCTGACCACGGCGCGCCGGCTTGCCGAACATATGCTGGAAAAGATCGAGCAGCGACTGGGGCAGAAGGGAGCGCCATGGACCCATGCCGCCCCGTTGCCCGGTGGCGATTTCGTGGATGTCGAGTTCGAGCGGCAGTTGCAGAAAGTAAACGCCGCTTATTCCTTCCTCGCCCCGGCCCATGCGCGGCGGCTGTTCCGGCAATATGGAACGCGTATCCACAGCCTGCTCAAGGGTGCCGCTTCCCTGACCGACCTCGGACAATATTTCGGCGCCGACCTTTACGAAGCCGAAGTGCGGTATCTTCAGGAAAATGAGTGGGCAGTCAGCGCCGAGGATATCTTGTGGCGGCGCACGAAACTCGGACTTCGCCTCAATGCGGCGGATGTTTCCTTGCTTGAGGAATATCTGAAGCCTGCGCGCGTCGCCTGACCCTCTCGATCTTTAGAGCATTTCCAGCAAAAGTGTGAAACGGTTTTGCGTTGGATAATGCGATAGAACAAATAGTTAGAGCGGTTCCGGCGATTCTGTTAGAACAGGAGCCGCTCTGGCCGCACTTGCCAGTTGTGTTTTGAGCAGTCATTATTCTCCCATACAGCGGGTTCCAGCCTTCCTGGGAGGAAAAGATGGGCACACCGCAAGACCGGACACATGCTGACCGCATCCAATCCGCAATCACGACGGCGGGTGGGGCTGCACGGTCTGCTCTCGTCGCCTCGTGGCGGCGCTCGGCGGAACTGCACGGGCTCGACCCTGCCGAACCGGGATCGGTGCGCACACTTTCCGATGGCGAGTTCCGAACCGCCCATCAACGGATCGAACGCCTCGTCAGCATAGCGCAAGCCAGTATGGACCGCCTTTATCTGGCCGTCGGCGGCGTTGGCTGCTGTGTGCTGCTGGCCGACAGCGAAGGCGTGCCGGTCGAACGGCGCGGCGCACCGGGCGATGACGACACCTTCTACCGGTGGGGGCTTTGGACCGGCGCGGTCTGGAGCGAACAGAGCGAAGGCACCAACGGCATTGGCACCTGCATCGTTGAACAGCGCCCGCTGACGATCCATCGCGACCAGCATTTCCACACGCGCAATATCGGGCTTTCCTGCACGGTCGCTCCCATCCATGACCATCAGGGGCGCCTCATGGCAGCACTTGATGTTTCCTCCTGCCGCGCCGATCTGACGGAGGCCTTTGCGCAGCTTATATCGGTGGCCGTTATCGACGCTGCGCGCCGCATTGAGGCTGAAAATTTCCGTCAGGCTTTTCCTGATGCGCGTATCATGCTCGCGCCAAGCCCGGACCGCACCGGCGGCGCGCTGATCGCCGTCGACAAGGACGACCTCGTCGTCGGCGCGACGCGCGCGGCGCGCCTTGCGCTGGAGCTTGACGATGATGCGCTGGCAGGCCCCTTGCCTGCCGCCGATCTTCTGGGGACGCCCGCCGACCCGCGCGAGGACATGGCGGAATCGGAGCGCGGGGTGATCCTGCGGGCACTGGCCCGCGCGGAAGGAAACATTTCCTCTGCGGCGCAGCTTCTGGGCATCAGCCGGGCGACGCTGCACCGCAAGCTGAACCGTCTGAAGATCATTCGCGCCCATTGATGAAGCCACGCTGAAATAGGCGGGCCAAACTGTCTCAATATTGCGACAAATGATCTTGCGAGCTTGAATGCGTGGGATGACTCTTCCCCGCTCCCGCGCGATCCTCAACCATGAAGCGCTGTAGGAGCAGCGTTGTTTCTGGGAGGATGTCATGAACAAGGTTGAATTCAGCCGGACCGTGAAGCCGGCTTTTGCAAAGCGTTACGGAAACTTCATTGGCGGCAAATGGGTCGAGCCCAAATCGGGGCGCTATTTCGACAACACGTCGCCCGTCAACGGACAGGTGCTTTGCGAAATAGCCCGTTCGGATGCCGCTGACATTGAAGCGGCGCTCGACGCAGCGCATGCCGCCAAGGATGCCTGGGGCAAGACGAGCGCGGCTGAACGCGCGCTCATCCTCAATCGCATCGCCGACCGGATTGAGGAAAACCTGCCCGCGCTGGCGGCTGCCGAAACGTGGGACAACGGCAAGCCGATCCGTGAAACCACCAATGCCGACCTGCCGCTGGCTATCGACCATTTCCGCTATTTCGCAGGCGTCATTCGCGCTCAGGAAGGCGGCATTTCGGAAATCGATCACGACACGGTCGCCTATCATTTTCATGAACCGCTTGGCGTCGTCGGCCAGATCATCCCCTGGAACTTCCCGATCCTCATGGCGACGTGGAAACTTGCGCCCGCCCTTGCCGCAGGCAACTGCGTCGTTCTGAAACCGGCCGAGCAGACCCCGGCATCGATCCTGGTGCTCATGGAACTGATCGGCGATCTGTTGCCGCCCGGTGTCGTCAATGTCGTCAACGGCTTCGGCCTTGAGGCAGGCAAGCCGCTCGCATCGAGCCCGCGCATCGCCAAGATCGCCTTCACCGGCGAAACGACGACGGGACGCCTGATCATGCAATATGCCAGCCAGAACCTCATTCCGGTTACGCTGGAACTGGGCGGCAAGTCGCCGAATATCTTCTTCAAGGATGTTGCCGCGGAAGATGACGATTTCCTCGACAAGGCCATCGAAGGCTTCGTGATGTTCGCGCTCAACCAGGGCGAAGTCTGTACCTGTCCGAGCCGCGCGCTTGTCCATGAATCGATCTACGACAGGTTCATGGAAAAAGCGCTGAAGCGCGTGGAGGCCATCGTGCAGGGCGACCCGCTCGATCCGGCCACGATGATCGGTGCGCAGGCTTCCAGCGAGCAGCTGGAAAAAATCCTGAGCTATCTCGATATCGGCCGTCAGGAAGGGGCGGAAGTGCTGACCGGCGGCGAGCGCAATATTCTGCCGGGCGATCTCGCCGGTGGCTATTACGTTAAGCCGACGGTGTTCAAGGGCAACAACAAGATGCGCATTTTCCAGGAGGAAATCTTCGGTCCGGTCGTGTCCGTCGCTACCTTCAAGGACGACGCCGAAGCGCTATCGATTGCCAACGATACGCTTTACGGCCTCGGCGCCGGCATATGGACCCGCGACGGGACCCGCGCCTATCGCTTCGGACGGGCCATTCAGGCTGGCCGTGTGTGGACCAACTGCTACCACGCCTATCCGGCCCATGCGGCATTCGGCGGTTACAAGCAGTCGGGTATCGGCCGCGAAAACCATCTGAAGATGCTCGACCATTATCAGAACACCAAGAACATGCTTGTGAGCTACAGCCCGAAGAAGCTGGGCTTCTTCTAGAACTCCCGGCAGACGCAATGCGGAGAAAACGTCTTCGCATTGCGTTCAATCAAGGGTCGGGATCGCTCTTCATGCCAGTATTGCGTCGACTTTAACGATTCCCAATACCCTCCCAAGGGGCCTGGGCGGAAACGCCCGGGCGACCTTTTGTCCATGACTGCGAATTTTCACATTTCTTCCGTCCCCCAGGAAGCCAGCTCAGTTCGACAACGAAGGAGAAACTTCATGGCAAAGACAATGAAAGCCGCCGTGGTGCGCGCATTCGGAAAGCCCCTGACGATTGAAGAAGTGCCGGTACCCGAACCCGGCCCCGGCCAGATACAGGTCGCCATTCAGGCGTCAGGCGTTTGCCATACCGATCTGCACGCAGCCGAGGGCGATTGGCCGGTCAAGCCCAATCCCCCGTTCATTCCGGGCCATGAGGGCGTAGGTTACGTCTCTGCCGTGGGTAGCGGCGTCAAACATGTGAAGGAAGGTGACCGGGTCGGCGTTCCCTGGCTTTACACAGCATGCGGACATTGCCGCCATTGCCTGGGCGGCTGGGAAACGCTCTGCGAGGCACAGGAGAATACGGGCTATTCGGTCAACGGCGGCTTTGCCGAATATGTGGTTGCCGATCCCAATTTCGTCGGCCATTTGCCGAAGAGTATCGATTTCAACGAAATCGCGCCGGTCCTGTGTGCGGGCGTAACGGTCTACAAGGGTCTCAAGGTTACGGATACGAAGCCCGGCGACTGGGTTGTCATCTCCGGCGTGGGCGGACTGGGCCATATGGCGGTGCAATATGCCAAGGCCATGGGGCTCAATGTTGCTGCTGTCGATATCGACGACAAAAAGCTCGATCTTGCGCGCAGGCTCGGCGCAACTGTAACCGTCAACGCAAAGACGCATAACGATCCGGCGGCCTATATCAAGAAGGAAACCGATGGCGGCGCGCAGGGCGTGCTGGTTACGGCGGTTTCGCCGATCGCCTTCGAACAGGCGCTGGGCATGGTGTCGCGCGGCGGCACGGTCTCGCTGAACGGCCTGCCGCCCGGCGACTTCCCGCTTTCCATCTTCAATATGGTGCTGAACGGCGTTACAGTGCGCGGATCGATTGTCGGCACCCGGCTCGATCTGCAGGAGTCGCTCGATTTTGCCGGTGATGGCAAGGTGCGAGCCACCATCCGCACCGAAAAGCTGGAGGATATCAACTCCATCTTTGACGATATGCGGCAGGGCAATATCGAAGGCCGCGTGGTCATGGACCTCACGCAATAATGCCCCGTGCCGCATGGAAGATGCGGTAGAATGCACATCCGGGCGGGCATTGCACAAGTGCCCGCTCGTCTTCCCGGGAGGGGGATATGGCGGAGAAAAGCCCCGATACGGACCACGGACAGGTGAGCGCCACACCGGCCGCACTTGATCTCATCCGGCAATTGCAGGCCGAATACGGGCCGATCATGTTCCACCAGTCGGGTGGTTGTTGCGATGGGTCATCGCCGATGTGCTATCCGCAAGGCGAATTCATCGTCGGCGACACGGACGTGAAACTCGGAGAAATCGGTGGTGCTCCGGTCTATATCAGCGGTCCGCAATATGAAGCCTGGAAACATACCGAACTCATCATCGATGTCGTTCCCGGACGCGGAGGCATGTTTTCCCTCGACAATGGCCGCGAGGTTCGCTTTCTGACGCGATCGCGGGTCTGCTCAATTCCCTGATTTCTCTTTTCGTTTTGCGGCGAAGCGGTTAGAGCATTTCCAGCAAAAGTGCGAAGCGGTTTTGCGTCGGATAATGCGTGAAAACAGAAGGATAGATCGGAGAGGGAGGGAGACGATCCGATATGGCCGCAGCAGGAAAACGAGCAACCATTCATGATGTGGCACGCCTTGCCGGTGTGTCGATCAAGACAGTTTCACGCGTCTATAATGACGAACCGAATGTGCGCGAGGCCATCCGCGAAAAGGTCCGGCAGGCGGGAAGCGAGTTGCGATACCGCCCCAATGCCGCCGCCCGCAACCTTGTCGAACGCCGGTCTCACCTGATCGGTCTTTTCTTCGAAAATCCGAGCGCCAGCTACGTCACCGAATTGCAGATGGGTGCGCTGGAACGGCTGCGCGACACGCGATACCGCCTGCTGATCTTTCCCGTCGAAAATCGGGATGATATTCGCGGCGCGCTGATCGAAACGGCGCACGCCTCCGGCCTCGACGGCATCATCGTGACGCCGCCCATGTCGGACGATCCTGAAATCCTCGCCGAGTTGACGGCATCGGCAATGCCGTTTGCGCGGGTCGCGGGGGATGTGAATGTCCATCCGACCGACAGCGTCACGATTGATGACGGGGCTGCCGCCTTCGATCTCATGGAATATCTTCTGAAGCTCGGCCATCGCCGGATCGCCATCGTCATTGGCGATCCAACCCATCGTTCGGCGGAACTGCGCCTGGCGGGCTATCGGCGCGCGCTGGAGCAGGCGGGGATCGAGCGTAACCCGGATTACGAGGTGCAGGGTGGTTTCAGTTTCGCAAGCGGCCTTGCTGCCGGAAAGAAATTGCTTTCGCTCGATGAGCCGCCGACGGCGGTGTTTGCGTCAAACGACGATATGGCGGCTGCCGTCATGCAGGTCGCCTATGACCACAATGTTGCGATACCCGACCAGCTGACGGTGGTGGGCTTCGATGACAGCGCTATCGCCAGCATGGTCTCGCCGCAGATCACCACTGTCCGCCAGCCGATTTTCGAGATGACCCGCGACGCGGCGGACATGCTCTTGAAACAGATCGAAACCGGCCATTTGTCGGCTTCGCGGCAGATTGATTATAAACTCGTCATTCGCCAGTCGTCCGGCAAGGCGCCGGTATAGACCTGTCTAACTCTGTTCGGGATGCGAGGGGAAGAAGCGCTCGCGGGCAAAATTGCTGCCGAAGATCATGTCATATTGCAGCATCTGATAATCGCGCAGCAGCGGCGGGAAGGGCGGACGTTGTTGCCAGCCCTCTTCGGCATTCTCCGACCGGTCAAACACCGCATGATTGTCAACGACCCGGTAGCGCTCGTGCAACTGGCGCAGGAAGCCGGTGTAATAGGGGTGCTGCATCCCGGCCATGTCCAGAATGTGCAGCGGCAGGAAGGCGGGGCTGATCGTGCCCGTTCCCCGTTCGGCCCCACGCTTGTTTGACCAGAGAACCAGCGGGGTTTCGTGCTGCAGCATCATATCTTCGGCAGAGGCGGTGCGGCTCGCAACCCGGTTTGCCATGAAGCCCGTCTCGACATAGACGGGGCCGAGTGGCGGCAGATGGTCGCCGAAGAAAACGAGAATGGTTTCGCGGTCACGCTTGGATGCCCACTCCATCAGCCTTGCAAGGCTTGCATCGGCATCCATCGCCCCTTGCGAATAGGAGCGGATCGACTGGCGGGTATGCTCGCTGGCGTCGGTCTGCACCTCGAGTTTGGAATCCGGATAGCGGTTGGCCTCGTATGGGCCATGTCCCTGAAGAGAAACGGCGAAGAAGAAGAACGGAGCATCCATGGAATCGGCTTCGCGGATGATCTCATCGGTCAAGGCAGCGTCGGACGCCAGCGCGCCGCGCTTTTCCAGCGGCGGCATGTTTTCCTCTGACATGAACCGGTCGAAGCCCATGCTTTCATAGACGGGACCACGGTTCCAGAACCATTGGCGATAGGGATGGATGGCTCGCGTGGCGTAACCCTGATCCTTGAAAAAACTTGCAAGCGAGGGAAGCGGGCGACGGATATATTGCTGGTACGGAATGCTGCCCGAAGGCAGGAACGCCTTGGAAAAGCCGGTTAGAGTTTCAAACTCGACATTGGCGGTCATGCCGCCGAATTCCGGCGAGAAGACATGGCCGGACTGTTCCGCACGCACTGTCGGGATCGGATCGGCGCTGAAGGCCACGCCGGGAAGGCGCGTCGGATCCCAGAAGGATTCGCTCATCACCATGATGACGTCCGGCTTGCGGCTGTCGAATGCGGCAGGGATGAGCTGCGCGGGCGGTTCGATGGCGGCAATCGTCTCCGGGGAATAGCCCTCCGGCGCGAAGACCGTCGCCATCGGCACATTCAGGATGAAAGCCATGGTGAAGCCGTTATGCGCGTAATTTTCCTTCTGGTCCCACATGATGGGCAGAATGCGCAGACGGTCCCGGGCCAGCGAAAAACTCGCATAATCAGAAATGACCGCGAACCAGGCGAGCAGCGGCAGCGCGAAGGCAAGACGCAGCATCCGCCCCTTCCACGGGATCGGGTCGAAACGTCGCCACCAGAACAGCGTCACGGTGATCATCAAGGCTGCCGAGGCGATGAGCAGCAGGGCTATGCCCACCGCGCTCCATGGCCGGTCGCGCACCAGCAGCGGCAGAAGATCCACGATCTGACGGGCATAGAGAAAATCGCTCGGATAGAGCGGGTCGCCGAGATAAAGGCTTTTTTCACGGGCGGTCGTGGCGGCAATCAGCGCCAGCGGCCCGACGACGATGAAGCCATAATGGATGCGCCCGAAAATGGCGTCGCTTGCGGTGAGCACGACGACGAAAAGCGCCACGGTCGTCCATGCGGGCTTGTGCGGTGTGCGGAAGAACTGCATCGTATCGGTGAACGAGCCGCGCACGATCCATTCGATGGCGAAAACCAGCAGGGTCGAAAGCACCATGGAAGCAAGCGCAATGGCGGCCAGACGCAGCGGCCAGGCAATACGGGCAGGCCCGAAAATCGCGGCATCGCTCCAGCGACGCGCTGCGGTATTTTCCATCACACCCGGCATGTTTTACTCACCAACTCCCATATTTTCACAAAAATCCTGTCACATTTCTGTCATGGAAATGTCAACTCACGTTTGGGCCACGCTTGGGCTGCGAGTGATACGCACCGTGATCTGAACGGATGATGAATGGCGCATGTCTCCCGAAAGCGGAAAGCGGTTTCGGGTCGAAGACATGCGAAAAAACAAAGAGATAGGGAATATGAAACGAAGACAGGGCCGGAATCATCCGGCCCTGTGGGTGGCGACATGGGAGACTGGATTACGAAAAGACGTCTTCCAGCCCCTTGGTCAGTTCCAGCGCCTGACGCTCGAACAGGCGGCGGTAGATGCCGTCCGGCTTGCGGATAAGCGCATCATGGTCGCCTTCTTCGAGGATCTTGCCCTTGTCGAAGACCAGCAGCCGGTCAAGCGCCCGCACCGTCGAAAGCCGGTGTGCGATGACAAGCGTCGTGCGGCCCACCATCAGCCGTTCCATCGCCTGCTGGATCAGCACCTCCGATTCCGAATCGAGGCTCGACGTCGCCTCGTCCAGAATAAGGATCGGTGCATTTGCCAGAAACGCACGGGCAATGGCGACACGCTGGCGCTCACCGCCCGAAAGCTTCACGCCGCGTTCACCGACAAGCGTTGCATAGCCTTTCGGCAGGCGGCTGATGAAGTCGTGCGCGCTCGCAAGCTTCGCAGCTTCCTCGATCTCGGCCTGCGTCGCACCGGGGCGGGCATAGGCGATGTTCTCGGCCAGCGTCCGGTGAAACAGGATCGGCTCCTGCTGCACGATGGCGATCTGCGATCGGAGCGATGCCTGCGTGACATCGGCGATGTTCTGCCCGTCAATGCGGATAGCGCCGCCGCTGACATCGTAAAGCCGCTGGATCAGCTTGACGAAAGTCGTCTTGCCCGAACCCGAATGACCGACCAGACCGACGCGCTCGCCAGCCTCGATCTTGACCGAGAAGTCGCGATAGAGGGCGGATTCGTGATTGCCATAATGGAAGGTGACGTGATCGAAAGTGATCTCGCCATTTCCAATTTTGATGGCCGGAGCACCCGGCTTGTCGGCAATACCGTAAGGCTGCGCCTCGATATCGACCAGTTCCTCCATGTCGTTGACCGAGCGCTGCAGGTTGCGGATATGCATGCCCACATCGCGCAGATAGCCCTGCAACATGAAGAAGGCGGTCAGGACGAAGGTGATATCGCCCGCCGTTGCCTTGCCCTGGCTCCACAGATAGAGCGCAAAGGCAATGACGACGCCGCGCATCACCAGAAGGTTCGCACCCTGGATGAAGCCGTTCAGCGTACCGATCAGCCATGTGCGGCGTGTGCGGCCGCGCCACTTGGTGACGACCTTGGCAAGACGCATATCTTCGCGGCTTTCCGCACCGAACGCCTTCACAACCGCATTGCACGAAATGGCATCGGCCAAGGCGCCGCCCATGCGCGTGTCCCAGCTATTGGCAAGCGTTGCCGCAGGGGCGACGAAGCCGAGCGAGATCACGATGGTGCAGACGATGAACAGCACCGAACCAATGGCGACCAGCAGGCCCATCAGCGGCCAGTACCACGATAAAAGTGCGACCGAGCCGAGCAGCATCAGGACCGATGGCAGCAGGGCCACGATCAGCGTATCGTTGAGAAGGTCGAGCGCCCACATGGCCCGCGAGACCTTGCGCACGGTCGATCCGGCAAAGGCATTGGCATGCCAGTCGGTCGAGAACCGCTGCAGCCTGCGGAACGAGCTGGCTGCCATGTCGCTCATGATCTTCAAGGTGAAGTCGGTGATGACATAGAAGGTCAGCTGGCGCGTGATCAGCGCCAATGCACCCAGCGCAAGCAGGACGATCAGCGCATGAATGGCCGCATCCCATGCGCCGTCATTGCCCAGTGAAAGCGCGTCGACCAGCCGCCCGGAATAGAGCGGGGTCAGAACATCTGCGGCTGTTGCGAGCAGCATGCCGATTATCATCAGCGTCAGCCGCACGGGCTGACTTCGCCAGTGGCCGAAAGTGTAGCCGAGGACGTTGCGGAAAGCAGGTCCCCGGAAATTGATGCGAAACCGAGTCATATCTACAATACCAGGCCGCGTTCGGGCGGATTCTGGTTCCTTTAAAAGCATTTTCAGCAAAAGTGCGAAGCGGTTCGGCGTCGGACGATGCGTGAAAACAAAGACAAAACAAGCAGCCGGTAACGGCTGCGGCAAATTTGGAAGTTTTGGAATGTGCCCCTTTAGGGAGGGCGTTCAGGCCTCAGCCTGCATCGCGGGCCAAGGACTTAAAGCTTGGAAGCGCCCGCGCGAACACTGGGCACCATCGGGAATGGGTAATAGACACGCATCTCATACCTCTTGCCAGTGTTGCGGATAGGTGCACAATAAATGAGCAAAAATATTTGCCAAGGCGAAAAATGACAATTTTTCCAACTGGTCATTGACTGTGACAAATTTGCAAGGCAGGCCTTTCAAGGCCTAGGCCCGGGGCTTATTTTCACTTTTTGCGTTACAGGACGGCTCCGGTCTTGCAATTCCGCCGCTCATGGGTGAAGGGTCGTTCTGAGATATATCAGAGCCGTGCGGCGCACAGGGAGAGTTCATGACGGTACATCAAAATCTGATCGCGGGCGAATGGGTCGGCGGCGACGGGATCGCCAACATCAATCCTTCGGACACCAATGATGTCGTTGGAACCTATGCGCGCGCAACGGCTGAAGACACCAAGGCGGCCATTGCCGCCGCGAAAGCCGCCTTCCCGGCATGGTCGCGCTCCGGCATTCTGGAGCGCCATGCGATCCTGCGCAAAACCGCAGACGAGATCCTGGCGCGCAAGGACGAGCTTGGCCGTCTCCTGTCGCGTGAGGAAGGCAAGACGCTGGCCGAGGGCATCGGCGAAACCATCCGCGCCAGCCAGATTTTCGATTTCTTCGCGGGCGAAGCCCTGCGTCTGGCAGGCGAAGTTCTGCCTTCTGCGCGCCCCGGCATCGGCGTCGAAATCACCCGCGAGCCTGTCGGCGTCGTCGGCATCATCACGCCGTGGAATTTCCCGATCGCCATTCCGGCATGGAAGATCGCGCCGGCGCTCTGCTATGGCAACACGATCGTTTTCAAGCCGGCTGACCTCGTGCCGGGCTGCTCCTGGGCGATTGTCGATATCCTGCATCGCGCCGGTCTTCCAAAGGGCGTTCTCAATCTCGTCATGGGCAAGGGTTCCGTGGTCGGCCAGACCATTCTGGACAGCGCCGACGTCAATGCCGTTACCTTCACCGGTTCCACCGGCACGGGCAAGCGCGTTGCGGCTGCATCCATCGAGCACAATCGTCGCTTCCAGCTCGAAATGGGCGGCAAGAACCCGGTCGTGGTTCTCGATGACGCCGATCTGAATGTGGCTGTGGAATCGGTCGTCAATTCCGCCTTCTTCTCCACCGGCCAGCGCTGCACGGCTTCCTCGCGCATCATCGTGACGGAAGGCATCCACGACAAGTTCGTTGCCGCCGCCATTGAAAAGCTGAAGACCGTCGTGGTCGACAATGCGCTGAAGCAGGGCACCCATATCGGCCCGGTGGTCGATGAAAGCCAGCTCAAGCAGGACATGGACTATATCGAGATCGGCCGCAAGGAAGGCGCGAAGCTTGCCTTTGGCGGCGAGCGCCTCAACCGCGAAACGCCGGGCTTCTATCTCCAGCCTGCGCTGTTCACGGAAGCCACCAACCAGATGCGCATCAGCCGCGAGGAAATCTTCGGCCCGGTCGCTTCGGTGATCCGCGTCAAGGATTATGAAGAAGCGCTTGCCACCGCCAACGATACGAATTTCGGCCTGTCGTCGGGCATCTGCACGACGAGCCTGAAGCACGCCACGCATTTCAAGCGCAATTCGGAAGCGGGCATGGTGATGGTCAATCTGCCGACCGCCGGCGTCGATTTCCATGTGCCGTTCGGCGGGCGCAAGGGTTCGAGCTACGGTCCGCGCGAGCAGGGCCGCTACGCCGCCGAGTTCTACACGACGGTGAAGACGGCCTACACGCTGGCCTGATGGCAGTTTGAACAAACATGAAAACCGGCGGTTTCCCGCCGGTTTTTTTATGCGGCTTTTCGCGGCCAGACGGCAAGCTTGCGGGCGAAATGCGACACCGTGCCGTGCAGCAGCATGGTGAAAGCCGCCAGAACGAACAGGCAGGCGAACATCAGGTCCACCTTGGCCCGTCCATTGGCGAGCAGCATCAGATAGCCGAGCCCCTTGGATGCCCCGACCCATTCTCCCACCACGGCGCCGATGGGGGCATAGACCGCAGCGAGGCTCAGGCCCGACGCCAGCGAAGGAAAGGCGGAGGGGATGCGGATGCGAAACAGGATCGCCATGCGTCCGGCCCCCAGGATTTCCGCCGCGTCGATCAGGCTCGTTTCGGTGCGCCGCATGCCGTCGAAGAAGGTCGAAACGACGGGAAAGAAGATCATCAGCACCGTGACCGCAATCTTCGATGCGGGGCCGTAGCCGAGCCACAAGGTCAGGATGGGGGCGAGCGCGAAGATCGGGATCGCCTGGCTGAACACCATGGCGGGCATGACGAGGCGCTGCGCCAGTGGCGACATCATCAGGCAGATGGCGGTCGCAATGCCGACCGCACTGCCAAGGACGAGGCCGCCCAGCACTTCGCCGATGGTGGCGATGGCGTTCTCGGCAATCAGCCCGGCATTGCCGATCAGCGCCTGCACGACATCGAGCGGACCCGGCAGGATGAAGCGCGGCATCTGGCCGATGCTCACCACCGCCTGCCAGATGGCGAGCGCCACCGCTGCCGACAGCAGACCATCGGCAGCGCGTTTCATTCGGCTTCGGTTCGAGAGCGCTTCGGTCACTATCCGGCCTTCAACCCCATCGACCAGAACTCGGCTTCGAGCCTGCTTGCGGTGGCAAAAATCTGGCAGAGCCTTGGCCAGCGCGGGCTTTTCTCGAAGTCATCGCCGATGCGATCCCGAGCGGCCTGATCGAACAGCTTGCCCACCGTGTGGCACATGTCCTGATAATCAGGCCCCGCATAGGTATCGATCCACTCCTGATAGGGCGTGCCGGGGCGGGCCGTCACAGCGAGATTGAGGCCGATCTCGCCATAGCCATGCGCGCAGGGCACGAGCGCGGTCAGCAGGTCGAGGAAATCGCCCGCCTGTCCGCAATCGAGCACATAGCGCGTGTAGGCGAGGTTTTCCGGCTCTTCCTTCGTGGCGTAAAGCGCATCCTCGCTGATGCCTTCGCGGCCGCAGATGCCGACATGAAGCGGCAGCTCCGTCACCGTCAGCCGATGCATGATCTGGGCGCAGAGCCGGGTTTCCTGCAAGCTATTGGCCTTGACCACACCGAGCGCGAAGGCGCGGGCATAGTGATGCAGATAGACATAATCCTGACGCAGATAATGCAGGAAGGCCGCCTTGGGCAACGTGCCATCGCCAAGACCCCGCACGAATTCATGCTCGATATAGGGCTTCCAGTCATCAAGCGTCGCTGCGCGAAGGCGCGTGAACAGTTCGGATGAATAATGCGGCTGCGGCTGGCTCATGACTTGCTCCCTTCGGCATTGACGTCGATGGCGAATTTTTCGACCGGCAGGACGGAAGGCACCAGATTGTGCTCCTTGAGATAAGCCTCATAGCGACGCCAGCGGCCGGTATCGAGGCTGGCAGGTGCGCGTGAAAAGCGCGCGACGGTGTCTTTCCAGGCGCGCTGGTTCAATTCGTCCTTGAGTTCGGTGCTGTAGGACGAGAACAGCTCGAAACCCTTGTCCGGGTGATTGACGATATACTGCGCGGCCTTCTCGGTGGCCGACAGGAAGCGGGAAATCTTGTCCTTTTCCGCCGCGTCGAGCCCGGTCGTGGCCGCGACATAGACCAGCTCGTCATAAACCGGCACGCCTTCTTCCTCGACAAAGAAGCATTTGCCCGGCACGCCTTCGACGGCCATCTGGTTCAGTTCGACATTGCGATAGGCACCCATCACCGCATCGACCTGCTTCGACATCAGCGATGGCGCAAGCGAGAAATTTACATTGATGAGTTCAACGTCGGAAAGCTTCACGCCATGCTGTCCGAGAATGGTCCCGAGGAGCGTTTCCTCCACGCCCGCGACCGAATAGCCGATCTTCTTGCCCTTGAGATCGGCAATGGAATTCACCGAGCCGTCGTCGCGGGCCATCAGGCAGTTGAGCGGCGAGTCGATCAATGTGCCGACACGGACGAGCGGCAGACCCTCATGGACCTGAAGATGCACCTGCTGCTGATAGGAGACGGCGAGATCGGCCTGCCCCGCCGCGACCATCTTGGTCGGGGTCGAGGCGTCGGCAGGAGCGACGATTTCCACGTCCAGCCCCGCATCCTTGAAGTAGCCGAGCTTGTCGGCAACGATGATCGGGCCATGATCGGGGTTCGCATACCAGTCGAGAATGAGCTTCAGCTTGTCATCGGCGTGAGCCGAAGTGGCAGTGGTGAGGGCGAGGCCGAACAGGGCGGCAAAGGCAGTCTTTTTCATAGGGTTTGCTCCAGAGCATGGCCTGCATAAGCGCGCGTGGTTTCGATCCATTGGCGCAGGCGGCTTTCAGGGTCGGCATTGAGTGTGATGTCGGTGACGACGGAAACGATGTCGGCGCCCGCTTCGAAAACGCCCGGCGCGCGCTCGACGCTCATACCGCCGATGCCCACCAGCGGAATGTCGCCGATGCGTGCCTTCCATTGGCCGAGACGAGGCAGGCCCTGCTCGTGCCATTTCATCTTTTTCAGGATGGTCGGATAGACGGGGCCGAGCGCGATATAGTCAGGCTTAACCGACAATGCGCGGTCCAGTTCCGCTTCGTCATGGCTTGAAACGCCGAGCTTCAGGCCACCGGCGCGAATGGCATCGAGATCGGCATCGTTGAGGTCTTCCTGGCCCAGATGGATGAAGTCGCAGCCTTCCTCCAGCGCCAGTTTCCAATAGTCGTTGACGATCAGCTGGCAGTCATGGGCAAGGCATATCTCGCGGGCGGCGCGGATTTCACCGCGCAGTTCCGGCTCGCTCTTGTCCTTGACGCGCAACTGCACCAGCCTGACGCCGAGCGGCACCATGCGCTCCAGCCAGCTCGCGCTGTCGAAGATGGGGTAGAACGGATCGAGGGCCATTACAAAAATGCCTTTCCGAGAAGAGGGGTGGATGGTGCGGCCATGTCGCGGGCTTCGATGGCGTCCGCCTCGAAGGCGAGCCGACCGGCTTCGACGGCAAGCGCGAAACCGCGTGCCATGGCGACGGGATCGCCAGCCTTGGCGACGGCGGTGTTGATGAGCACGGCGTCGAAGCCCAGCTCCATTGCCGCCGCCGCATGGGACGGCACGCCGATGCCTGCATCGACGACAAGCGGAATGTCGGGGAAATGCGCCCGCATGGTTTTGAGCGCATAAGGATTGTTCAGGCCACGGCCCGAGCCGATGGGCGCGCCCCACGGCATCAGCACCTTGCAACCGGCCTCGAGAAGCTTTTCCGCGACGACCAGATCGTCATTCATATAGGGAAAGACCTCGAAGCCGTCGTCGCACAGCGTGCGCGCCGCTTCCACAAGGCCGAACGGGTCGGGCTGCAATGTGTCATGGTCGCCGATGACTTCGAGCTTGATCCAGTTGGTGCCGAAGATTTCCCGCGCCATTTTTGCCGTGGTGACAGCTTCGCGGGCCGTGTGACAGCCCGCCGTGTTCGGCAGAACAGCGACGCCCAGTTCCCGGATCAGCGCCCAGAAATCCTGTCCGGCGCGGGCCTCGCCGCTTTCGCGGCGCAGCGAGACGGTAACGATACCGCTTTGCGAGGCGCGCACCGCATCGGCCAATATGGCCGGTGACGGATATTGCGCCGTGCCGAGCAGCAGGCGGCTTTCAAACTTCCTGCCATAAAATTCCAGCATCTCAGCCTCCCTGCATCGGGGCCAGAACTTCGACGCGGTCGCCAGCCGACAGGATCGCGGCTTCGCGCTCGTCGCTGGCCACGAATTCGCCGTTGAGCGCCGTTGCGACAACCGCTTCATCCAGTTCGATTTCGATGAGCAGCGCCGCCAGATTGGCGGCTGTCGTGGTGACGACTTCACCGTTCAGCACGATTGTCATGCATAGTCCTCCACAAATTCGGGCCTGGTTTCGGGTGCGGTCGCAGCGGCGACCGCCATGCGCGCCATCGCCGGCGAGAGCAGGAAGCCGTGGCGGTAAAGCCCGTTGACATAGATGGTTTTGCCGCGCCGTCTGACGCGGGGCAGGTTGTCGGGAAAGGCCGGGCGCGCATCGACCCCGGTTTCGAGAATTTCCGCCTCGCCGAAGGCCGGATGCAGGGCATAGGCGGCACTCAGGAGTTCCAGCGTGGAGCGCACGCTGATCCCGGACCGCTCGCCGCTTTCGATCATGGTCGCGCCGATCATGTGCACGCCGTCGCCGCGCGGCACGATGTAAAGCGGAATGCGCGGGTGCAGGAGCCGCACGGGCCGCGAAAGATTGATGTCGCGGGATCGGACAACCAGCATTTCCCCCTTGACGCCGCGGAGGTCGGGCAGCGCATCCCGTGCGGCAAGGCCCCGGGCATCGACCACGATATCCGCGTCGATTGTCCCTGCGTCCGCTTCCGTACCGAGATGGAAGACGACGCCTTTTCGTTGCAGGTTTCCGGCCAGCTCGATCAATGTCCGGCGCGGGTCGAGATGGCCCTCGCGTGCGAAGAAAAGCCCCTGCCGGAAACGTCCGGCCAGATCGGGTTCCAGCGCATCGATGCGTGCTTGATCGATTGTGTCGAAGGCTTCCGTCCGGCGGGCGAAGCGACGCAATTCGCTGGCATCGCGCGTGTGCGACAGGACGAGCGTGCCTTCACGCTTGACGCCGGACACGTGCTTTTCCCACCAGCCAAGTGCTTCCTGCCCAAGCCGTACGACGGGTTCTTCGGCGCTTTCGCCCTCGCACCATGGCGCCAGCATGCCGCCCGCAAGGCACGAACAGCAATCGGCGCCGATCTGCGGGCTGCGGGCAATCACCGTGACGGCATGGCCCTGGTCGGTGAATTCGGCGGCGGTGGCAAGACCGGCCACACCCGCTCCGATAATGGTGACGCGCATCAGGCAATCTCCTCGGTCCGGGTTTTCCAGAGGCCATGGAAATGATGCACCGGCCCGTGGCCATGTCCGATCTTCAGGCTGTCGGCGGCGCGGATTGCGGCTTGCAGATAGGCATGCGCGCTCAGCACCGCCTTTTCCAGCGGCAGGTTCCGGGCCAATTCCGCGGCAATGGCCGAAGAGAGCGTGCAGCCTGTGCCATGGGTATTGGCGGTCAGGATACGCAGTGCTTCGACACGGAGCGTCGGCTGGTCGCGGCGAACCAGCAGATCGACGCAGGTTTCGCCTTCCGCATGTCCGCCCTTCATCAAGACGGCCTTTGCGCCAAGTTCCAGCAGCGCGCGCCCCTGCGCCTCAGCTTCGGTCTCGTCGCGCGCCACACCGGCGTCGAGCAGGCAGGCCGCTTCGGGCCGGTTGGGTGTCAGCAAGGTGGCGAGCGGCACCAGCCTCTCGCGCAGCAATGCGATGGCGTTTTCACTCAGGAGCGCGGCGCCCGACTTTGCCACCATGACCGGATCGAGAACGATGGGGCCGGAAAAATGGGCAAGGCCGCGCGCGATGGCCTCGATGGTTTCGGGCACGGAGACCATGCCGATCTTCACCGCCGCCACGTCGAGATCGCTGAAAACGGCGTCGATCTGTCCGGCGACGATGGCGGGCGGGATGTCGTGCACGGCGCTGACCGTGCGGGTGTTCTGCACGGTCACGGCGGCGATGACGCTTGCGCCATAGACACCAAGCGCGGAAAATGTCTTGAGGTCGGCCTGAATGCCAGCGCCGCCGCTGCTGTCGGAACCGGCGATCGTGACGCATATCGGCACGGATCGCGACGGGTCGCTCGTTGATTTGGTTCGGGAGAAACTGTTCTGTTGGTCCATCATGTCGTCTCTCATTCCGAACGGAAGATGAGACGTCATGAACCTGGCCGGAGCCGAGACTCCATTTGGGGTGTTGCCCCGTCCGCGACGCGCCAAACTCCGTTCCCTACGCAGGTATTACCCGGATCAGGTTCAATGGGTTGGCGCGAGAACGCACCTCTCAGCCTTTTGTGTCGCAATACCGGACGGAAAACCGCTTGGCACTTTTCCTGATATTGCTTCGAAGGCACCCCAACGAATTTTGCGCCTATAGGCATAGGCCGGAAGTTGAAGACGGTCAAGCGATGGAAAAAGTCTGATTTTAAAGAAATTCCTTAAATCGACCCCCAATTTGTATATGGTTTATTAAAATTCTCGGCTTTAATCTATGCTCGGGGTGCATCTGAATCGGGTTGCTCATAGTACTAACAAACGAGACGGTCCGCTCGTGGAGTGGAGCCGTATAATCCTGTAGGATCAGTAGGATGAGGGGAATGCGATGAGGAAGCGGGGGGGCGCTTCGGCTTCGGCGGAAGGTACGATGGCGCGCACGTCCGAACAGGACTTCCGCATCCTTTTTACGACGCATCCGACACCCATGTGGGTTTATGACCCGGAAACGCTGCGTTTCATCGTGATGAATGACGCCGCATACCGGCTTTATGGTTATACAGCCGACGAAATCCCGGCCATGACCGTGCTCGATATTCGCCCGCAAACCGAGCGGGACCGGATGCTTGCCGCCATTCGTGATCGCAGCGACCTTGAGCGCCCGGAGCGCTGGCAGCATTTGCGCGCCAATGGTGAAACCATCGATGTTCTGACTTACGGACGCCAGGTGCTGTTCGACGGCAAGGAAGCCATTCTCGCCATCGTTCAGGACAGGACGGAAGTGACGGAGGCCAATCGTCAGGCAAGTCACGCGCAGACCTTGCTGGACAGCCTCGTCAACAACTTGCCGCTTGGTGTGTTCGTCAAGGACATGCAGGATAATGGTCGTTACGTGCTCTTCAATCAGGCGGCATCCGTGGCGAGCGGACAACCGATAGAAGAAGCCATCGGCGCTACCGACCTTGATCTTTTCCCAAAGCGCGAGGCAGCCGTAATTCTCGAGCAGGACCGCATGGCGATGCGGCGCCGGGACGTGCTGAGCGTCGAACGCAAGGTGGAGCGCAAGGATGGAACCTCGCGCACGATGCGGATCATAAGATGCTCCATTCCGCCTGTCGAAGGCGATGAGCCCCGCTATTTGATCGGCCTTCTCGAGGATGTGACCGAGCGGCGCGAAATCGAGGAGCGCATGGCGCATATCGCCATGCACGACAGCCTGACCGGCCTGCCGAACCGCGCCTATTTCGCCCATCACGTCGAGAGCCTGCTGAAGAAGGGCGGCGATTCCGAGCCTTTCGCGTTGTTCTATCTCGACATCGATCATTTCAAAAACATCAACGACAGTATCGGCCATCAGGCGGGCGACCAGCTTCTGCAGGAAGTCGCGCGTCGGCTGAAACAGATTACGACCCCGGACGAATTCATCGCGCGGCTGGGCGGCGATGAGTTTGCAATCGTCTATCGCAGCGGCACGCTGGGGCAGATCGCGATGTTTGCCGACCGTGTGCTTTCGGCTTTTCAGGACTCGTTCAAACTGGTCGGCAATTCGGAATTTGTAACGTGCAGCATGGGCATTTCCCAGGCGCCGCTGCATGGCGATAATCCCGATGCGTTGATGCGTAACGCCGATCTGGCACTTTACGCGTCAAAATCCGGTGGACGCCGCACATTCCGTTTCTATCAGCATTCCCTGCGCCTGGCGGCCGAGAAGCGTCACGTCATGACTGGCGAGCTTCGGCAGGCACTGCTGGACGAACAGTTCGAACTTCACTACCAGCCGATCTTCAACCTTGAAAGCGGCAGGATTTCCGGCTTCGAGGCACTGATCCGCTGGCGTCATCCCGAGCGCGGCATGGTTTCTCCGGCCGAGTTCATTCCACTGGCGGAAGAAACCGGGCTGATCGGGCCGATTGGCGACTGGGTCTTGAGGGCGGCCTGCCGGGAAGCTGTCCTCTGGCCGGAAGACATCAAGGTTTCCGTCAATCTCTCGCCGGTCCAGTTCAGCCAGACGACGCTCCTGCAATCGGTTACCGATGCGCTTGAAGCAGCGCGGCTTTCGCCAGACAGGCTCGAGCTTGAAATCACGGAATCGGTCTTCCTCTCGAACAGCAAGAACAATATCGAGCTGCTGTTCGAGCTTCGGCGGCTGGGTGTCCGTATTGCGATGGATGATTTCGGAACCGGCTATTCGTCGCTCAGCTATCTGCGTTCCTTCCCGTTCGACAAGATCAAGATCGACCGCAGTTTCGTTTCGGGCATCGAGGTCGATACGCGTGACCTCGCCATCATTCAGGCCGTGGCGACGCTTGGCGCCGGTTTCAACATTGTCACCACGGCAGAAGGCGTGGAAACCGCGCAGCAGCTTGAACGCTTGAAGTCGGAACGGTTTGGCGAGGTTCAGGGTTTCCTCACCGGTCGGCCAATGCCTGCGGGCGATGTGCATTCCTTTATCCAGAATCGCAGCAATGCCGGGCTGGGGCTGGTCGCGGCGCATAATACCTTGCCGATCTAGAAACATCTCCTGAAAGGGCGGGGAGCCGCATTCGCGACAAACGCAATATCCATATCGAACTTGTGTCGAAAAGGGCTTGACCTTCCAACGGTGGGAAGGACTATTTAAGGAGCAACTCTCGAATTATGCCCTTCCCGGGCGGTGAAAGGGATTGCCATGAACAAGCCTGTAAATCACGAAACCATCAGCTTTCCTGTCCCTGTCGAAGGGATGAGTTGCGCTTCATGCGTGTCGTCCGTGGAAAAAGCTGTCGCCAAGGTTCCTGGAGTCGACAAGGTTTCCGTCAATCTCGCAACGGAACGCGCCGACGTGACTTTCAAGGGCGCACCGGATTTGCCGTCGGTGATCGACGCCATTCGCAAGGCGGGTTATGAAGTGCCCGCCGCCAGCATCGATCTGGCCATCGAGGGCATGAGCTGCGCGTCCTGCGTCAGCAAGGTCGAAAAGGCTTTGAACGGCGTGCCGGGCGTGACCCGCGCCAGCGTCAACCTTGCAACGGAGCGGGCCCATGTCGATCTGGCCGGGCAGGTGTCGGTCAACGAGCTTATCAAGGCCGTTGAAGCTGCCGGCTATGAGGCGCGGTCGCTTGATGACGGGCAGGGCAGCGACAGGCAGGAAACCCAGTCCGAAAAGCGGGATGCGGAAGCGGCAGAGCTGAAGAAAAGCGTCATCCTTGCCGCCCTCCTGACATTGCCCGTCTTCGTGCTGGAAATGGGGTCGCATCTCATCCCGGCGGTTCATATGTTCGTCATGGACCGTATCGGCATGCAGAACAGCTGGTATCTGCAACTCGTGCTGACGACGCTGGTCCTGTTTGGCCCCGGTTTGCGGTTTTTCAGGAAGGGCATTCCGACGCTCCTGCGCGGCACGCCGGACATGAATTCGCTCGTGGTAGTGGGTACGCTCGCAGCCTGGGGCTTCTCCGTCGTCGCGACCTTTTTCCCGGCGGTGCTGCCTGAAGGCACGGTAAACGTCTATTTTGAAGCCGCCGCCGTCATCGTCACGCTGATCCTGATCGGGCGTTTTCTGGAAGCGCGCGCCAAGGGGCGCACCAGTGCGGCTATCAGCCGGCTGGTCGGCTTGCAGGCGAAGTCGGCGCGTGTCGTGCGCGATGGCGAGACGGTCGATGTGCCGCTCGAAGATGTTCGCGCAGGTGATGTCGTACAGGTTCGTCCCGGCGAGAAAGTGCCGGTCGACGGAGAAGTGATCGAAGGTTCGTCCTATGTCGATGAATCGATGATTACCGGCGAGCCCGTGCCTGTCGCCAAGGAAAAGGGCGCGGAAGTGGTGGGCGGCACGATCAACAAGACCGGCGCCTTCACGTTCCGCGCCACCAAGGTTGGCCGCGACATGGTGATTTCGCAGATCATCCGCATGGTCGAGGACGCGCAGGCCGACAAGCTGCCCATTCAGGCCATGGTCGACAAGGTGACGGGCTGGTTCGTCCCCGCGGTTATGGTCGCCGCCGCCCTGACCTTCGCGCTGTGGCTGGCGATTGGCGGCACGGGAATGCTGGGTTACGCGCTGGTGAACGCCATTGCGGTTCTCATCATTGCCTGCCCGTGCGCCATGGGCCTCGCCACGCCGACATCGATCATGGTCGGCACCGGTCGTGCGGCTGAGTTCGGCGTCCTGTTCCGCCGTGGTGATGCATTGCAGACCTTGCGCGACGCTTCCGTAATCGCCGTCGACAAGACCGGCACGCTGACGCAAGGTAAACCCGCACTCGCGCATTTCGCAACGGTCGAGGGCTTCGACAGGGACGAACTTCTGGCGCTTGTTGCAGCCGTCGAAGCCCGCTCCGAACACCCGATTGCCGACGCGATCGTGGAAGCCGCGAAGGCGAAAGGGTTGAAGCTTGCGGACGTATCGGCTTTTGAAGCGGTCCCCGGTTTCGGCTTGAAGGCGCAGGGCTCCGGCCATGAGGTGGCCATCGGTGCCGACCGTTACATGGCGAAGTTTGGGGCTGATGTTGCTGCCTTTGCCGATGATGCGAAGCGCCTCGGCGATGAAGGACAGTCCCCGCTCTATGCGGCCATTGACGGCAAGCTGGCGGCGATCCTCACCGTCGCCGACCCGATGAAGGAAACCACGCCAGCGGCGATTGCCGCCCTTCACGAGCAGGGACTGAAGGTCGCGATGATCACCGGCGACAATCGCCGCACGGCTGAGGCCATCGCGAAACGTCTGGGCATTGATGAAGTGGTTGCGGAAGTGCTGCCGGACGGCAAGGTCGAGGCGCTGAAGCGCCTTTCGGCGGGCGGCAAGCGGATCGCCTTTGTCGGTGACGGCATCAACGACGCGCCCGCACTCGCCGCTGCCGATGTCGGTATCGCCATTGGCACCGGAACGGATATCGCGATTGAAAGTGCTGACGTGGTGCTGATGTCGGGCGATCTGCGCGGCGTGGTCAATGCCATCGCCATATCGAAGGCGACGATCCGCAATATCGGCGAGAACCTGTTCTGGGCCTTCGCCTATAACGTTGCCCTGATTCCCGTCGCGGCGGGTGTTCTCTATCCCTTCACCGGCACGCTGTTGTCACCGGTTCTGGCGGCGGGCGCCATGGCTTTCTCGAGCATTTTTGTCCTGAGCAACGCCTTGCGGCTCAAGGCCTTCAAAAGCCCGATAGAGGCGTGAACAAGAAAGGCGCGGTTTTGACCGCGCCTTTTTGTTTCAGAGCATTTCCAGCAAAAGTGCGAAGCGGTTTTGCGTAGGATAATGCGATAAAACAAATAGTTAGAGCGGTTCCGGCGATTCTGTTGAAACAGGAACCGCTCTAGAATTGTGCTTGGTATGCCGCTACATGCTCCGGGAACAATTCTTCATAAAGCTGATGATCTATTCCGAGGATGGTGACGAGGATTTCATTCGCTTCTTCGGAATAGTCTTCGATAACAACGCCTCCGCTTGACGGAATCGATACGCCATCGAACTTGACGGTCAGAACGCCCCTATCGATCAGATCAGTATGGAAGGACGGTGTCGTCAGCAGGCTGCCAAAGGCAACGCCCATAGGCGGATCGCCGCTCTCAAGAGAGCTGGTGCCGACCAAAACGTCATTTGCGTAGACTTCAAATCGCTTCATGTGCACCGATTTGTCCCCTAAAATCGCCGAAGACTATTATCCGCGATTTGAACGAATAATAGAAGGGGCGAGCTTGTTTGCCTTTTCGCCTTCCGGAGAAAAGTTCTTCATAAGCAACAACCCTGACAATCCGCAGTTTAAGGACTACCGCTGACCCGATTCCGCATTTAGCTAAGTGGCTGGAAGCTTTGACCGCGCCTTTGTTTTAGTGGGTGCCTACAGCCTTGCCGTAAGTCCGCACGACATTGCGGACGGCTTCGACCATCAGTGCATGCGGCGTTGCTGCGACCGCTCCTGCCGCGACTGCCGGATAGAGCGTGCCGAGATACTGGCTGATCAGCGTTTCCGGTATCTTGCGGCCTTCCAGACGCTTCAAAAGTGCATCCACGGCAGCCGTCGCCACCGGATGCGGCCAGTAATAGCGAATGCGGTCGCTATAGGAAAAATGGCGTTGCAGGCGCAGTTCTTCCGCGTCCCCGTGGTAGTATTTTTCCCAGTTCTTCGGCTCGGCCAGAAGCAGCGTTTCCATCTTGCCGCGCAGGGTTTCCTCTTCCGGCAGCTTGTCAAGGAAGGCCGCAATCTGGTCGAGGCCATAGAGCGCCTCGCGCAGCGCGAAAGTCAGGCCGGGACCGACTTTCAAAATGGCAAAACCATCATGAACCAGATCGGAAAGCGCTTCCACCGGCTGATAGTCGGTCGAATGGGCTTCGAACACGAATTGCGGCATTTCGCCGAGAACGCCGCTCAGCGCCGTCGCCTTCTCGCTGTCGTAGAACACGACATTCTCGTTGCCGAACTCGACGCCCGGCTGCACCACGACGCCGATGGCGCGGGCAAAGGCATCGTCCAGTCCGAGCGCTGCGAAAGCCTTGCGGTGAATGGCGACGGTTTCGACCGCCGCGTCCGGCCTGGTCAGTTCCAGCTCTTCGATTTCTTCCATCGCGCCGCCGGGGATCGGCACTTCGGTGCCGATGATGTAGACCGGCAGATCGTAGCCGGCTTCACGGGCGGCAGTTTCCGAAACTTTTGCAAGCCGCGCCGCGCGCTCGGCGGTCACGGCATCGGGCAGGGCGACCGGCTCGCCAGCGCAGCCCATCGACGTGTCGAGATGGATCTTGGTGAAGCCCGCGCGCACGAAAGCGTCGATCATGACGTCCGACTTCGCAAGGGCTTCCTCGGCGGGCAGGTGCTTCCACGGGTTGGGACCAAGATGGTCGCCACCCAGAATAAGCCGCCTGGTGTCGAAGCCGACGCGGGCGGCGATTTCTTCCACAAAACGGCGGAAGTCGGCAGGCGTCATGCCGGTATAGCCGCCATCCTGATTGACCTGATTGCAGGTGGCCTCGATCAGCACATCCGTGTCGGTTGCAACGCCTTCAAGGAGGGCAGCTTCGATCACCAGAGGATGCGCAGAGCAGATCGACGTGATGCCGCCACGAACCCCGCTGGCGTAACGTGCGGGAAGTGCGCTCAGAACTTTCGTGCTGCTCATGCTGGAACTCCGTATTTCTGAAGGAAGGCATCGATTTCGGCCATGGTCGAGGTGCCCTCCATCGGCCCCTTGACGCCAACGGCGCGCGCGCCGGTGGCATTGGCGATGACGAGAGCGTCCTTCGGTGCCATGTCGCGCAGCCAGCAGGTGACGAATGCCGCGCCAAAACTGTCGCCCGCGCCGGTCGGGTCGATTTCATCGACCTTGAAAGCGGGCGCGAAAACTTCGCCGGACTGGTCGAAATAGCTGGCGCCTTCCGCGCCGCGCTTGATGACGACGGCCTTGATGCCGCGCGCCAGCAATTCTTCCACGGCGGCCTTTTCTTCGGTCGCCCTGGTGAAGAGGAAGATTTCCGGGCCGCTCGGCATGAACAGGTCGGTATTCTCCAGCGCATGGGCCAATGCCTGACGCATGCCGGGCAATTCCAGCATTTCCTTGCGGATATTCGGGTCGAAGGACACGGTGCCGCCCTTCGCCTTGATGCGGATCGTCGCCTCGTGGATCGCCGAAACAATGCCTTCGGAGAAGAGCGCCGAACCCATGATATGCAGGTGATCGGCGGTCTCGATCAGCCTTTCGGCTTCCGGTGTCAGGCCGATGGCGCTGCATGCGCTGTGCTTGATATTGAAGATGAAATCGCGATTGCCGTCCGGGCGATAGCGCACGAAGGCGCTGCCGGTCGCCGCTGTCGGATGCACGCCTATGGCCGAAACATCCACGCCGTCTCTTTGCAGGCGCTCGACATTGAGCGCGCCGAAATCGTCATTGCCGACCGCGCTGACCATGCCGCATGGCTGGCCCATCCGGGCGGCCTGATCGATGAAGATCGCGGGCGCGCCGGAAGCGAACGGGCCGATCAATGGGATGGCGGACTTGAAACCGTTACCGGTTTCCACGGCCATGATTTCGACGACGATCTCGCCGATGGTGATGATCTTCTTCATATGGGGCACCGCGATTACGTGCGCATGGATTTCGAGCGCACGTCGAGCCAGACGGCGACCAGAATGACCACGCCCTTGACGATGAGCTGATAGAAATAGGGTACGGACAGCATGTTCATGCCATTGTTGATGACGCCGATGATGAGCGCGCCAAGAATGGTGCCGACCATGGTGCCGACGCCGCCGGCAAGCGAGGTGCCGCCAAGCACGACCGCGGCAATGGCGTCGAGTTCGTAACCCATGCCCGCATTGGTCTGCGCCGAGGACAGGCGCGACGAAAGCAGGATGCCGCTGATCGCCGCCATGACGCCGGAAAGCATGAAGACGATGATCTTGATGCGGTCGACGCGGATACCGGAATAGATCGCCGCTTCCTTGTTGCCGCCCGACAGATAGATGCGGCGACCGAAGACCGTCTTCGACAGGAGGATATAGTTGAAGATGAACAGGACGCCGACGATCCAGATGATGATCGGCAGGCCGAGCCAGCTTTCCGAACCGATGGCAAGCCATGCATCATTGTCGATGATTTCGGGCGCGCCATTGGTTGGCAGGCTGACCATGCCGCGATAGATGCCCATGGTCGCGACCGTGACGATGAAGGATGGCAGCATCAGCTTTGCCGAAAGCACACCGTTCAGCCCGCCCATGATGGCGCCCGCCGCAAGGGTGAAAACGACCGTCGGCACGAAGCCGAAGCCCATGGCGAAGGCCTGAGCCGCCACCATGCCGGATACGGCGATGATCGAACCGATGGAAAGATCGATTTCACCGAGCAGGATCACATAGGTCATGCCATAGGCGGCGACGGCGATCACCGCCACCTGCTGCATGATGTTCATGAAGTTGTTGAAGGCGAGAAAGCGCGGATTGAGCACCGCGAAGACCACGCAGAGCACGGCCAGCGAGATGATGATGCCGCCATATTGGCGCACCAGCGGGGAGCTGAAAAGCGAACGGCGGACCTCGGCGTCCACGGCTTTCTTGTGAATATCTGCATTGCTCATTGATGCATTCCTGCTGCGTAGCTCATGACGGTTTCCGGCGTAAGGCCATCGGCATCGACGATGGCGGCGACATGCTTGTTGTGCATGACGGCCACGCGGTCGCTGAGGCCCAGCACTTCCGGCAGTTCGGAGGAAACCATCAGGATCGCCGCGCCATTGGCGGCAAGTTCACGGATGATGCGGTAGATTTCGAATTTCGCGCCCACATCGACGCCGCGTGTCGGCTCATCGAGAATGAGAATGCGCGGTTTTGTCTGGAGCCATTTTGCCAGCACGATCTTCTGCTGGTTGCCGCCGCTGAGCGATCCGGCAACCGTATCCAGCGAAGCTGTCTTGATGGCAAGCCGCAGCACTTCCGCCCTGGCGGCAGAACGCTCCGCACTGGACCGCATGAGCCCGAACGGGCCTGCCAGCTGGCCGAGCCCGACCATGTTGATGTTGCGTTCCACGCTGTGCGGAAGAACGAGGCCTTCTTCCTTGCGGTTTTCGGTCACGAAAGCAATGCCGTGGCGAATGGCATCGGACGGCGAGGAGAGGGCGACAGGCTTTCCGTCGAGGCGGATTTCACCCGTTGGCCGCAGCATCCCGAACAGCGCCTTCATGACGTCCGAACGGCCGGAGCCGACCAGTCCGAAAAGGCCCAGAACTTCACCGGGCTTCACACCGATGGAAACATCGTGAAACTTGCCCGCGACCGAAAGGTTCTTCGTTTCTAGGATAGGCGCCACGCTTGCCGATGGTCTTGGCGCGACGCGTGGCGGATAGATGTCGTTCATCTCACGGCCGACCATCAGGGCGATCAGCCGCTCGATGGTGGTCTCGCTCTTTTCGGTGGTCGTGACATATTCGCCGTCGCGCACGACCGTAATATCGTCGGAAAGCCGCATGATTTCTTCCATGCGGTGCGAGATGTAGATGACGGCGGTGCCGCGTGCTTTCAGGCGCTCGATGATCGAGAACAGGATTTCCGCTTCGCTGTCGGAAAGCGACGAGGTCGGCTCGTCCAGAATGACGACGTCTGCGGGCTGGCTGAGGCCCTTGGCGATTTCAACGAGCTGGCGCTGGGCAATCGACAGGTCGCCGACCTTCGCGCGCGCATCGACCGGCAGGCCAAGCTCTTCGATCAGCTTTTCGGCGGCGGCGTTCAGCTCGCGCTCCCGGATGAAGCCGAAGCGGCTTGGCTCGTGATTGGCGAAGATGTTTTCGGCAACGCTGAGATTGCGCGACAGGCTCAGTTCCTGAAAGACGATGGCAATGCCGTTGGCGCGGGCATCGCGCGGGTCTTTCGGCGCATAGGATGCGCCTTTGAGCTGTATCGTTCCCGAAGTCGGCTTGAACACGCCGGCGAGGATCTTCATCAGCGTGGATTTGCCGGCGCCGTTCTCACCGAGCAACGTATGGACGCGGCCGCGACGCACGGTCAGGTTCATGCGCTTCAGCGCGACCACCGGGCCGAAGGATTTTGCCACATCGCGAATCTCGAGAACGGTGTCCGAAACGGCTTTTCGTTCGGATTTGGCGGCTGTCACAGTATCTGTCACTCTTGGGGCCTCCATTCTCCGTTGTCAGTCTATCGGCGGGACTTCGCTCGAACGAAATCCGCGATCAAAAGGGATGCGGCGGCGGCAGGCGCGTGGTGTTCGCCGGGCCGCCGCACGCAGAATGGAAACAGCGACTGGGAGGAGCGTCGCTGTTTCACGCGGTGTTACTTGGTTTCGCCGTCCTTGGTGACGACACCCGGAACGATCGGCTGCTTGGCCGGAACTTCCTCACCCTTGATGACCTTGGCAGCGGTTTCAACCGCAACCTTGCCCATCTGGTCGGGATACTGGGCAATGACGCCAACCATGACCGGGTCGTTCTTCACGGCGTTGCGGGCTTCTTCCATGCCGTCGAAGCCGATGACCTTGACCTGGCTTTCAAGCTTGGCCGACTTCACCGCCGAGGCAGCGGCCAGTGCGGCGTCGTCGCCGAAGCCGAAGATGCCGACGATATCCGGGTTGGCCTGCAGGATGTTCTGTGCAGCCGAAAGGGCTTCCGGACGGGTGATGCCCGGCTGGATCGCAACGATCTTGATGTCCGGATATTTGGCAATGCCCTTCTTGAAGCCTTCGATGCGATCGACGACCGACTGGACCGTCGGGTAATCGATAACGGCGACATTGCCCTTTTCACCGATGGACTTCGCCATCAGTTCGGCGGCCTTTTCGCCGCCCGCGAAATTGTCCGTGCCGACGAAGGAGGTCACGTCGACATTATTGGCCGGAACATCAACGGTAATGACCTTGATGCCTGCCTTCTGGGCCTTGTTGATGGCCGAGCGAACGCCCTTGCTGTCAACCGGCGAGATGACGATGACGTCGACGCCCTTGGTGATGAAATCTTCCACATCGGCGAGCTGCTTGCTCAGGTCCTGATTGGCGATGGCGATTTCCAGCGGCACATTCTCTGCCTGCGCTTCCTTCTTCATCGCGTCTGCGAGCGAGATGTAGAACGGATGCTGCTGGGTGAGAAGCGATGCGCCGATGCCTTCGGCAGATGCAGCGCCTGCCATCATGGCCAGGGCTACGCCGGAAAAGAGAATACGGCTGAGCGATTTGCGAAACATGATTTCCTCCGAATGACCGGCGCTCGCCGGAGCGTCCTTCTATAGGGACATGAACAAGGGTTTTTCCTGCAGGTTCATCAGTCGTCGCCAACTTCAAACCTCCCGAAGGGCAGGGCCTCCAGCTCATGAAGAGCTTCCCTAGACATGATAGAGCTTGTTCAACGTGTCAATATAAAATTTTTCACGTGTAAAAATTATAACGATTGAATTTGAGCATGATGTGCGCGGATGCGCCGCCGCAGGAAAAGGAAAGCGTGGATCGCCGAAGGACAGCCCGCCGAAATTTGTTGCGTCTCAACGGAAAAAAATTTACGCATGGAAACAAATTGGATGGCGCCGTAAAATCGCTATGATACCCCGAGGGGAAAAGCAGGGCATGACCGAACAGAAGATCAGGACGATGGAAGAGTTCGCAGCCGCAAGCGGATTGTCCCGTCCCACGGTCTCGAAATATTTCGACAATCCAGAAAGCGTAAAGCCCTCGACGCGCCTTCGTATCGAAAAGGCGCTGAAGGATTACAACTATCAGCCCAACATCTTCGCGGTCAGCCTCAACCGCAAGAAGCCGAAGAACATCGGCGTCATCGTCCCCCATATTTCCGATCCATTCTATGCGGAAATCATCCGCCAGATCGAAATGCGCTGCCTGGCGGAAGGCTACTGGCCGATCGTTCTGTCGTCGCATGGCGAGAGGAAACTCGAGGCGCGGGCGATGCGCACGCTCATGTCTCTCAAGATCGCGGGCGTTCTGATGGCTCCGCTCGGTTTCGAGACGGATGCGAAGCTGCTTTCCAGCCTGTCGGATTCGACGCCCGCGGTTTTCCTCGACAGCCGTATCGGCGACGATCAGCCCTTTGTCGGCACCGATAATCGCCAGAGCATCGGCAACATTACCGAATATCTCTATCGAACGGGCGAACATCCCTGCTTCCTCGAAATGCCGGCGGTAAACCAGAACGCGCTGGAACGGCGGTCGGCCTATATCGAAACCATGGAGAGGCTGGGCGTTGAGCCGATCGTGCTTCCCATCACGGCCAAGAACTGGAATTTCGAGGAACTGGGCTATCAGGAAGCAGGCCGGATTCTGGATCGCGGCGGGTTTCCGACGCGAACCGTTCTATGCGCCAATGACCGCCTGGCCTTCGGCGTCATTTCCGCAGCATTCGAACGGCGGCGGCATGTCGGGCGCGAAGAAGGCTGCGATCTTCGGGTCGCCGGTCACGACGATCATCCTCTCAGCCGCTTCACCTGTCCGCCGCTGACGACGGTCGCGCAGGACTACCGGCAAATCGCGCAACTGGGTCTCGACATGCTTTTCTCGCGGATCAATGCGCAGGAAAGCGGGGCGGCAGTCGAGAAGGAAATCCGTCGCCTGGACAGCCATCTCATCATGCGCGGCTCCGCCTGATATCTCGAAAAAGCCGCGTAAAAGACACAGGTTGCATAGTTTTGCCATTCCTTCGCCACAATTGATGGGCGAAAAAATGCACGTTTATGTGCAGTTTTGCGCCTTTTGAGTGCGCAAACCCCCTTTGCCGCCACTTTGCCATAATCACGGACGGCGCTCATTTCCCCTGATTGGCCTCATGATCGGGCCTCCTGATCGCACCAAGGAAAGATACATTTGCCGCTCTGGATTTTTTCCATGTTCGCCTATGTGGATAGGCACGCCGTAGGGAGTTGTCCGGCAGACCGAATGCTGCGAGACTTGCAACCATATCTGGCCATATCAGGAATGCCTCGAAATTGGTGAGCGGTTGGTCCGCACGGTTTTCCCGCATCGGCGACGGAACGCCGGTTGTACTGGAAGGGGGTAATATCTTGCTTATCTGGTTAACTTCTCTCGTACTTCTTTTGATCGGGTTTTCGCTCGGAGCAGGCGGCATCTGGCTCGCCCTGCTGGGCGGCAGCTGGTATTACATACTTTCGGCGATCGGCTTTCTGCTGACCGCCGTTCTGCTTTCGCGGCGCAGCGGCGCCGCACTATGGGTTTACGCTCTCGTCATTCTCGGATCGCTTGGCTGGGCCGTTTATGAAGTCGGCTTCGACTGGTGGCAGCTCGGCGCACGCGGCGGCGTCATCGTGCTGCTTGGATTCTGGCTGCTGACGCCATGGATCAGGAGGCCCTTGAACAAGGGTGCAGGCGACAGCGGCCTGCCGCTGGCCGTGGCATCGGTGATCGCAATCCTGGTTGCCGGTTATGCGATTACGCAGGATACCTACAATATCGCAGGCGACCTGCCGACCGAAAAAGTGGCTGCAACGCCCGATCTCGGCGGCAACGTACCCGATGGCGAATGGCATCAATACGGTCGAACGCCTTACGGCCAGCGCTATTCGCCGCTGACGCAGGTAACCCCGGAGAACGTCGCCAAACTCCAGGTTGCCTGGCAGTACCAGACCGGCGACGTGAAGCAGCCGCAGGATGTGGGCGAAACGACCTATCAGGTCACGCCGCTCAAGATTGGCGATTCGCTCTATCTGTGCACCCCGCATAACTGGGCGATTGCGCTGGATGCGGCGACCGGCAAGGAAAAGTGGAAGTTCGACCCGAAGGTCGGCTTCAATACGGACCGCCAGCACCAGACCTGCCGCGGCGTCAGCTACTGGAAGGATGCAACGGCAACGGCAGGCGCGAAATGCGCCGAGCGCGTCTATCTGCCGACGTCCGACGCGAGGTTGATTGCGCTGGATACGGCAACCGGGGAAATCTGCACGGATTTCGCCAATGGCGGGACGCTCGATCTCAGCCATGGCATGAAATATAATCCGGCAGGCTATTATTACTCCACCTCGCCCCCGGTCGTTGTCGGGGACAAGATCATCGTCGGCGGTGCCGTCAATGACAATTACTCGACGCAGGAACAGTCGGGCGTCATTCGCGCCTTCGATATCCGCACCGGGCAACTGTTGTGGAACTGGGATTCCGGCAATCCGGATGTGACCACGCCGCTCCCCGAAGGCGAGCACTATACGACGAACTCTCCGAACAGCTGGTCCGTTTCGAGTGTGGATGAAAAGCTCGGACTGGTCTTTGTGCCGCTCGGCAACAAGGTGCCGGACCAGCTTGGCATGGACCGCAGCGAGAATGTGGAGAAATATTCCTCGTCCATCGTTGCGCTCGACGTGAACACCGGACAGGTTCGCTGGGTGCGCCAGACGGTCCACCATGATCTGTGGGACATGGACGTTCCGGCCCAGCCGGTCCTGCTGGATATCAACGGTGTCCCGGCGCTGGTCGGCCCGACCAAGCAGGGCGATCTCTACGTCCTTGATCGGCGCACCGGCGAACCGATCATTCCGGTCAGGGAAATCCCGGCGCCGACAGGCGCTATACCGGAAGACCATACGGCTCCCACGCAGCCGATCTCCGATCTGACTTTCAGCCCGCCGCCCTTGCGCGAAAGCGACATGTGGGGCGTGACGATGTTCGATCAGCTCGCCTGCCGCATCAAGTTCCACCAGCTGTTTTACGAAGGCCGCTACACGCCGCCTTCATTGCGGGGAACGATTGTCTATCCCGGCAATTTCGGTGTGTTCAACTGGGGTAGCGTGGCGGTCGATCCGGTCCGGCAGGTGATGTTCGGCATGCCGACCTATCTCGCCTTCACCTCGCGTCTGGTTCCACGCGCGGACATCCCGCCGAAAGGACAGGATGAAAAGGGAAGCGAGCAGGGCCTGAACCGCAATGATGGCGCGCCCTATGGCGTGTTCATGGGGCCGTTCCTCGGTCCGCTCGGCATTCCCTGCCAGACGCCGCCATGGGGCTATGTGGCCGGGGTGGACCTGCGCACCGGCAAGATTGCCTACAAGCATCGCAACGGGACGATCCGCGACATGTCGCCGGTTCCGCTTCCGTTGAAGGTGGGCGTTCCGGGTATCGGCGGTCCGATGATCACCGCTGGCGGCGTCGTCTTCCTGGGCGCGGCGGTGGACGACTATCTGCGCGCCTATGACCTGACTTCCGGCAAGCAGCTCTGGGAGGCCCGGCTTCCGGCTGGCGGCCAGTCGACCCCGATGACCTATACGGTCGGCGACCAGCAGTTCGTCCTGATGGTGGCGGGCGGGCATGGTTCGGTCGGAACCAAACCGGGCGATTATGTAATCGCCTATACGCTGCCGAAGAGCTGAGGCAGCGATATGAAAGAAAAACGCCGGGAGCAATCCCGGCGTTTTCATTTGATGGTCTCAGATCTTGCCGTGTAGCAATTCGCCCTTGCGCGGGGCCGGACGTTTGCGGCTCTCGGCACTGTTTTCGGCAAGCTGGTGGATGATCGGGCAATCGGGACGGTTGTCGCCGTGGCAGTTCTTGGCGAGGTAGCGCAGCGTATCGGCCATCTCCTGCAACTGGCGCATCTTGGCTTCCAGCTCCTCGACATGGCCGAGCGCCACCTTCTTCACGTCAGCCGATGCGCGGTTGCGGTCACGCCAGAGCGCCAGCAGTTCCTTGATCTGCTCAACCTGAAAACCGAGATCGCGGCTGCGGCGGATGAAGCGCAGGGTTTCGACATCTTTCTGCGTATAGACGCGGTAACCCGAACCGGCCCTCTCGGCGGCTTCGATGAGCCCGATTGTTTCATAATGGCGGATCATCTTCGCCGATATGCCAGATGCTGCAGCTGCCTGCCCGATGTTCATCCCGTTCCTCGCTGGCTGGTTCCAGCCAAGGATATAGGAATGCAGAGGCATCTTTCAAAGAGCGATTCCGGTTCGTCCGGCACGTTTCAGGAGATAATGCTCAATTGCCTGAAACCCATCGAAGATGAGTATGGCAAGTGCGGCCACGACGAGCCCGCCCTGCAAAACGAAGGCGAGATTGTTGGAAATCAGCCCGGCAATGATGACTTCGCCAAGGGTTCTGGCAGCGACCGTGGACCCGATGGTGGCAGTCGCAAGGCTGATCACGGCGGAAAGCCTGATGCCTGCCAGAATGACCGGCATGGCCAGCGGAACCTCGATTTTCACAAGCCTTTGGGCGCTCGTCATCCCCATGCCGCGCGCGGCTTCGACAACCGGCGATGGCAAGGTGGTCAGCCCTGTCAGCGTGTTTTCAAAGATCGGAAGCAGGCCATAGAGGAAGAGGGCGATCAGGGTCGGCTTGTCCCCGAAACCGAAGATGGGAACGGCCAGCGCCAGCACCGCGACCGGAGGAAAAGTCTGCCCTATATTCACGAGGCTGCGTGAAAGCGGCAGAAACTCCGCGCCGTGCTTTCTGGTCACGAAGATCGCCATCGAGACGGCCACAAGAGTCGCGGCCAGTGTTGCGAGCGCCACGAGGCCCAGATGCTGCAAGGTCAATGTCACGAAGCTGGCGCGATCATAGATGGCTGGCACGCCTTCATCCACGAGCGGGCGAAACAGCGGCTCGAAAAGCCGGGGCCGTGCCAGGAACAGGAGCAGGATGCCCAGAAGCATGACGCGCGGGACAATGGACACGAGCAATCTCATGCCGGACGCTCTGCCTGATGCAGAAGCCTGTCGAGCGTGACCCGGCCGAGAGGGCGTCCTTCCGGGTCGAGAACGGGAAGCGCCTTGCGCCCGGACCACAGGAGTGCGGCAAGCGCATCGCGTTGCGATGCCGTTACCGGCAGGGTTTCACCGCTCGCATCGCCCGGCTGGAGCACGGTTTTCAGGTCCATCAGGGAAAGGAGACGGAAGGGCCGCTCGCCCGTACCGACAAGGCGTTCGACGAAATCGGTTGCCGGACGAGCAAGGATTTCCGCCGGCGGACCATATTGCAGCAGTTTTCCGTCATCCATGACTGCGATCCGGTCGCCCAGCGAGATCGCTTCCTCCATGTCGTGCGTGACAAGGATTATGGTCGTGCCGAGCCGCCTCTGGATCGCCTTCAGGTCTTCCTGCGCCTTGGCCCGGATAACCGGATCGAGCGCCCCGAACGGCTCGTCCATGAGAAGGATGTTCGGACCGGCGGCAAGCGCCCGCGCCACGCCGACGCGCTGCTGTTGCCCTCCGGAAAGTTCGTGCGGATAGCGGTCGCGATAGTCGGCAGCCTCCAGCTGGAAAAGGTCCAGCAATTCATCGACGCGCCTGTCGATGCGCTGTTTATCCCATCCGAGCAGCAGCGGAACCGTTGCAATATTCTCCGCCACGGTGCGGTGCGGAAAAAGCCCGTTCTGCTGGATGACATAGCCGATCCGTCGCCGCAGGACATGGCCGGGTTCGTCCATGATGCTGCGCCCATCGATGCGGATTTCTCCATCAGTCGGCTCGACCAGACGATTGACCATCCGCAGCAAGGTGGTTTTGCCCGATCCCGAAGTCCCGACAATGGCGGCGATACTGTGCGGCTCGATGGTGAAGCTCACGGCGTCGACCGCTGCGCGCCCGTTATAGCGCTTCGTGATATGGTCGAACTCGATCATAGGGAGCTGCCTTTCTCGGTGATTTCTATCGCGGCATCGAGGATGACGGCGGCTGCAAAGGCGAGAAGAACGGTGGGCAGGGCGCCCAGGAGGACGAGGTCCATCGCCGTCTGGCCGATGCCCTGAAAGACGAAAGTTCCGAAGCCGCCGCCGCCGATCAGCGCCGCGATGGTCGTCAGGCCGATATTCTGCACCATGACGATGCGTATGCCGGTGAGGATAACGGGAAATGCCAGCGGAAACTCGGTCTTGAAGAGGCGTTGCAGGCGCGTCATGCCCATGCCGCGCGCGGCATCCGTCACCGGCTCCGGCACCTGTGCCAGCCCTGCCACGGTGTTGGCCACGATTGGCAGCAGCGAATAGAGAAAAAGCGCGACGAATGCCGGTGCCGCGCCGATACCGCGAATACCGAGGTCGCCGACCCATGGAAACTGGGTGGCGACCCAGCTCAGCGGCGCAATCAGGATACCGAACAGCGCCATCGACGGAATGGTCTGCACGATATTGAGGCTGTTCAGAACGAAAGCGCGCAGTTTCGGCACGCGATGGCAGACAAGTCCGAGCGGAATGCCGACGATGGTTGCCGCGAGGAGCGACCCCAGCGCCAGCGCTATGTGCCGTTGTGCTTCATTCCAGAAGCTGTCCGCCCGGCCTTGATATTCCTTCATGAAGGAGATGCTGTCCCACAGGCCCGACGAAAGCAGAAGCGCCAGAAGCAGACCTGCAACGACCAGCAGTCCCACACGCAGGAACGGACCGGCCCGCAGCCGGACCAGCCCATCGGCGACATAAAGGGCGCTGGCAAAAAACAATAGCCAGAAGCCGGAAGCCGGAGAAACGCGTGCGTAATTGTTTCCTTCGGGCGAGAGATATGTCGCGGCAAGCCCGATCGCCGCCAGCACCGTCGCAAGACAGAGCAGAGCCGTCACGAGCCGCAGCCAATTATTGCTGCGAACTAGCCCGATCAGCAGCCCTCCCGCCACGATAGCGGCAAGCGCCAGCGCCAGTTCGGTCGGCAGGGCGTCGAAAACATGGCGCGGCTCACCCTGAACGATGCGGTTTGCCCGAAAGTTCGCAAAAGGCAGGAGCAAACCCGACAGGCCGATTGCCGCAATGACCAGTCCGAGCTTGTCTATATGGGCAAGCAAGCCCTTGGTGCCATTTGCCCGGATCGTCTCATGTGCTGCACTCATGCCCGGCAAATACCCGCGCCTATTTCAGAAAGCCGTTGGTCTTGAGAAACTCCTCCGCGACAGCCTTTGCCGGTTCACCGCCGAGCTGCACGCGACCGTTGAGTTCCTGAAGGGTCGTGAGATCGAGCTTTGCGAAAACGGGCTTCAGCAGCTCCTCGATTTTCGGGTTTTTCTTCAAAATCTCTTCCCGGATGATCGGGGCGGGCTGATAGACCGGCTGCACATGCTTGTCGTCCTCGAGCACGACAAGCCCGGACGGCGCGATGCCGCCATCGGTGCCGTAGACCATGGCCGCATTGGCGCCGTTGGTCTGGTTGGCGGCGGCTGCGATGGTCGCGGCCGTGTCGCCGCCTGAAAGCGTGATCAGCTGGTCGGGTTTCAGGGTGAAGCTGTAGGCGGTCTGGAAGGCTGGCAGGGCGGCCGCCGAATTCACGAATTCAGACGATGCGGCCAGAATGACCTTTCCGCCGCCTGAAATGTATTTTCCGAATTCGCTCAGGTTCGTAAGCTTGTTTTCGTCGGCGACGTCCTTGCGCACCGCAATGCCCCAGGTGTTGTTTGCGGGCGAGGGGGCGAGCCAGACAATCTTGTTGGCGTCGTAATCTAGCTTCTTCGCAGTCTCGAACGCCTTGGCGGCGTCTTTCCACAGCGGGTCGTCCGCCTTGTTGAAGAAGAAGGCCGCATTGCCCGTATATTCGGGGTAAATGTCGATTTCGCCTGCGGTGATCGCCTTGCGCACCACGGGCGTGGCGCCAAGCTGGATGCGATCCGTGGTCTGGATGCCATTTGCGTTGAGAACGGCCAGAATGATGTTGCCGAGAACGCCGCCTTCCGTGTCGATCTTGGAAGAGACGACCACCTGTGCCTGCGCGACGCTGGAAAACTGGATTGCGCCCGCAAGGAGGGCAAGTGCGACGGCACTTCCCTTGAATAGATTTCCGTACGACATGCTTTTCATCCCATCGCGCTGGTTTTTCCTCGTGAAGGTAAACTATAGCGCGAGCGGGAAAAGGAAACCGTCGTTCGACACCCCTCCTGACAGCAGGCTGGCAGGAGGGGCGATGTCAGGGGGCTCGATCAGCCGATGAAATCGCTTTGCGTGCCGTGTGCTTCGATGGCCTGTGCAAGGCGCTGCAGCGCGTGGACATAGGCTGCCGAGCGAACCGTCACATTGTGCTGCTTGGCATGGTTCCAGATGGCGCGGCCTTCGCGTTCCATGATGGTTTTCAGGCGCTCATGGATTTCTTCCAGCGTCCAGTAATAGCCCTGGCGGTTCTGCACCCATTCGAAATAGGAAACCGTCACGCCACCCGCATTGGCGAGGATATCCGGCAGAACGACGACACCGTTTTCTCCCAGTATCCTGTCGGCTTCCGGCGTCACGGGGCCATTGGCCAGCTCGACGATCAGCCTGGCCTTGATGGACGCCGCATTGTCCGCATGGATCATGTTTTCCATGGCGCTCGGCACCAGAACATCGCATTCGGCTGCAAGCAGTTCATCGGCGGAGATGGCTTCGTGGCCATTCTTGCCGGCGGTGGAAACGACCGACTTGCCCTGTTCCTTGGCCTGCATCAGCAGGTCGAGATCAAGGCCGTCGGCGCAGTAGACGGCGCCGGACGAATCCGAAACGGCAACGATCTTGTGCCCGTCGCCTGCCATCAGCTTGGCGATGAACTGTCCGGCATTGCCGAAACCCTGAACGGTGACGCGAAGCTGCGAGGCAAGGCCCAGATCCTGCGCCAGGTGGCGCACGAGATAGAAGCCGCCGCGCGCCGTCGCATCGTTGCGGCCGAGCGAACCGCCGAGCGCCAGCGGCTTGCCGGTGATGACGGCGGGCGAAGACTGCCCGACGATCTGGGAATATTCGTCGGCCATCCAGCCCATGATCATGGAATTGGTGTAGACGTCGGGTGCCGGAATATCGCGGTCCGGGCCGATAATGCCGGAGAAAGCCTGGATATAGGCGCGCGAAAGACGCTCAAGCTCAGCCTTGGAAAGCTGGCGCGGATCGACCTGGATGGCGCCCTTGCCGCCGCCATAGGGAAGGTTCATGACCGCGCATTTGAATGTCATCCAGAAGGCCAGCGTCTCGACTTCTTCGGCGGTCGATTCCGGATGGTAGCGAATGCCGCCCTTGGTCGGTCCGCGCGTGTCGTCGTAGCGGCAGCGCCACGCAAGAAAGGATTTGCGCGAACCATCGTCCATGCGAATCATCAGTCGCACTTTCATGGTCTCACGTGCATATTTCAGCTTCTCGATGACATCCGCATCGATGTTGATGTGGCTTGCCGCCTCGTCCAGACGAACGAGTGCGCTTTCGAGTAGATTCTCCTTAGTCACGGAATCACCTTTCTTGCGTTTCTTTTATTTTGGACGCGATTTTACGAAAGAATGCGTAGACCTTTGCGCAACAAAAGAAAAGGAAAAAGGACAATAATGTTGTCCTATTTTACAGGGGCCATTTTTGAAACTGCTTTACCGTCCCGTTGCAGGCGCGGGCAGGCTCGCCTGCGTCGGACGGGATGTCGCGAAATGGTGGCCATGTCGTATTTGTGGCGTCTTATGACGCAAGCCTGCTGTCGGGTTTGAAACGGAAACAATAGAAATATCATCAAAGGCTTCGCATGTGCCGGAAGGGCGCTTGCGGCCGCGAAACTGGTGGTTGTCTATGTCCCGTTTTTCTGCAGCTTCGATTATTAAAAATGCGCTGTCCGGCAACAAGAACTGGAAGCCGCAATGGCCCAATGCCGAACCCAAGGCCGAATATGACGTGATCATCGTCGGCGCGGGCGGGCATGGTCTGGGTGCCGCCTATTATCTGGCCAAGGAACACGGCATCACCAATGTCGCCGTCATCGAAAAGGGCTGGCTCGGCGGCGGCAATACGGGCCGCAACACCACCATCATCCGCTCCAACTATCTCTATGACGAGAGCGCGCATCTCTACGAACATGCGATGAAGCTGTGGGAGGGTCTGAGCCAGGACCTCAACTACAATGTCATGTTCTCGCAGCGCGGCGTCATGATGCTGGCGCATACGGTGCATGACGTGCAGAGCTTCAAGCGTCACATCCATGCCAACCGCCTCAACGGTATCGACAATGAATGGCTGAGCAAGGAGCAGGCGAAGGAATATTGCCCGCCGCTCGATATTTCCCCCAATGCGCGTTATCCGGTTGTGGGCGCCACCTTGCAGCGGCGCGGCGGCGTGGCCCGCCACGATGCGGTCGCCTGGGGCTATGCGCGCGGGGCGACCGAGCGCGGCGTCGATATCATCCAGAATTGCCCTGTCACGGCCATCCGCCGCGATGCTTCGGGCCGCGTCACCGGCGTCGATACGCCACGCGGTTTCATCAAGGCGAAGAAGGTGGCGGTATCGGCTGCGGGCAGCACGTCGATTGTCATGGATACGGCTGGCGTTCGCATGCCGCTTGAAAGCTTCCCGCTGCAGGCGCTGGTGTCCGAGCCGGTCAAGCCGATCTTCCCCTGCGTGGTCATGTCCAACACGGTCCACGCCTATATCAGCCAGTCAGACAAGGGCGAACTGGTGATCGGTTCCGGCACCGACCAGTATGTGTCCTACAGCCAGCGCGGCGGCCTGCCGCTGATCGAGCACACGCTTGCGGCCATCTGCGAAGTCTTCCCGATCTTCACCCGCATGCGGATGCTGCGCAAATGGGGCGGTATCGTCGACGTCACGCCGGATCGCTCCCCGATCATCGGCAAGACGCCGGTGCCGGGGCTTTATGTCAATTGCGGCTGGGGCACCGGCGGCTTCAAGGCGACGCCGGGTTCGGCGCATGTCTTCGCGCATACGATTGCCCGCGATGAGCCGCACTGGATCAACGCACCCTTCACGCTTGAACGCTTCACCACCGGTCGCCTGATTGACGAAGCGGCTGCTGCCGCCGTCGCGCACTAAGGGAGGTATGATATGCTTTTAATCCGTTGCCCTTATTGCGAGATGGAACGTCCGGAACTGGAATTCGCCTATGCAGGCGAAGCGCATATTGCGCGCCCTGCCGACCCATCGACGCTTTCCGACGACGAATGGCGCGATTTCCTGTTCACGCGCTCCAATCCGCGCGGCACCCATTTTGAACGCTGGCGGCATATCAATGGCTGCGGCCGCTTCTTCAATGCGGTGCGCGACACGGTGAGCGACAAGTTCGCGATGACCTACAAGGCCGGTGAACCCCGTCCTGCTTTGGCAGAAACTCCGGCTGCGGAGACGAAATAATGACCGATATGCGCATTCATAACAAAGGCCGCGTCAACAAGGCCAAGTCCGTGCGGTTCACCTTCAACGGCAAGTCCTATTCCGGCTTCGAGGGCGATACGCTGGCTTCCGCCATGCTTGCCAATGGCGAGCATCTGGCCGGTCGTTCGTTCAAATATCACCGCCCGCGCGGCATTCTTTCCGCCGGTTCCGAAGAGCCGAATGCGCTGATGGGCGTTTCACGCGGGCCGGGCCGTTTCGAGCCGAACACCCGCGCAACGGTGCTGGAACTCTATGACGGCCTCAAGGCCGAAACCCAGAACCACTGGCCGTCGCTGAAGCACGATGTCGGCGCGATCAACGACGCCTTCTACATGTTCTTCTCGGCAGGCTTTTACTACAAGACCTTCATGTGGCCGAAGAGCTTCTGGAACAAGGTCTATGAGCCATTCATCCGTGGCGCAGCCGGTCTTGGCAAGTCGCCCTCCGAGCCCGATCCCGACACCTATGCCAGCCGCTATGCCTTCTGCGATGTGCTGATCGCCGGTGGCGGGCCTGCCGGTCTTGCCGCAGCACTTGAGGCCGCGAAAAGCGGTGCGAAGGTAATCATCTGCGACGAGCAGGCGGAATTTGGCGGCTCGCTCCTGTCGGAACCGGAGCCGGTCATCAATGGCCGCGCAAGCTGGGACTGGCTCAGCGAAACCATTGCCGCGCTCAAGGCCAATCCGAATGTCACGCTTCTGCCGCGCACCACGGCCATCGGCTATTACCACCAGAACATGGTCGGCCTTTGCGAGCGCCTGACCGATCATCAGGCCAAACCCGCTTCCAACGCGCCGCGTGAACGCATGTGGCGGGTGCGCGCTAGCCAAGTCGTGCTGGCGCAGGGTTCCATCGAAAAGCCGCTGGTCTTTGCTGGCAACGACCGTCCGGGCGTGATGCTGGCATCCGCCGCCCGCACCTATCTCAACCGCTATGGCGTCAAGGTCGGCAATCAGGCCGTCGTCGTCACCTCGCATGACAGCGCATGGCTTGCGGCCTTCGATCTCGCGGTCGCAGGCGTCAAGGTTCCGGCCATCATCGATGTGCGTGCAAGCGTTGCCGACAGCCTCGTCAACCGCGCGAAGATGCTCGGCATCGAGACGCTGACCGGCTGGACGGTGACGGATACGGGCGGACGCCACCGCGTGTCGTCCGTGCGCGTCAATCCGGTTTCCAATGGCTCTGTCGGTGCTGCCCGCACGATTGCCTGCGACGTGCTGCTGATGTCCGGCGGCTGGAATCCGAGTGTGCATCTGTTCTCGCACACGAAAGGCTCGCTGGTCTGGGACGACGCACGGCAGATCTATCTGCCGGGCAAGCCGACCGAGGAAAGCCGCTGTGTCGGTGCGGGCAATGGCAATTTCGATTTGGCTGCCGCATTGCGTGAGGGTGCGGAAGCGGGTGCCGCGGCAGCCAGTGATGCCGGTCACAAGGCCAAGCCATCAGACTATGCTGTGGCCGGTGATTTCATCTGCGACGGCGTAAGCTGTCGCGAACTGCCGACCGATCGCGATCCGGGCAAGGCCAAGGCTTTCATCGATTTCCAGAACGATGTGACCGCCAAGGATATTCGTCTGGCCGTGCGCGAGGGCTTCCACTCCATCGAGCACGTCAAGCGCTATACCACCAACGGCATGGCGACCGATCAGGGCAAGACGTCCAACATCAATGGTCTGGCCGTTGCAGCCGATGCGCTCAAGCGCCCGACGCCGCAGGTGGGTCTCACCACCTTCCGTCCGCCCTATACGCCGACCACCTTCGGCGCGTTCTGCGGCTACAATCGTGGCAAACTGTTTGATGTCACGCGCAAGACGCCAATCGATAGCTGGGCCGAACAGCATGGCGCGGCTTTCGAGCCGGTGTCGCTGTGGCGGCGCGCATGGTATTTCCCGAAAACCGGCGAAGACATGCATCAGGCCGTGGCGCGTGAATGCAAGTCGACCCGCCAGTCGCTCGGCATGTTCGATGCCTCCACGCTCGGCAAGATCGAAGTTGTCGGCCCGGATGCGGCGGAATTCATGAACCGCATGTACACCAATCCATGGACGAAGCTTGGTGTCGGGCGCTGCCGCTATGGCCTGCTGCTCGGCGAAGACGGCTTCATCCGCGATGATGGTGTCGTCGGTCGCCTGACGCAGGATCGCTTCCATGTGACCACCACGACCGGCGGTGCCGCGCGTGTTCTCAACATGATGGAAGACTATCTCCAGACCGAATGGCCGGAGCTGAAAGTCTCATTGACCTCGACCACCGAGCAATGGGCCGTGGTCGCGATCAATGGCCCCAATGCGCGCAAGCTCATCGAGCCGATGGTTGAAGGGCTGGATATTTCCGACGAAGCCTTCCCGCATATGTCGGTTGCGGAATGCAAATTCCTCGGCGTGCCTGCGCGTCTGTTCCGCATGAGCTTCACCGGCGAACTGGGCTATGAAATCAACGTGCCTGCCCGTTACGGCCTGTCACTGTGGAAGGCGCTTTATGAGGCCGGCCAGAAATATGACATCACGCCTTACGGCACCGAAACCATGCACGTCCTGCGCGCCGAAAAGGGCTATATCATTGTCGGTCAGGACACGGATGGCACCGTGACGCCGGACGATGCAAGCCTTGGCTGGGCCGTCGGCAAGCAGAAGCCGGATTTCGTCGGCAAGCGTTCGCTCACCCGTCCGGACATGCTGAAATCGGATCGCAAGCATCTCGTGGGCCTGCTCACCAATGATCCGAAGCTGGTGCTGGAAGAAGGCGCGCAGATTGTCGCCGACCCAAAACAGCCGTTGCCGATGACCATGCTTGGCCATGTCACCTCGTCCTATTGGAGCGAGACGCTCGGGCGGTCCATCGCCATGGCGCTGGTGTCGGGCGGCAAGGCTCGCATGGGTGAAACGCTTTATATGCCGATGCCGGATGGCAGCGTGCACGAGGCGACAGTTTCGGGCATGGTCTTCTATGACCCCGAAGGCAAGAAACTGAACGGATAAGGATCGAACCATGCTCGTTGAAACCAAACCTTATTCGAACCGCAAGGTCGTCATTCCCGGTCGTCTGGAAATCCATGCGGCGGACGATGCCGCCCGCTTCGTCCTGCGCATCGGTCCGGCAAAGCTGGCCCTGGCTGAAAGGGCGCTGGGCGCAAAAATCCCGGCGAAGATCGGCGATCTTGTCCGCACGGATGATATTGCCGTTGCCTGTATCGGACCGGATGAATGCTATATCTGGGCTGATGAAGGCAAGGGTGCCGCCATCACGCAGGCTTTCGCCGGGCTTTATGAAACAGAGCCGCACAGCCTGACGGAAGTGAGCCATCGCGAAACCGGCATCGACATTACCGGCCCGCAGGCGGAATGGCTGCTCAATGCCGCGTCTCCGCTCAATCTGGCTGAAATGCAGGCACCGGGCGCTGCGCGCACCATCTTCGACCGTGCCCAGATCATCCTGCTGAAATGGGATGCGGATCATTACCGCATCGAAGTGTGGAATTCATTCGCCGATCATGTGTGGACCTTGCTGGAACTGGCCAGCAATGAGGTCGAACTCGCAATCTGATCGAAAAGACGCCGCCCCACCGGACGGCGTTTTTGCCTTGAGGGCTTGATGCGACATCTCCTTCCCTCATCCTGAGGAGCCGTTGAAAACGGCGTCTCGAAGGGCTGAGGGAAAACGCTCCGGGTATCCGCCTCTGTCCTTTAAAGCTTCCAGAGACGGATTGCATTCGCGGACAACAGGCGCGTTTTTTCGTCGTTGCTGCATCCTTCAAGAAGCGCATGGGTTGTCGCCACCCATGTGGAAAGCCCGGCATCGGCATTGGTTGCCAATGTGCAGACGGGCCAGTCGCTTCCCCACACCACACGGTCCCAGCCGAATGACCGGATGACATGTTCGACATAGGGCCGCATCGTATCGACGGTCCAGTTTTCCGGGTCCGCATAGGCCACCACGCCGGAAATCTTCGCCGTCACATTGTCGCGCTGCGAAATCTCGCTGATGCCCTTCTGCCAGCTTTCCAGCGCGCCCGACTTTATATCCGGCACGCCGCAGTGATCGAGCACGAATTGTACGCCGGGCGCGAGATCGGCCAGTGCCAGCACCTTGTCGATCTGGTGGGGAAGGGTGCAAAGATCGAAGGTCAGGCCGGTGCCTTCGAGCCGCTTGATATTCTCCCGGAAAAGCGCGCCCTCGGAAACATCGTCCGGCACGACATGCAACACGCGGCGAAAGCCTTTGACGAAGGGATTGCTGCGCTGGCGTTCCAGATATTCCGCAAAGCCCGGTTCTTCCGGGCGGCAGGAGGCGATTGCGCCCTTGATGAAATCACCCGATCGTCTGGAAATCTCCTGAATATGGTCCGTTTCAGCCTGAATGGCATCGGCTGCCACATCCACTTCCATATGCAACGCCGCCTCGATGCCGCAGCGCTCTGCCTGCTTCCGATAGGTCTCGAACAGGAAGTCGCGATTGAGGGCCGGAACGCCGTCGAGCCATGGATAATTCAGCGCGCTTTTGTCGATCAGATGCAGATGGGTATCGATAATCATGAAAACGTCCTCCTCCCGCATAGTTTCAAAAAAGAAGAGAGTTTTCAAATAAGAATTGGGGGTCTTCCGCTTTTGGGGATACGCTCTACTCGGCAGCTCCGATATCGGAGCCCACCAGTTTCGACAGATCCTGGACAGTCTTTTGCAGCAGGCCGATGGTCTGTGTGATGTCGGGGGCGGAAGCCGAGTTGACGAGCGTCACATAGGGGCAGGTCAGCGAGGCTATGCAGGTACCGTCCGGGCCGAGGATGGGCGCCGAGAGATTATAGACGCCCGCCACCTGGGCGCTCGGCATCATTTCATAACCGCGTTCGCGAATCTGGTCGAGGCGCTCGTAGAAGTCTTGATCAAGCTTTACGCTTTCAACGTCCCTTGCATATTCGGCAATCATCATCTTGCGTTCTTCGGGAGAACGGAAGGCGAGAAGCACATGGCCGGAACCGGTGTCGAACAGGCTGATATGCGAGCCGACGCGGATCGAAATTCCCCAGTAATCCGGGGCTTCCTGCTGTGCGATGACAACGACAGACCCGCGGTCGAACACCGCAAGCTGGTTGGCCTGTCTGGAGCGGTCCGCGAGTTCACGCATGAAGGGCGTGGCAAAGGAAGCAAGCCTGCGCACCGGGGCATGAAGATGCGCCAGACCGAACAGCTTGAGGGTCAGCGAATAGCGGTCGCCTTCCAGCTTCGTCACATAACCGCGCTTCACCAGCCGGTCCAGCATCCGGTAGAATTCATTGGGGCTGCGGTCGAGGTGTTTGGCAATCTCTGCCTGCGTCAGGCCCCCGTCCACGCTCGCAAGCAGTTCCAGAATATCCAGGCCCTTGTCCAGCGCCGGGGCGCGATAGCGATCCTCTGTTTCCAAGTGAACTCCCCTTGTGAATATCATTCTTCATATACGAAGGACCGCGGATTCGAAAGGTGCAAACAGGCAGAGAAAGCCTTGACCGGATTTGCGTAATATGTTTGCATATAAATAAATGATTTACAATTGGGGGCGAGTTGAGGAGCGCCGCCGGGAGGCCAGGGTGCAAGGTGAGTTTCGAGGCGTGCTGCCGGGCGGGAGCCGCCCTGTTGGCGCGGGGCGTGGAATAGCGCGCTGCTACGGATCGCATCTGCGATCTTGCCCACGGCACCCCGATCCTTGCAAGCGGCGCTCGGCATCACGGCGATGCTCATCAACCCGGTTGCTTTTTCCCATGGTTATGATCGTCTGCGGTTCATATCGGAAATACGCTTAATCAGCGGGACGACCACATCCTGCTTGTCGAACGGAAGGCTTGGAAATGACGATACGTTTTGATGCAAAGACCGCGCTGGTGACAGCCGCAGCGCAAGGGATCGGCCGTGCAAGCGCACTGGCCTTTGCGGAGGCGGGCGCGAAGGTCTACGCGACCGACATCAATACCGATGCTCTCAAGGAGATCGAAGGCGTCAACGGCATCATCACCCGCAAGCTCAACGTGCTTGACGATGAGCAGGTGAAGGCGCTTGTCGCCGAAATCGGGCAGGTGGATATCCTGTTCAACTGCGCCGGTGTCGTCCATGGCGGCTCGATCCTCGAAATGAAGGACGAAGACCTCGATTTTGCGGTCAATCTCAACATCCGTTCGATGATCCGCACCATCCGCGCCGTGCTGCCGGGCATGCTGGAACGCAAGGACGGCGCCATCGTCAACATGGCCTCGGTCGCTTCCAGCGTGAAGGGCGTGCCGAACCGCTTTGCCTATGGCGTCACCAAGGCCGCAGTTATCGGCCTGACGAAGGCCGTCGCCGCCGATTATGTTGCCAAGGGCATCCGCTGCAACGCCATTTGCCCCGGTACGGTGGAAAGCCCGTCCCTGCAGGACCGCTTGCGCGCGCAGGGCGATTATGAAGAGCAGCGCGCAGCCTTCATCGCCCGCCAGCCGATCGGCCGCATTGGCCAGCCGGAAGAAATCGCCGATCTCGCCGTTTATCTCGCCGGTGCGACCTACACCACCGGCCAGGCCTACAACATTGACGGAGGCTGGACGATCTAGGGCGGTCGATATTCAAGCTCTGGCGGCCTGCAAATGGCGCAGCCAGAGCGTCGACCACCCTGACGCCCTCTCTTTCATCCCCTCAAAGGAGTAAACTCATGAAATTTCTTCGTTACGGTGAAGCCGGTCAGGAAAAGCCGGGCATTCTCGATGCCGATGGCGCGATCCGCGATCTCTCCGCCCATGTAGGCGACCTCTCCGGCGCGGCGCTTGCCCCGGATGCACTGGCCAAGCTCGGCGCGATCGACGTCAATTCGCTGCCGAAGGTCGAAGGCAATCCGCGCCTTGGTCCTTGCGTTGCAGGCACCGGCAAGTTCATCTGCATCGGCCTCAACTATTCCGATCACGCCGCCGAAACCGGCGCGGCGGTCCCGCCGGAACCGATCATCTTCATGAAGGCAACGTCCGCCATCGTCGGCCCCAATGACGATCTCGTCATCCCGCGCGGTTCGGAAAAGACCGACTGGGAAGTCGAACTTGGCATCGTCATCGGCAAGACCGCGAAATATGTCTCGGAAGAAGACGCGCTCCACTACGTGGCCGGCTATTGCACCATCCATGATGTGTCGGAACGCGCCTTCCAGATCGAGCGTCAGGGCCAGTGGACGAAGGGCAAGTCCTGCGACACGTTTGGCCCGACCGGTCCGTGGCTGGTGACGAAAGATGAGATCGAAGACCCGGAAAACCTCGGCATGTGGCTCAAGGTCAATGGCGAGACCATGCAGAACGGTTCGTCGAAGACGATGATCTACGGCATTCGCCACCTCGTTTCCTACCTGTCGCAGTTCATGTCCTTGCAGCCGGGCGATATCATCTCCACCGGCACACCTCCCGGCGTCGGCATGGGCATGAAGCCGCCTCGCTATCTCAAGGCTGGCGACGTCGTGGAACTTGGCATCGAAGGCCTCGGCAGCCAGAAGCAGAACGTGCGCGCCGACATCTAGGCTTTGTTTGAGCATGGTCCCGAACCGGCTTTGCTGTTTCGGGACCACGCCCTGATCACGGATAAATCATGACCAAAATCACTGATCTGCGCGTCTTCGATCTGCGTTTCCCGACTTCCCAAAGTCTGGACGGTTCCGACGCGATGAACCCGGACCCGGATTACTCTGCGGCCTATGTCATTCTCGATACGGATGACGAGGCGCTGAAGGGGCACGGCCTCACCTTTACCATCGGTCGCGGCAACGATATCTGCTGCCAGGCGATTCTCGCCATGCGGCATCTGGTGGTCGGCGCCTCGCTGGAGGATTTCCGGGCGGCGCCTGGAAAATTCTGGCGCTATCTGACCGGTGACAGCCAGTTGCGCTGGATCGGCCCGGACAAGGGTGCCATGCATCTTGCAACAGGCGCTGTCGTCAACGCCTTCTGGGACCTGGCTGCAAAGCAGGCTGGCAAGCCGGTATGGCGGCTTGTTGCCGACATGTCGCCAGAGGAAATCGCCGATATCGTCGATTATCGCTACCTCACCGATGCGCTGACGCGCGACGAGGCTGTCGAAATCCTGCGCAAGGCGGAAGCCGGCAAGGCCGGGCGCATCGCCACGCTCGAAGCGGAAGGCTATGCCTGTTACACGACCTCGGCTGGCTGGCTCGGCTATGACGACGACAAGCTGCGCCGTCTGTGTCAGGAAGCCATCGACGAGGGCTTCAACCACGTCAAGATGAAGGTCGGCCGCGATCTCGAGGACGATATTCGCCGCCTCACCATTGCGCGCGAAGTGATCGGCCCGGACCGTTACCTGATGATCGACGCCAACCAGGTGTGGGAAGTCGATCAGGCAATCGAGTGGGTCAACAAGCTGGCCTTCTCCAAGCCGTTCTTCATCGAGGAACCGACCAGCCCGGACGATGTTGCCGGCCATCGCAAGATTCGCGAAGCCATTGGCGAGGTGAAGGTTGCGACTGGCGAAATGTGCCAGAACCGCATCATGTTCAAGCAGTTCATCGCGGAAGGCGCCATCGACATCGTCCAGATCGATTCGTGCCGCATGGGTGGCCTGAACGAAGTTCTGGCGGTGTTGCTGATTGCGGCCAAGTTTGGCAAGCCGGTCTGGCCGCATGCGGGCGGCGTCGGCTTGTGCGAATATGTGCAGCACCTGTCGATGATCGACTATGTGGCCGTTTCAGGCACCAAGGAAGGCCGCGTGATCGAATATGTCGATCATCTGCACGAACACTTCATCGATCCGTGCGTCATCAGGAACGCGGCCTATATGCCGCCGTCGCTGCCGGGCTTCTCCATCGAGATGAAGCCGCAGTCGATTGCGGAATATACGTTCAGGGGCTGAGATCGGTTTCTGCACCGGAAACAAAGGCCGCGCTGAAAAGCGCGGCCTTTCTGCTTATAGGAAGCGGATCATCAGCGCGCCGCTCAGCAGCAAAACGGCACCGGCGACGCGTCCGGCGGTGATTTCACGCACGGCAACGCCCATGAAGCCGATACGGTCGGCGGCGAGCCCGGCCATCAACTGTCCGGCGACCGCCAGACCCATCACGGCGGCAGCGCCGATGCGTGGCGTCAGCAGCACCGATGCCGTCACATAGATACAGCCAAGCGCACCGCCAGCCACGAACAGCCAGCCCGCAGGCACATTGAAGGCCGGCATTGCGCCGGTCGCGCGCGCGGTGATCCCGGCAATGATCGCAAGGATCACAGCACCGGAAAGGAACGAAATCGCGGCGGCAGTCACCGGCGACCCCAGACCCCGAGCCAATGCTGCATTGATGGGGGCCTGAATAGCAATACAGGCACCTGAAAGGATGCCGAACAATGTCCAGAGCATGGAAATTTCCTTATATGGAGAACCGGCTGAAACTTGGCACTACAGTTGCATTCTTCGGGATGCAGGACTGCAAAGAGCAATTTGCATTCGCATAATCCTGAAAAGCCTGCAACTTTTTGGGATCAAGCGAAGCTTCTGGTGTGCGAAAATCACTCTTTTCGCCACGGCATGGCGACTTTACAACCGTAGTGTCAAGCGGCGCGTTTATTCGTGGCTGTGACAGACAGGTGCAGGCCAAGGGCCTTTATGACGCCGAGCAGGGTCGATAGTTTTGGATCGCCGTTCTCGCTCAGGGAGCGGTAAAGGGCTTCACGGGTAATTCCGGCTTCTTTAGCGACAGCAGTCATGCCGATGGAACGGGCTACGTCACCAAGAGCATGCGCAATAAGGGAAGGGTCGCCATCTTCAAATGCCGCTTCCAGATAGGCAACACGCTCTTCCGGCGTCTTGAGGTGATCAAGAACATCAAAACGGGTGGTTTCAAGGACCATTCTAAATCTCCTTCGCCATTTGTTTCGCCAGCGCGATATCCCGGCCCTGTGATGACTTGTCGCCGCCACACAGCAGAACAACGATAGTTGATCCCATGGATACGAAATAAACCCGATAGCCGGGGCCGTATGTAATGCGCATTTCGCTCACGCCTTCGCCGACAAGATTTCACATCGTCGGGATTGCCCAGTTCCATGCGGCGGATCCGAGTGACAATCCGCAACCGTGCATTGGTATCACGAAGCTCATCAAGCCACTTGGTGAAAAAGGTGGTTTGGCGGACTTCGATCATGCGTAACCTATAGATCACATCGCCGATCTGGTCAATATAAACGTGATTTGTAGGTTACATGACGCGCGGCAGGAATCACCTGTCAACGTGTTGCACCGAATGTTGCATGGACAATGTTGCAACCCATATTCCGGGCAAATATGAGCCTTGATCCGGAATAGCTCTTTAAATTTATTTGATTTTGGAGTGGTGCCCGGAGGCGGATTCGAACCACCGACACGCGGATTTTCAATCCGCTGCTCTACCAACTGAGCTATCCGGGCATCCGTAACAAGCGATCTGCTTGTTCTGGGCGGTGTTGGTTCCCGCCGGAAGTGGGTGGGTTATAGCATTAAATTTCGCGCTGTCCAGCACCGTATCGCAATTTTTATCAGCTTTTCTCACATCTTTGTTAAGTAACTGATTTTATTGGCGGAAGCTGATTTGGAAGAGGCTAGTTGCCTTCTTCTTCCTCTTCATCAATCGGCTTTCCCGGCAGCACATAGCTGCCGGACAGCCAGCGATTGAGGTCGATGCTTTTGCACCGGGGCGAACAGAAGGGATAGGATTCGCGCGTGGAAGGTTTTCCGCATTCCGGGCAGGGGCGCGTCGGACGCAATGGCGTCACGCGTGCGCCTGCTGCTGCCGATATGTCCTTCTTGTCACTCATGTCTGCTCTCAGACTTTCCCGCTGCCCCAGTTGGCGTAAACCGGATAATCGACATCGTTCAGCAGGCTTACGGTTTCCTGCAGCGGCAATCCCACCACGTTCGTATAGGACCCGACCAGCTTCACGACGAAGCTGCCTGCCAGTCCCTGGATGGCGTAGCCGCCCGCTTTCCCGCGCCATTCGCCGGATGAAAGATAGGCATCCATCTGCTGGCGGGAGAGCCGCTCGAAGCGAAGCCGCGTTTCCACCAGTGTGTGGCGCAGATTTCCATTTGGCAAGACAAGGCTCACGCCGGTGAATACCTTGTGCGTGCGCCCGGAAAGCAGGCGCAGGCATTCTCTCGCCTCGTCGGCAATCTCGGTCTTGGGGAGAATGCGCCGGCCAACGGCCACGACCGTATCGGCGGCAAGAATGAAGGCATGTGCGAAATTCGCATCGTCCTTCAACAATTCCTGTGCCTTGCGCGCCTTTTCCCGCGACAGACGGCGCGCCAGCGAGCGCGGGTGTTCCGCGCGCTGCGGCGTTTCATCTATATCGGCCGGATAAATATGGTCCGGTTCGATGCCTGCCTGCCCCAGAAGCTCGATCCTGCGTGGAGAACCGGAGGCTAGAACCAGCTTGTGTTGCGCGCTCATCGACTAGACATTTCCTGGAACGGATTGCTTACTTGAAGCGGTAGGTGATGCGGCCCTTGGTCAGGTCGTAAGGGGTCATTTCAACCAGCACCTTGTCACCGGCCAGAACGCGGATGCGATTCTTGCGCATACGGCCAGCCGTATGGGCGATGATTTCATGTTCGTTCTCGAGCTTCACCCGGAACATAGCATTGGGCAGCAGTTCCGTAACAACACCCGGAAATTCTAGGACTTCTTCTTTCGCCATGCGATACCTGTTTCTTTCTTCGATAAACTGCGCTCTCGAGCGGTCTTTAGAACGCCGTGCGTCTCTGGGACGCACAAAGGACGCTCTGATTTATTGAATCTACGCATCGTGCTTTCCGAAATCGATTCCGATTTTCGGGCTGATGCGGTAGGTCGGAATTTGCGCGGAACCTATATGATTAGGCGGCATTTGTGAACAACGGAATTCGGCGAACTTATTGCTCGTCAAAACGGTGCATGATCTGGCGTTTCAGACGGTCACGCACATCGCGATAGGCCGCCATGATCTGGCTTCTGCTGCCCGTTACCAATGTCGGGTCCGGCGTCGGCCAATATTCCACATCGACCGAGAAACCGCGCATGCGTTCCAGCACGGTGTGGTGGGCAAGCGGCGTCAGCGTTACGATCAGATCGAAATAACCATCCGCCAGTTCTTCGAGGCCACGTGGCTGCCGATTGTCGAGGGACAGGCCTTCTTCCTGAAGGACTGCATCGACAAACGGATCGCGCTCGCCCCGCTTCACGCCTGCGGATGCTACATAAATATTGGGGGGAAGGGCCTGTCTTGCAAGTAATTCCGCGATCGGCGAGCGAATTGAATTCTTGCCGCAGACGAAAAGCAGAGACTTGGGCAGGCGTGGTTTATGATCTTCATTGCCGTCGGCGCTGGATTTTCGGGGAGGGACATCAGTGATGACCATCAGTGATCAGCCCCTCCAGTGCAGGACGCAGACAAGGGTGAAAAGCCGCCGCGCCGTGTTGAAGTCTACCTCGATCTTGCCCTTCAGTCGCGCCTGGAGCGTTTGCGACCCTTCATTGTGCAGGCCGCGCCGCCCCATGTCGATTGCCTCGATCTTGCTTGGCGTCGCCGAGCGGATCGCCTGGTAATAGCTTTCGCAAATCATGAAATAGTCCCGCACGACGCGGCGCAAGGGCGTGAGCGAGAGAATATGGGTTGCGACATCCTCGCCGGTTTCCCGTGCGATGGCGAAAATCAGCCGTGATTCCATCAGCGAGAGCTTCAGGCGGTAAGGTCCGCCCGTATCGTCCCCGATCGGGTGGAAGGAGTTTTCCTCGATGAGATCGAAGATGGCTACCGCGCGTTCATGCTCGACGTCAGGCGTCGAACGCCCGATGGATTCATCGAGCTCGACGTCAATAAGGCGGGCATTTGGAACACCGGCAGTCATGTCACCTCATAGGTTCAACCGGATGGCGACGGACTGGGCGTGGGCATCGAGGCCTTCAGCGCGGGCAATTTCGATTGCCGCAGGCCCGAGTACGCGCAGCTGATCGGGGCCGAGCTTGAGAAGCGACGTGCGTTTCATGTAGTCGAGAACCGAAAGTCCGGACGAAAAACGCGCCGAGCGCGCCGTCGGCAGCACGTGGTTGCAGCCGCCGACATAATCGCCGATCACTTCCGGCGTATACCCGCCGATGAAGATCGATCCGGCATTGCGGATTTTTGGCAGCAAGGCTTCCGGGTCAGCGGTGGCGATTTCCAGATGCTCGGCTGCAATGCGGTTGGCAAGCGGAATGGCGGCTTCAAAATCCTCGACCAGAATGACGGCCCCGAAATCGCGCCAGCTTGCGGCTGCGGTTTGCGCGCGCGGCAGGTTGCGGAGCTGGCGTTCGACAGCTTCCTCCACCGCTATCGCCAGCGCTTCATCATTGGTCATGAGGATCGATTGCGCCGCTGTATCGTGCTCTGCCTGGGCAAGCAGGTCAGCGGCGATCCAGTCGGGATTGTTGTCCTTGTCGGCAATGACCAGAACTTCCGATGGGCCTGCGATCATGTCGATGCCGACCGTGCCGAAGACGATGCGCTTGGCGGCAGCAACATAGGCGTTGCCGGGGCCGACGATCTTGGCGACGGGCTTGATTGTTTCGGTGCCATAGGCAAGGGCCGCGATAGCCTGCGCACCGCCGACGCGGTAGATTTCGGAAACGCCGGCCAGACGTGCGGCCACCAGAACCAGTGGATTGAGAATGCCATCGGGCGCCGGGACGACCATGACGATGCGCTCCACGCCCGCCACCTTGGCAGGAACGGCATTCATCAGGACGGAACTGGGATAGCTTGCCGTGCCGCCCGGAACATAAAGCCCCACGGCCTCGATGGCCGTCCAGCGCGAGCCAAGCTCGACGCCCAGCGCATCGGTGTAACGGTCATCCTTCGGCAATTGCCGCGCATGGTGCTTCTCGATGCGCTCATGGGCGAGTTTCAGCGCCTCGATTGTCGAGGCGGGCGCGGTCTCGAAAGCCGCATCGACTTCGGCTTCGGTTACCGCAATGCCGATTTTATCAAGATCGATCCGGTCGAAACGGCGGGAATAATCGATGAGCGCGCTGTCGCCTTCGCGGCGCACGCGTTCGACGATTTCCCGTGCTGCCCGGTCCACATCTTCGGACGCTTCGCGCTTGCTTGCCAGAAATGTCGCGAAATTATTCTCGAAATCGGGATCGGTTTGTCTGAGCGTCTTGACCACGCTTCTGTTCCTTCAAATCTGCCAAATCTGCTTGCCAGCCAAATGTGCTCGCCAGACCGGCGTCCGGCTGACGAAAGACGGTCTCGTGTGACCTTCTTTCAGACGTTATGGCGAGGAAGCGATTCTGTTTCCCATGCCGCGCCAAGGTCCGTCATTTGCGCCTCAATGCATTCCACTTCAAGACGGATAGCCGCATTTGCCGAAAAAGTCAGTTCTATTGTTCCGGCAGGTGTTTCACCGGCGGTGAACTGAACGGCCATCAGGGAAAGCACCTCATCCGGCTTCTGGCGGTCTATCCCGGTTGCCCGGGCGGCAATCACGCGGTTGAAGTGCAGGGCGGTGCGGCGGCGCTGATATTGCGGCTTGCGCAGGAATCGCGGCTTGCTTTCTTCCCAGACGAAACGGTTCGCCGTCAGGATGAAGCGCTTTTCATTGGCGAGATATTGAAGGTCGGATACTTTCAAAACCGCGTCCTGAAGATGAGCCGACAGGACCTGCAAATCCTCCTCATCCAGCGCCACGAGCTTCAGCATATCCATACTCCAACACCACTTTCCCGTTATCGGTTAATAACTGTTCCCGGCGGCGGGGAAATCAACCACCCGCCTGATTGTTGATCAACCTGGCCCAATATCAGCCTGGCCAATTATCAACTTGGCATGCCGAAACAAAAAAATCGACAGGCTTTTCAAGCCTGTCGCTGTTCATTGGCTTCTTAAAGAGGAATCAGAAAAGAGCGGAGCAATGAAAGTCGCTCCGCTCGGCCCTATTAACCACTGATGCGTTCCACCAACGCGCCGCAGCGGGACAGTTTTTCTTCCAGCCGCTCGAAGCCGCGATCCAGGTGATAGACGCGGTTGACCATGGTTTCGCCCTCGGCGGCGAGGCCCGCGATCACCAGGGAAACCGATGCGCGCAGGTCCGTCGCCATCACCTGTGCGCCTTTCAGGCGCTCCACGCCTTCGACGGTTGCCGTCTGGCCGGACAGGGAGATCTTTGCGCCGAGACGCGCCAGTTCCTGCACGTGCATGAAGCGATTTTCAAAAATGGTTTCCGTGATGCGCGAAGTGCCCTTCGCCTTGGTCATCAGGCCCATGAACTGCGCCTGCAGGTCGGTCGGGAAACCGGGGAAGGGGTCGGTGGTGACGTCGACCGGCTGGATGCCATGGCCGTTGCGCACCACGCGCAGGCCGCTATTCGTCTCGGTGATCTCGGCACCCGCCTGACGCAGCGTGTCCAGAGCCGACGACAGCAGGCTTTCCTGCGCGCCTTCCAGAAGCACGTCGCCGCCGGTCATCGCAACGGCCATCGCGTAGGTGCCGGTCTCGATACGGTCGGGAATGACGCGAACGCGTGCACCCGAAAGGCTGGTCACGCCTTCCACCTGGATGGTGCTGGTGCCCGCACCGGTGATTTTTGCGCCCATTGCGTTGAGGCAGTCGGCGAGATTGACGACTTCCGGCTCGCGGGCCGCATTCTCTATGATCGTCTCTCCCTTGGCGAGGGCCGCTGCCATCAGCATGACATGGGTCGCGCCGACGGAGACTTTCGGGAAGCTGTAGCGGGCACCCACAAGGCCGCCCTTCGGTGCGCGCGCCTTGGCATATCCGTTTTCGATGTCGATTTCGGCGCCCAGCGCCTGAAGCGATTCCAGCAGCAGGTCCACGGGGCGGGTTCCGATGGCGCAACCGCCCGGCAGCGAGACGGTTGCCTCGCCGGTGCGCGCCAGAAGCGGCCCGATGACCCAGAAGCTGGCGCGCATCTTCGACACAAGCTCATAAGGCGCGGTCGTGTCGACGATATTGCGGGCGGTGAAGTGAATGGTGCGCGAATAGGCGCCGTTCTGGTGCTCGCGACGCCCATTCACCGAATAGTCGACGCCGTGGTTGCTCAGGATGCGTATCAACTGCTCGACATCGGCCAGATGCGGCACGTTTTCGAGCGTCAGCGTATCGTCGGTCAGAAGCGAGGCGATCATCAAGGGCAGGGCGGCGTTCTTGGCGCCGGAGATTGGAATGATGCCGTTGAGCTTGTTACCGCCGACGATTTTGATGCGATCCATGCTGTGTCACCTTCTGGGCCGATACCTTGCCCGATAAATTTGCACCAAATCCAGCGGCCGGTACGGCGCGGAGGCGTTGCGTGATGAAATTACGAGTCTTGCGGCCAAATTACGTCAAATACGAATCACAAAAGGACGATATCGCTGCGAAGAACAGAAATGAGCTTTTACCGCAGAGCCTCCCTATCTTCAAGAAAGGCTTTGTCGTCGTGATTCTCAGTCGGTGTCGTCGCTGGCAGCGGTGATGCCGTCGTTTCGTTCATCGGCTTCGCCTGCGCGCCGGGATCTCAATTGCGCTTTGCGGCGCATGAGATTCGCGCGCAATTCCTCGGCCCGGCGCTTTTTGCGCTGGTCGGATTGGATTTGTTTCTCTTTGTTGGTGGTCGTATCGCTCATGACGGTCTTCTACTACGGGAAAAAGGGCCGGAAAAGCGGGTTTCAGATGCGTGTTCGGCAGATTTCCACATTATGTGAAAAGAAATGCAATTGCTTGCTTGCGATTTGCGTAATGATGTGGCAGAAGTCCGCCGCACTCAAGAGATTGCTGCGGTAGCTCAGTGGTAGAGCACTCCCTTGGTAAGGGAGAGGTCGAGAGTTCAATCCTCTCTCGCAGCACCATTCTATCTTCTTGAATTGGCGGAACTTCCTGAAAAACAAAGACTTTTGGCTGGCTTCTGGTTCACAGAGGTGGTCCCTACGAGTTTGTCTATGTCTTCACCTTACAAGCATCCGAAGACCGGGCGTCTATTATCTCAGGCATCGCTGATTTGAAGGACAAGGCGAGGGGCAAGATTGTCGCCCTTCCCATAAGCGGAACGCTCAAAAGCTGCACCGTGGCAGAGTGTTAAGGCATCTCTTGAGGCGAAAGACCCGGCAGGCGCCAAGGCGCGTTATCGTGAAGCCGGTGCGTTATTGTCGAAGTTTTGGAAGGCAATGGTCGCAGCAGGAGGCAAGAGTAAGCTTGCGTGTCCTGCCTTTCAGGAAGGCGCTCCCTGCCGTCATCTTTTCAAATGCTATGATCGGCGACCTACCGAAGTATGGGCCGAAGGAAGCACAATAAGGACTATTAGAATCCCCGTCGGTGGAAGCTTAGAGGGGGCTAACGGCGGTGGCTTGCAAGCAGGCAATTTTTAACACACCCTAAATTGGAAATGTATCTCTATCCAAATGCGTGTGTAATGGCCTTGCCGAAAGGTATTTATGGTTCCAGTATCCATTTTAATAGAAAACAGTTATGAAAAAATATCTGACCTTAGCAATCATTAGTGTTTCACTGCTCGGCGCGACAGAAGCTTGGTCGCAAGCGCCTAATAAGCCAATAAAACTAACCATGTTTTATAAACATAATGTAAATATGACTGTTCCGCAATGGAAAAATAATAGGCAATGCCGATTTGAAAACATAGTAAGATGTTTAAACAATTGCGATACTTGGTACAAGGAATGCATACCTTGTGGAGATGGATCTTATACGTGCGAGATGCCGGGATAACTGCGATTTTCTAATGAATTCTCTGATGTATTACTAATTCAATCGCCGCTTGGCCGTTGAAGGCTGGCGGCGTCTCTGTTTTGATAACGGCTGAGACTATGTCACCCATCATGTTTAATAATGGGGAGCAATCACGAAGGATGTTCGAAAGCTCCTCTAGGTGCACTGTACGGTGACCAGCATTGGCAAGATTATTGAGAAGCTTGCTGGCTACGAGATTCGGCGCGTTCGTCGCAACTGCAAGGCGCTCCGCATTTGCAGCTTTTAATGAGGTCGGCGCAGTTCACGCCGGCCCCGCTTCAGCGGGGCACTCGTTCTGCGGCAGGCTTTTACGTGCCGCCTTCCTTGTTTTTCTTCTTCTTACCCTCATCATAATGAAATTTGATGGCAAAGAACATGGCCACGCCCAACACGATGACCTTGAATGCCATCAAGCCTATAGGGATCCATTCCATTTAACTGCATTCCCGAGCTGCTATTTTCCGTGACTGGCACTAGCACATCTCGGTTCGATGAACAGATCATATTTGGTTGATCTCGCTGACGTTTGGAAAAGCGCTGTGTCGTGCGAATGGGATATTCGTTCAGGCGGGCGCAATCATGCCATGCCGCCTTTCTTTCGCAGCCGCTCTTTTCGATGTATACTGCCTGCCTGATCGTCAGGCTTCACGCGGATTATCCGCGGATCATGTGAAAGCCGGAAATTGCGTGCAGGCCTGTCCTGACCGCCGCCCTTGCCGTCAGGACTGCCTAACCCGCAGGAGGAGCGTCATGGCACAGTTTCATGTAATTGCAGGTCGGGACCAGACTGCCTTTTATCCGGACGTCAAGCGCATCCAGATGGCGGATGTATTCGACGCCCTGCGTTTGGGTTTCGACGACTTCTGGGCGAAGCCATCGCATTACGTTTTTCTTTGTCTCATATATCCGCTGGCCGGGTTGTTCATTACCTATTGGAGCACGAACGCAAATGCGCTGCCGCTCCTGTTCCCCCTCATGTCCGGCTTCGCGTTGATCGGGCCGGTCGCCGCCTTGCCGCTTTATGAAATGAGCAGGCGCCGCGAGGAGAAAATGGACACGAGCTGGAGGCGCGCTTTCGATGTCAGCCGCTCCCCGGCATTGCCGTCAATCGTGGCCGTCGGCTCCTTCCTTTTCGCCATCTTCATTGCGTGGTTGTTGGTGGCTCAAAATCTCTATGTTCACTATTTCGGCCCCATGCCGCCCGAGAGCTTCTCGATGTTGATCAATCAGGTGTCATCGACGGAAGAGGGACGCAGTCTTATTTTCGCCGGTTGTGGCATTGGTTTCCTTTTTGCAATCATCGTCCTGTGCTTGACGATTGTCACCTTTCCAATGCTGCTCGATCAGGATTGCGGGGCTGCGGCGGCTATCGCGACATCATTGCGCGTCGTCTGGCGCAATCCCCTGGAAGCGCTGCTTTGGGCGGCAATTGTAACCGCTATGCTTGTCGTGGGCTTCGCCACCATGTTTGCCGGACTGGCCGTGGTGCTGCCCATCCTCGGACATGCGACCTGGCACCTCTATCGAAAGACGGTTGCGCAGCCGGCGTTGGCGCGCATGGGATGATCGGGACGGATCGGAGGGCCGACGACCAAAAGTAACCTGTCGTGGAACTCCGAAATACGATTGGGCTGGACAAACGGATATTTGCAGTGGCCAATATAAGAGACGGCATTGGTAACACTTCATAGTTCCCAATAGTGTTGTGCCGTGTTGGCGTCGCGCCAGTGACGCCGCATTACTTCTTGTTTTGAGCTTGAGAGGCAAACAAATGTTTCGTGCCACTGCCATTATTCGTGCGGATGAGGTGATCGATGCTGTGCCTGCGGGCCACGCCGTTCTTGAACGCGATGAACGCCATCTGCGGCGCAAAGCCATTGCTCTGGAGGGCGGCGAGAAGGTGCTTGTCGATTTCGCGGAGCCGGTTGTGCTGGGTCACGGAGACAGGCTTGTTCTGGACGACGGGCGCGAAATTGAAATCCGCGCTGCAAGCGAGGAACTCTACGAAATTCGCGGGCGCGATCCGCTCCACATAGCTGAACTCGCCTGGCATATCGGCAACCGGCATCTGGCGGCACAGATCGAGAATGACCGTATCTTCATTCTTCGCGATCATGTCATCAAGGCGATGCTCGAGGGGCTTGGCGCCAAGGTGACGGATGTAACGGCAATTTTCAGCCCGCTGCGCGGTGCATATGCGGGCGGCCATTCGTATCATGACCACGGACATCATCATGGTCACCACGACCACGACCACGACCATCATCATCACCATCACCACGACTGATATTTACTGGCATTAGCGACATCATGGCCATGAAACACGAACCCCCACATTCGAGGCTTTTTCGCACATGACACAGAAAAACGGACCCTTGCGCATCGGCATTGGCGGGCCGGTGGGATCGGGAAAGACGACGCTGACCGAAAAGCTCTGCAAGGCGATGCGCGATAAATATTCGGTCGCCGTGATTACCAATGATATCTACACGCAGGAGGACGCCCTTATTCTGGCTCGTTCCCAGGCCTTGCCCGAGGAGCGGATCATGGGCGTCGAGACGGGCGGATGCCCGCACACGGCGATCCGCGAGGACGCCTCCATCAATCTGCAGGCAATTGCCGAAATGAACCGGCGGATTCCGGATCTGGATATCGTCTTCATCGAATCCGGCGGCGACAATCTGGCGGCCACGTTCTCGCCCGATCTGGCGGATCTGACGCTTTATGTCATCTCGGTTTGCCAGGGCGAGGAAATTCCGCGCAAGGGCGGACCGGGTATCACGCGGTCGGATTTCCTGGTGATCAACAAGAGCGATCTCGCCCCTCATGTGCACGTCGATCTCGACGTCATGCAGGGGGATGCGGCGCGGATGCGCGGCACGCGACCGTTTGGTTTCACCGATCTCCATCGCGGCAAAGGCGTGCCGGAGATTATCGACTTCATCGTCGAGAATGGCGGGCTGGAGCTGCGTTGAGCGCAGCTCGTTACGGGATCATGTCTTCAAAAATGGGAGTTGTTTCAGCGCGCTTTTGTGCCGCCGGGGACGGGAACATGCCAGCCCCGCGCCGGCAGCGCCAACGCCGAACTGTGCATAAAATCAACCAGGAAGGGAATGGCGCACCCGAAAGGATTCGAACCTCTGACCCCCAGATTCGTAGTCTGGTGCTCTATCCAGCTGAGCTACGGGTGCTTGCCTGTGTGCCGCTCGCTGCGGCGATGGGCGGTTGATAATCGGACAAATCGCTAAATGCAAGCGTCTTCTTAGAAAAAAATGTGGTTCTGTGAAGATTTCTTGTCAGGTCTCGCATTTCCGGGCTTTTCGGCCGGAACCGGTGCAACGGCAGATTGTCTAGGCGTTCTCTTCGGTCCGCTGGTTGCTGCGGTCTTCGTGGCGCATCTGCAAATCAGGAATGCGAATCTCGAAATGCGCGCCAACAGGGCGGTCCTCGCGAAGCTCGATTGTGCCCCCATGCGCGCGAACCAGTTCCTGCGCAATGGCAAGCCCGAGGCCGGTGCCGTCGCTGCGCGTCGAGCCACGGAATGCCGTGAAAAGATTGTCGCGCGCCTTTTGCGGCAGGCCGGGGCCGGTGTCCTCGACGCCGATGATCGTCGTCGTCCCGATTCTTCCCGCCGAAATCGTTAGTCGCTTGACCGTCGCGACATCAGTCGTCTGGTCACGCTCCATGGCCTGAACGGAATTTCGGCAGAGATTGCTCAGGACCCGGAACAACTGCTCCGAATCGACATTCAGCTCAAAATCTTCCGGAACGAGATTCTCGAACTCGATGCTGCTTTCGGAGCTGGGACTCAAGGTTTCCTGTACATCCGCGATAATGGTGTGCAGCAGGACGCGGCGCGGTCGCGGCGGCGCTTCCTGCGAGCGGCCATAGGCCATCACGCTTTCGGAATAGCTGATCGCACGGCTGAGCGTGCGAATGAGCTTGGGGGCGAACCGCTGCACCATCGGGTCTTCGGTATCGGCAAGCCTGTCCGACATCAGCTGTGCCGACGCCAGGATATTGCGCATGTCGTGGTTGATCTTGGAAACGGCGAGGCCGAGATCGGCCAGGTGTTTCTGTTCCTTCAGCGTTCGCTGGAGGTCGCTTTGAATATGGGATATCTGCCGCTGGGCGATGCCGAATTCGTCCTTGCGATTTTCCGGAACGAGAATGAGCGCGGGATTGTCGGGAGACGATGCGAAGTCGATCATGTTGCGATGCATGATGCGCACCGGCCGCAGCAGCATTTCATGGATGATCAGGTAGATCAGGCTTGCCGCTATCACGGAAATGATGAGGGATATGAAAGTGACGTTGCGCGCATAGACGAGCATGGCGTGGCGAAGCGGCGCATCGGAGGTGACAATTTCGATGACACGGTCCGGCGAACCGGAGGATGAAACCGAGCCGAATATCCGCAGCGTTCTCTCCCCGCCATTGAACAAGGTGCCGAATGCATCCCAAATGGCCGCCGCTTCGCTGATATTGTTCAGATCGATGACCTGATCGATCTTGCCGGGAACCTCCGACATGGCGAGCAGGCGCGACGCCCCGGCTTCACGCATGGCGATCGCCTTGGTGCCGGTGGCCAGAAGCACCTTGTCTTGGATTTCGCGCGGCACATCCATGTTGCCGCTGGCCGCCAGCACTTCGCTGACGGCGCCTACCGTATCGAGCCGGGAACTCATCCAGCGCACGCGCATATTGGCCACGGACGGGACGAAGATCAGAACTTCGGTAATCAGCACTGCGAGCGCGGTCAGCAGCAGGAGCTTGCTCGAAAGCCGGTTGCGCCAGGGCAGTCGTGTAAACTGGGTTGGAGAGAGCCGCTCGACGGTCGCAGTCCGAGAGGCCGCTTCGGGGGAAAGCGCGCCCGTGTCCGTGGTCTTTTCAACAACCGCCATAGCCTGCTTCCAATTCAAGGCGAACCGGCCCAATTGCCGCGGTGCCTAAACCGGTCTGCCGTCGAAACGCAATTCATAAAGGTAGCCTCCTATATATGGAGCCGACCGATAAATCCAACAGCCTTTGTTCAATCGGTTAAAAACGCGCCCGGTTCCGCGCACTTCATGCGCAGCATTACCGAAATTTAACTCGACGGTGCGAGGCCTCTATGCAAAATCGTAGCCGGAAAAATCCGTATTTCTTCTGGTCCTGCCCGGGGAATGCGTGATTTGCGCAATGTGAAGGCAATCATCATTCTGATACTATTTGCTGGCATTTTCCGCGCCCGACATAATGGTTTCGAATACGAGGTCCGTCAGGGCGACGGTACACCTCGCCGGAGAGCTGAATGAAATCCTGGAAGCAGATTGCCTTGTGCCTGCTCATCGCCGCGGCCGCCATCGGCGGCTGGTATGCATATAAGAACAAGTCCGATGTGGTGAAGGCCGCCGCAACGGGCGAAGCGCCCAGAAACGGGGGCGGGCGGTCTGCGCCGCTGGTCGTCGTGGAAGCGGCGGGCGAAGAGACCATCAACAACCGGTTGACGGCTATCGGCTCGGCACGGGCTCTCAGCACCGTTTCGATAACCCCATATTCCAGCGGTTACATGACGAAGCTTTACGTCAAGGCTGGCGACATGGTGAAGGAAGGCGATCCGGTCGCAGAACTTGATGCCGAGACGGAGAAGATCGCCGTCGCCAAGGCGGAAACAGCATTGAAGGATGCGCAGACGACCCGCCAGCGCATCGCAAAATTGCGGGCGACGAACACGGCAACGGAAGTTCAGGTGGTCGAAACGGAACTGGCGGTCGCCAATGCGCAGCTTGCCTTGCAGGACGCCCAGCTCGCCCTGAGCCGCCGCACGGTCCGTGCGCCGATTTCCGGCATCGTCGGCATCCTGCCCGTCAATGTGGGCAATTACATCACCGCACAGACGTCCATCGGCCGCATCGATGACCGGTCGAAAGTGCTGATCGATATTTGGGTGCCGGAACGGTTCGCGCCCCAGATCAAGGTCGGACAGCCCTTGACGGCGGAATCGACCGCTTTTCCCGGCGAGACCTATAGCGGCGAAATCAACGCCGTGGACAACATGCTGGACGAAGCCAGCCGCACGCTGCACGTCCGTGCAGAAGTCCCCAACACGCAGGATCGCCTGCGCGCCGGCATGTCGTTTTCCGTCACCGTTCTTTTCCCGGGCGACCGCTATCCCTCGGTCGATCCGCTGGCCATCCAGTGGGGCGCCGACGGTTCCTATGTCTGGCGCGTCGAGGACGGCGTAGCCCGCAAGATCGACGCGCGTATCGTTCAGCGCAATTCAACAAATATCCTCATCGACGGTCCGGTGAAGCAGGGCGACCTGATCGTCACGCAGGGCGTCCAGACCGTGCGGGACGCCGCACCCGTACGCGTGAAGGACGAGCAGGGTACGGCACTGGCGGACCCGGCCTCGGCAAAGCGGACCGCAGGATGAGGACGACAACGTGACCGGTCACAATTCCTCATCCGACAAAGGCGGATCGACGGCGCTGTTCATCCGCCGTCCCGTCTTTGCATTCGTTATCAATGTTCTGATCGTTGTTGCGGGTCTGGCCGCTTTCACGGGCGTCGATATCCGCGAACTGCCGGACGTCGACCGGCCCGTCGTGACGATCAGCACGGATTTCAAGGGCGCGTCCGCTGAAACCATCGACCGCCAGTTGACGCAGGTCCTTGAAAACGCGGTGGCGCGCGTCTCCGGCGTGAAATCCATTTCCTCCACATCGTCTTTTGAGCGAAGCCGCGTCACGGTGGAGTTCAACGACGGCGTGGACCTCAATGTCGCAGCCGCCGACATGCGGGATGCGATCTCCCGCGTTGCCAATGACGTGCCGGAAGAGGCGGACCCGTCCCGCATCATCAAGGCGGACTCCAATGCCGATGCGGTGATGCGTCTGGCGGTTACGTCCGACACCATGTCTGTCGATGACATGACGGTGCTGGTCGAAGACCAGATACAGGATATCCTGTCCGCCGTTCCGGGCGTCGCCGACGTCCAGATCAACGGTGACCGCGACAAGATTTTCCGCATCGATATCAATCAGGCGCGCCTTGCAAGCTATGGCCTGACCATTGCCGATATAACCAAGGCGCTTTCCTCCATGGGGCTGGACGCCCCTGCCGGTTCGCTGCGCAGCGCCGATCAGTCCATCGTGGTTCGCGCCACGGCCAATCTGGAAAAGCCGGAAGATTTCGAAAACGTCTATATCAGCGGACGCACGCAGATTCGCGATGTCGCGACCGTCACGCTGGGGCCGGATATCGAAAGTTCCGCCGTTCGCTCCAACGGCAAGACGGCAATCGGTCTCGGCATCGTCCGTCAGGCGCAGTCGAACACGCTCGACATTTCGGAAGGCATTCGCGCAGCGGTCGCCAATCTGCAGAAGACCTTGCCTGCGGGCGTCAATATTGCCGTCACCAGTGACGACGCGAACTTCATCAATGGCGCTATCCATGAGGTGGAAATCGCGCTGGTCGCGTCGGTGATCATCGTCGTGGCAATTATCTTCATGTTCCTGTGGGATATACGCGCGACGCTCATTCCGGCCTTGTCCATGCCCGTCGCCCTTATCGGCACGATTGCGGCCATCTATCTGGCAGGGTTCTCCGTCAATATCCTGACCTTGCTGGCGCTGGTGCTGGCGACAGGTCTCGTGGTCGATGACGCCATCGTGGTGCTGGAAAATGTGGTCCGGCGGCGCAATCAGGGCATGGGGCCGCGCGCCGCTGCCGTGCTCGGCACACAGGAAGTCTTCTTTGCCGTCATCGCCACCACGCTCACGCTGGCGGCGGTCTTCGTGCCGATCTCATTCCTGCCGGGTCAGGCGGGCGGTCTGTTCCGCGAATTCGGCTTCGTTCTGGCGATTGCGGTGCTGCTGTCTTCCGTGGTGGCGCTGACGCTTTGCCCGATGCTCGCCTCCCGCTTTCTCAAGGAAGGCAATGGCGAGGATGGTGGTCATGGCCCGCTTTTCCTGCGCCGGATCGGCGGTGGACTTGCTGCGTTTTACAAGAAGACGCTGCATCTCTGCCTGTCGGCGCCGTTCGTGGTTGTGCTCGTCGCCCTGCTTTTCGCCGGTGCATCCTTTGTCGGCTATGGCCTGATCCGTCAGGAACTGACGCCATCGGAAGATCGTGCCGTTGCGTTGCTGCGCATCAACGGGCCGCAAGGCATCAGCGTGGAGTTCCTTCAGTCGCAACTCGACCGGATCGAGGAAGCGATCCAGCCGCTGCGCGACAGTGGTGAAATCACCACCACCTATGCCATTGCTGGTTCCGGCGGATCGGCCAATAACGGCTTCGTCGTCCTGACGCTGGCACCGTGGAAGGAACGCGCGCGCAGCCAGCAGGAGATCATGGCTGACATTACCCAGCGCATCAAAGGCATAACGGCGGTGCGCATATTCACCACCCAGCCCAACAGCCTTGGTATTCGCGGCGCGGGCAACGGCTTGCAGTTCGCCATTGTGGGCAGCGACTACGCCAAGCTGCAGCCTGCGGCGCAGGCGGTTGTCGCCGCGCTGGAAAAGGACACGCGCTTCGTGCAGCCGCGCCTTTCCGTGGAGCCGACCCAGCCGCAATTGTCCGTCGAGATCAATCGCGAGCGGGCCTCGGATCTGGGTATCGACATCACCGGGCTCGCCAATGCCGTGCAATCCGTGCTGGACGGCCGCAAGATAGGATCGGTCTATGTCGGGGATCGCAGTTTCGACGTGAAACTCGTCGCCACCACCAATCCGATCAACGATCCGACCGATCTTGAAAACATTTTCATGAAGACGACGGACGGCCGTTATGTGCCTATGTCGTCCATCGCTTCGGTTGTCGAGAAGGCGGTTCCGCCGCAGCTTGATCGCGAGACGCGCCAGCGTTCGGTCTCGATCACGACAAACCTGCGCGACGATTTCGCCCTGGGCGACGCCTACAAGGCCGCGCAGGAGATCGCAGCGCCTCTGTTGCCGCCGGGCAGTCACATCATTCCGCTGGCCGAAGCTTCCACACTCAGCGAAACGTCAAGCGGTCTCGCCATGGTGTTCGGCTTTGCCATCATCATCATTCTTCTGGTGCTGGCGGCACAGTTCGAAAGCTTTGTCAGCGCCCTGATTGTGATGGCCACCGTTCCGCTGGGGCTGGGCTGCGCCGTTTTCGCCATGCTGCTTACCGGCACCAGCCTGAACGTCTATAGCCAGATCGGCCTTGTGCTTCTGGTCGGCATCATGGCCAAGAACGGTATCCTGATCGTCGAGTTTGCGGATCAGTTGCGTGACAAGGGCTTGAGCGTTCGCGAAGCAATCGAGGAAGCATCCAATATTCGTCTCCGCCCTGTCTGCATGACCATGATCTGCGCAGTTCTGGGCGGCGTGCCCCTGATTTTGGCGAGCGGTGCCGGTGCGGAAGCCCGCGTGGCTCTGGGCTGGGTCATTGTCGGCGGTCTTGGTCTTGCAACCATCGCGACGCTCTATGTGACGCCGGTCGCCTATCTGCTGCTTGGACGCTTCACGCAGCCCAAGGCAGAGGAAGAAGCGCGGCTTGAACGGGAACTCAATCAGGCGCTCAAGGGAAAGCCGCAAAGAGGCGGGGCGGCTGAACCGGCGGAATAGGCTTGAGCACGTCCCCAAAGGTGGAAACCGGCGGGATCAGGTTGCGAAAAAGCAAATCAAAAACAGAAAACCGGCCTTTGGGGCCGGTTTTCTTTTCTCATTTCAGAGCATGATCCAATCAGAATGAAAGGCGCTCCGAACGCGAGCGATCACTTCTTCATGGCGTCGGTGATCTTCGCGGTCCACGCGCCTTCCGGCTTCTTGGTGATGACCGGATCGGAACCGCCGCCGAGCAGGGTTTCCACCGTGCGGTCGGCAGCCGCTACGTCGAGGGTGCCATCGGAACCATCGACCAGCTTGCCGATTTCCTTGACCATACGCTCCTGGACTTTCTTGGTCTGCGCGCCGGAAGCATCATTGTCGAGCACGATATCGGCAGCTTCCCCCGGATTTTCGGAGGCATATTTCCAGCCCTTCATCGAGGCGCGGACAAAGCGGGCCAGCTTGTCGACCATCGCCGGATCGTCGAGGCTCTTTTCCAGCACGTAAAGCCCGTCTTCCAGTGTCGCGACGCCCTGTTCTTCATAAGGGAAGACGACAAGCTGGTCGGCTGGAATGCCCGCATCGATCACCTGCCAGTATTCATTATAGGTCATGGTGGAAATGCAGTCGGCCTGCTTCTGGATCAGCGGGTCGACATTGAAGCCCTGCTTCAGCACCGTCACGCCGTCCTTGCCGCCCTCGGTCGGGATTTTCAGATGGCTCATCCACGACAGAAATGGATATTCATTCCCGCCAAACCAGACGCCAAGGGTGCGGCCCCGAAAATCTTCCGGCTTGGTGATGTTGGTGTCCTTGCGGCAGGTCAGCATCATGCCGGACTTCTTGAAAGGCTGCGCGATGTTGACGAGCGGGACGCCTTTTTCGCGCGTCGCAAGCGCCGAGGGCATCCAGTCGACCACGACATCTGCGCCGCCGCCGGCAATCACCTGCGGCGGAGCGACGTCCGGCCCGCCCGGCTTGATATCGACATCGAGATTTTCTTCCTCGTAGAAGCCCTTGTCCTTGGCCACATAGTAGCCGGCGAACTGCCCCTGCGTGACCCATTTGAGCTGCAAGGTCAGCTTGTCGGCAGCCATTGCCGAACTGCTCATAAGAGCGAGCGCCAGCCCCGCAGTCCCAAGGCATAAAGAAATTGCCTTTTTCATTTCCGTTCTCCTCTGGTTCTTTTTATCAGGCGTATTCCGAAAACCGGTTTCCCCTTTTCTGAATGCGCTTTGGTCTGCCTTATGTTTGCAGATGCCAAATATTCGGGCCTAGGTCCTCCTGTATGAAGGGTGCCAGAATGTCAGTCTGCGCTCGATCAGCGCGATCAGCCCGTAAGAGAGCGAACCGGCAAGCGCGGCTACGAAGATTTCCGCCCAGACCATGTCCACATTCATGCGCCCGATTTCCGCCGAGATGCGGAAGCCCATGCCGACGATCGGCGTGCCGAAAAATTCCGCCACGATCGCGCCGATCAGCGCCAGGGTGGAATTGATCTTGAGAGCGTTGAATATGAAGGGCATGGCCGCTGGCAGGCGCAGCTTGAACAATGTCTGCCAGTAGCTGGAGCCGTAGGTTTCCATCATGTCCCGTTCCATCGCCCCGGCACTGGCAAGCCCCGCGACCGTATTCACCAGCATCGGGAAGAACGTCATGATGATGACAACCGCTGCCTTTGACTGCCAGTCGAAACCGAACCACATCACCATGATCGGCGCGACGCCGACGATGGGAAGCGCTGCGGCCAGATTGCCGAGCGGCAGCAGCCCCTTGCGCAGGAACGGAATCCGGTCCGCGATGATGGCGGTGATGAAACCAAGGCCGCACCCGGCGACATAGCCGATGATGACAGCCTTGAGGAAAGTCTGCCTGAAATCCGCCCAGAGGATCGGTACGGACGCGGCGATGCGCGCCCAGATCGCCGAAGGTGCAGGCAGGAGAACCTGCGGGATGGCGAAGAGCCGGACCGTTACTTCCCAGAGCAGCAGCATCGCGATGCCGAACAGCGCCGGCACGGCGATATCCAGCATCTTCTGGCCTACGGGATTGCGGGTCTTCAGGCTTGCCACCCAACCCACGAGCAGCCAGGAACCGGCAATGAGCGCCATGACGGAAAGAATGCCTGTCATCATGCTGCCGCCCTTTCCGGCTTCGCGCCCATGCGCCGGTTCACGAGCTGCGCTGCGATGCCGATCAGCGCAACCAGCACGGCGGCCATCAGGGCAGCGGCAACGAGGGCAGCCCATATCTGCACGGTCTGGCCGTAATAAGAGCCTGCAAGCAGCCGCGCACCCAGTCCCGCAACCGCTCCGGTCGGCAACTCACCCACGATGGCGCCGACGAGGCTGATGGCGACCGCGATCTGCATCGACGTGAAAAGAAACGGCATGGCCGCAGGCCAGCGCAGCTTCCAGAACACCTGCGATCTTGATGCATTATAGGTGCGCATAAGGTCGAGATGCATCACGTCGGGCGATCTCAGCCCCTTCACCATGCCGACAGCTACCGGAAAGAAGGAAAGATAGGTCGAGATGATCGCCTTGGGCAGCAGGCCGGATATGCCGACAGCATTCAGCACCACGATGATCATCGGCGCGATGGCGAGGATCGGGATCGTCTGTGAGGTGATGATCCACGGCATCAGGCTCTTGTCGAGCGTGCGGGAATGGACAATGCCGACAGCAAGGAGGACGCCAAGCGCCGACCCCAGCACGAAACCCAGCAAGGTGGAGGATAATGTCACCCACCCGTGATAGACGAGGCTGCGCTTGGAGCTGGGCTTGACCCCGAAGACGGTCTTCCAGATTTCCTCGGCCACCTGATGCGGCGCGGGCAGGACCGGCCGCTCCTGATGCATCGTATTGGCGACGAGCGTTGAGAAAGTGATTTCCGTTCCCGCGCGGGTAGCCTGATCCCGTTCGAACGGCGCATTGAGCACAATCGCCAGCCCATACCAGAGCGCGATGATGACGGCGAGTATGGTCGTCACCGGAATGAATCTGTCGCGCAGAAAACCTTTCATGGGCGATCTCCGGCACAATGCGGTTGAGGCGCGCGCTCACTCATGAATATGCCCCAGACGCAGGCCTTCACGGACCCGGTGGGCAATTTTCAGGAATGCTTCCGATTCCCTGATTTCCAGCGGTCTGTCGGGGCCAAGGTCGCAATCGATGATTTCATGTATTCGGCCCGGGCGCGGGCTCATGACGACGATCTTGGTCGAGAGAAACACCGCTTCCGGAATCGAGTGCGTGACGAAAATCACGGTCTTGCGTGTCGCGGCCCATAGTTTGAGAAGCTGTTCGTTGAGGTGATCGCGCACGATCTCGTCGAGCGCGCCGAAAGGCTCGTCCATCAGCAGCATGTCGGGATCGAAGGAGAGGGCGCGCGCGATCGATGCGCGCTGTTGCATGCCGCCGGAAAGCTGCCACGGATATTTCTTGCCGAAGCCCGAGAGATTGACGAGCGCGAGGTTCTTTTCGATCCGCTCGCGCCTTTCGGCCCCGGAGAAGCCCATGATCTCCAGCGGCAGGCTGATATTGTCTTCGATAGTGCGCCACGGAAACAGGGCTGCCGCCTGAAACACATAACCATAGGACCGGTCGAGGCGGGCCTGTTCCGGTGTTTTCCCGTTCACGGTGACGGAGCCGGAGGTCGGCCGTTCGAGATCGGCGACGACACGCATCAACGTTGTCTTGCCGCATCCCGAAGGGCCGATGAAGGAAACAAACTCGCCGCGCCTGACGGCGAGATCGATATTCGACAGCGCATGGACCGGCCCGTCATTCGTCTCGAAGACGAGCGACAGGTCCTTGATATCGATCACGGTCTGCGCATTTGCCTCGCCCCCCTTCGGGGCCATGCTGTCATTCAAACTCATGCGCGGTTCCCGAAGCTGGACGATGGCCATGTGTCAGACCCCTATCGGCATATGTTCGGCGCTGCGCTCCACCTTGCGCGGCGCAACGATTTCCTTCCATTGCGACAGCGCCCGATTGACGGCTCCATTCGGCTCGCGCTCGATGAAGCGTCCGTCGCCGGGTTCCGCCGTGACGTTACCCTTGTCGAAAGCAACCCGCCCGCGGGAAAGCGTCATCTTCGGCAGGCCCTTGAGTTCAAAGCCCTCGAACACGTTGTAATCGATGGAGGAATGCTGGGTCTTTGCAGAAACCTTCCTGGTGGCCTCCGGGTCCCAGATGACGAGATCGGCATCCGCTCCCGGCAGCACGGCGCCTTTCTGCGGATAGATGTTCAATATCTTGGCGATGTTGGTTGAGGTAACGGCCACGAATTCGTTTGGCGTCAGGCGCCCGGTACGCACGCCGCGCGACCACAGCACCGGCATGCGTTCTTCCAGCCCACCCGTTCCGTTTGGAATCTTGGTGAAATTGCCGATGCCGTAGCGCTTCTGCTCGGTGGTGAAAGCGCAATGGTCAGTCGCAACGCATTGCAGGCTTCCTGCCGCAAGGCCAGCCCAAAGACTGTCCTGATTGGCCTTGTCACGGAACGGCGGAGACATGACCCGGCGGGCCGCATAGTCCCAGTCCCGGTTGTGATATTCGCTTTCATCGAGCGTCAGATGCTGGATCAGGGGCTCGCCGAAAACGCGCATTCCCTTCTGGCGCGCACGGCGGATCGCCTCATGGCTTTGTTCGCAGGACACATGCACGACATAGAGCGGCACGCCTGCCTGATCGGCAATCATGATGGCGCGGTTGGTGGCTTCGCCTTCGACTTCCGGCGGGCGGGAATAGGCATGCGCCTCCGGCCCGTCATTGCCTTCGGCCATCAGCTTCGCCTGCAATTGCGCGACAATGTCGCCGTTTTCGGCATGAACGAGCGGCATGGCGCCAAGTTCCGCGCAGCGCTGGAACGAAGCGAACATCTCGTCATCGTTCACCATCAGCGCGCCCTTGTAGGCCATGAAATGCTTGAAGGTGTTGATGCCGCGCTTCACCACTTCGGCCATTTCGTTGAAGGTTCGCTCGTTCCAGCCGGTGATGGCCATGTGGAACGAATAGTCGGTGCGCGCCTTGCCCGCTTTCTGGAACCATTCCTGCAACGCTTCCAGAAGATTACCCTCCGAGCCGGGCAGGACGAAATCGACCACCATCGTGGTGCCGCCCGCAAGCGCGGCTGCGGTGCCGGTATTGAAATCGTCGGAGGAATAGGTGCCCATGAAAGGCATCTGCAAATGGGTATGCGGGTCGATGCCGCCGGGCATGATATAGCAGCCGGATGCATCGATCACTTCATCGCCGGAGAGATTGTCGCCGACGGCAACGATCTTCTCGCCTTCGATGAGAACATCGGCTTTAAAGGTGCGGTCAGCCGTGATGACGGTTCCGCCTTTGATGACCTTTGCCATTGTTCGTCGTTCCCCTTTTGGTTTTGTTGCGAACAGTAGCAGTATCGGAGAGGCCCGAAATCAACTCACAATTTCAGCGGTCTCCAATACTGCATGCAGAAGCACGTCGGTTCCCGCCGACGCCCATTCTTTCGAAATGTCCTCGTCTTCGTTATGGCTGAGGCCATCGACGCAAGGGCACATGACCATGGCGGTCGGTGCCACGCGATTGACCCAGCAGGCATCATGGCCTGCGCCCGAAACGATATTGCGGTGGCTGTAGCCAAGCCGTTCCGCCGCATTGCGGATAGCCTCCACGCAGCCATTGTCGAATGTCACGGGGTCGAAATGCCCCGCCACTTCGATCTCGATGCCGATGCCCAGTTCCGCGGCGATCTTCGGCGCTTCCTTTTCAAAACGCGCTTTCATGTCGTCCAGCACGGCCTGGTTGGGCGAGCGGAAATCGACGGTGAAAACGATCTGGCCGGGGAGCACATTGCGCGAATTGGGCGATACGTCGATATGGCCGACGCCCCCCACCGCGTCCGGCTGGTGCGACATGGCGATCTCGTTGACGAGCTGCAGCATGCGGCCAAGGCCGAGGCTTGCATTCTTGCGCATCTTCATCGGCGTGGAGCCGGTATGCGCTTCCTTGCCGGTCAATGTTACTTGCAGCCACCACAGCCCCTGGCCATGGGTGACGACGCCAATATCCTTGTGTTCGGCTTCGAGGATCGGCCCCTGTTCGATGTGAAGCTCGAACATCGCATGGATCTTGCGGCTGCCGATCGGTTCATCACCTTTCCAGCCGATGCGCTCCAGCTCATCGCCGAATTTCTTGCCCTTGGCGTCGGTGCGCTGGTAGGCCCAGTCCTGTTCGTGCACGCCGGCAAAAACACCGGACGAGAGCATGGCGGGCGCAAAGCGCGTGCCTTCCTCATTCGTCCAGTTGACGACGACGATGGGCCGTTTTGTCTTGATGTTCATATCGTTGAGCGTGCGCATGACTTCGAGCCCGCCGAGCACGCCCAGCACGCCGTCGAACTTGCCGCCAGTCGGCTGTGTGTCCAGATGGCTGCCCATATAAACGGGATCGGCATCCGCATCTTCGCCGGGACGCAGGAAGAACATGTTCCCCATCGTGTCGACGCCCATCGAAAGCCCGGATTTTTCGCACCAGCTCTGAAACAGCTTGCGGCCTTCGCCATCTTCATCGGTCAGGGTCTGGCGATTGTTGCCACCGCGCACACCGGGACCGATCCGGGCCATGTCCATCAGACTGTCCCAAAGGCGATCGCCATTGACTCTAAGATTGCTGGTGAGCACCATGCGCTCTGCCTCCGCATTATGTATGGGCGTTCAAATCCGGGCCATTATATTTCTGGCCCACATTCACCCGCCAATATATGTTCCCGTGACCCGGCTCTTTGGCCACAATATTCTTGCCTTGCGCAAAAACTTGACTAGTTGGTCAAATTGCAGGCTAGAAGAGCCTTTGAACATGGTCAAGCGCTTTTGAAAAATTCTATGCTGCTGAAAGGTGTCAAATGGCCACAGCTCCTTCAGACTCACGCACCGAGGCGGTCGAAAACGACAGGACGTCGAACGACAGGTCGGAAGGCGCGACGCGCATTCAGGGCATAAATCGCAGGCTTATCCTTGATGCAGCGCTGGAGGTTTTTTCTGCTTACGGCTTTCGCGGCTCGACGGTCGACCAGATCGCCGAGAAGGCGGGAATGTCGAAACCAAACCTGCTTTATTATTTCCCGCGCAAGCAAAATATTTATGTGACCGTGCTGGAAGACACGCTTGCGAGCTGGCTGGAGCCTTTCGAGCACATCGACCCGGACGGTGACCCGCTGGAGGAATTGCGGCGCTACATCCGGCTGAAGCTCGAAATGTCGGCGAAAAAGCCGGAGGCTTCGCGCCTCTTTGCCAATGAGATATTGCACGGCGCACCGGCGATTTCCGATTTTCTGAAGGGGCATCTGAAGCAACTGGTCGATGAAAAGGCGGCGGTCATCCACCGATGGATTGCGGAAAAGCGCCTGGCTCCGGTCGACCCGTACCATCTGATTTTCACCATATGGGCAGTAACGCAGCACTATTCGGATTTTTCCGTTCAGGTCGCAGCGGTTCTCGGACGCCGTTCGGAAGAAGCCGGATTTTACGACGAAACAGCCCGGGCGGTGAGTGCCATCATTCTTGACGGCATTCGCCCGCGAGACGAAAGTCCGCCCTCATGAAGACGATTCGAATTTCAGCAGCCATCGTCCGCGATGAGGCGGGCCGTTTCCTTCTCGTACGCAAGCGCGGCAGCGAGATTTTCTTCCAGCCCGGCGGCAAGATCGACGCAGGCGAGCAGCCTGAAATCGCGCTCATCCGCGAGATCGAGGAAGAGCTTGGCATTCTCGTTGACGAGAGCCAGTTGCGTTATGCTGCAAAGATGGCAGCGCCTGCCGCCAATGAAGCCGATGCGACGGTGGAGGCGGAACTGTTCCACCTCACTTTGAAAGACGGTCAGGTTCCGGTTGCTTCCAGCGAGATCGAGGAGCTTCTGTGGAACCCGCCGGGCGACATGACGCGCCCGGTCGCCCTGTTGTCGCAGAGCATCCAGGCGCGCTTCGCCACGGATTACTGAACTGCTCGCGGTTCCACCCGGTTTCCGTCGCCATCGAAAAAGTGGAGGTGCTGAGCCGGAAAGCTCACCTGAATTGAGCCCTGCATGTGCAGCGCATCGCGGTCCAGCGTGAAGATCTTGAACGGCAATCCATGCAGGCCGAGATGCAGGATGATGCCGAAGCCGGTCGGCTCCACCAGATCGACATCGGCAGGAAGGCCCGCGGATTTCTCGATATGGACATGCTCGGGACGAATGCCGAGCGTCGCTTTGGCGCCGTCCTTGAGGTTCAAGGGCTGCGGCAAGGCAATGAGCGTGCCGTCCTTGAGTTTCAGACGCGGACCGCCATCCTGTTCGAGATAGGCCACATCGAGAAAGTTCATGGCCGGTGAGCCGATGAAGCCCGCCACGAAAAGATTGGCGGGTCGGTCGTAAAGCTCCAGCGGCGAGCCAACCTGCTGCACCACACCACCATGCATGGCGACGATGCGGTCGGCCAGTGTCATGGCTTCGATCTGGTCGTGTGTTACATAGATCGACGTGGCTTTCAGTTCACCGTGCAGCTTCTTGATTTCAGCCCGCATCTGCTCGCGCAGTCGTGCATCGAGATTGGAGAGCGGCTCGTCGAAGAGGAAGGCCTTGGGCTGGCGCACGATGGCGCGGCCCATGGCGACACGCTGACGCTGGCCACCGGAAAGCGCCTTCGGACGGCGTTCCAGCAAAGGCTCAAGGCCAAGCTTGGCGGCGGTCGACTGGATGGCGCTGGCGATCTTCTCCTTTGGCGTTTTGCGCAGCCGCATGCTGTAGCTCATATTGTCGGCCACACTCATATGCGGATAAAGCGCATAGGACTGGAACACCATCGCGATGTCGCGATCCTTTGGGGCCAGTTCATTGACGCGTTTGCCGCTGATCTGCACCTGACCCGAGGTGATGTCTTCAAGCCCGGCGATCATGCGCAGAAGCGTGGACTTGCCGCAGCCTGACGGGCCGACCAGCACGATGAATTCGCCGTCTTTGATCTCAAGGTCAACGCCGTGCAGAACAGCATGTTCGCCATAGCTTTTGCGGACAGACTGAATATCGATGGAAGCCATAGGGAAAAATCCTTTCAGCCTTTGACCGCGCCAGCCGTGAGGCCCTGCACGAGATATCGTTGAATGAGGAAGAAGAAGACGCAGGCGGGGATGAGCGCGAGCACGCCTGCTGCCATCATCTGTCCGAAATCGACCGAGAACTTTGAGACGAAGCTCAACAGCCCGACCGGGAACGTGGCTGAATCATTGCCGGAAATCAGCATCAGCGCGAACAGAAGCTCGCTCCACGCAGCGGTGAAGACAAAGCCGAGCGTAGCGGCAATGCCGGGCAGGGTCAGCGGCAGGATGATCTGGCGGAAGGCCATGAACTGCGTTGCGCCGTCGATCTTCGCTGCTTCTTCCAGATCCTTTGGAATGCCATCGAAAAACGACTGCATCAGGAAGGTGGCGAAGGGCACGTTGAAGGCCGAGTAGACGATGACGAGGCCGAGCAGGCTGTTGGTAAGGCCGAGCGGCGCCATGATCTTGTAGATCGGCGCAATCAGCATCACGAGCGGAAACATCTGTGTCAGCAGCATCAGCGCCACGATCCAGTATTTGGCGCGGAAGTTGAAGCGTGACAGCGCATAGCCGGAGAGCGATGCCAGCAGCGTAACGATAATGGCGGTTGAGCCGGACACGATCAGGCTGTTGCGGAAGAACAGCGGAAACGAACTGTTGTTCAATACATGGCTGAAGTGGTCGAAGGTCATGCGCGATGGCCAGAGCCGCACGCCCTCGCTGTAAAGCAGATCATTGGGCGTGACGGAGACCTTCACCAGCCAGAAGATCGGAAACAATGCAAACAGGACGAACAGGAGAATGGCAATGCGATGCGCGCCAGCGAGGTAGATTTTACGGTTGGGCATGGCTCAATCCTTGTTCAGAAGCGTCTGGCGCAACAGCACGATGAGCATCGAATAGACCATCAGCAGGACAAGCAGGACCATCGCGATGGCCGAGGCATAACCGAAATCGAGCCGCTTGAAGGCTTGTGTGAAGATGTAGCTTGCAACGATCTGCGTCCGGTCGGCAGGGCCGCCGCCGGTCATAACGACAATCAGGTCGGCGCTGTTGGCGATCCAGACGGTGCGCAGCAGAATGGTGATGGCCATGGTCGGCGCGAGGTAAGGAAGCGTGATCGACAGAAAACGCTGCACGGGGCCTGCGCCATCGATCGCCGCCGCTTCATAAAGATCGCGCGGGATGGCCTGCAAGGCGGCCAGCATGGTGATGGCGAAGAACGGAATGCCCCACCACACACCTGCGGTGATAATGCCCCACATGGCAAGATTGGGATCGGACAGGATATTGTTTGGCGCGCTCAGTATGCCGATTGCATGTAGCCAGTGCGGCAGCGGGCCGATCACCGGATTGAACAGCCAGGCCCAGTTGAGACCGGTGAGAAATGTCGGCACGGCCCATGGCAGGAAGATCAGCGCCTGTGCCAGCCCACGCCCCGCAAATGGCTTGTCGAGCAGCAGGGCCAGAATAAGTCCGAACACGAATTGCAGCAGAACGGAGCAGCCGGTCCACCAGAGCGTGTTCTTCAAGGAACGATAGAAGGCCTGATCGGTCGCAAGTTCACGGAAATGATCAAGCCCGACGAAGCCGCCCGAAAACGGGTTGAGCAACTGAATGTCGCGAAAGGCATAGGAGACGCCGAGGATCAGCGGAACCAGCATGATGGCGCCGATGAGGATGAGCGCAGGGGCGCTGTAGAGATAAGGTTCGGAGGCGTGCGCAAGCCGCTGCAAAAAGCTGCGCTGGTCCTGCCTTGGCACTTCGTTGCGCACCGGGGCCCTTATGGAAGCGGTGTCGGTCATCATTTTTCCCTTCGCGGGGATTGCATGAAGAGGATGGGCAGGCGCGAAAAATCCGCGCCTGCCAACCGTTCGTGGTGCTATTGCTTGGCGAGGTGCTTCTGCTGCGCCTTGGTCAGATACTCTGCCCACTGGTCGGCCAGCTGGTCCGGCGTGATGTCGCCGAGAAGCGCTTCCTGCGAGGTCTTGATGACAAGCGAATCCTTGAAGAAGGCAAATTCTTCCAGATAGGTCGGCATCACGGTCGGAACGACGTTCTTGTCGGCCAGTTCATCGAACCAGCCCTTGAACTGCTCGCCGCTGTAGAACGGATCGTTCTGGGCCGATTTGAGAACCGGCAACGCGCCGGTCCGCTTGTTCCACTCGATGTTGCCTTCCGGCCCTTCGAGCATCGAGATCAGCTTCCAGGAAAGATCCTTGTTCTTGCTCGCGCTCATCATCGACCAGCCGGCGAAGCCGATGGTCGGGAAGGTCTTGCCATCCGGGCCCTTCGGCATGATGGCGACGCCGAAATCTTCCGGCTTCATGCGTTCGGCAATGGCGATCAGCGCATCCGGGTCCTGATTGAGGAAGGCGCAGGTGCCGCTGTAGAAACCGGCCACGGTTTCATTGAAGCCCCAGTTGACGCTGTCCTTCGGTGCAAGGCCGTTCTTGTAGAGATCGACCATCCAGGTGATGCCCTTTTTCCAGCCTTCGCTGTTCATGGTCGAGGTGCCGTCTTCATTGAAGAACTTGTTATTGCCCGCCATCGAAGCGGCAAAGATCACCCAGCCATTCAGCCCACCGGGACCACCGCGCATGCAATAGCCGGATTTGCCGGGAAGGGCGGCAATCTTCTTGGAGGCCTCGACAAATTCATCCAGCGTCTTCGGCGGTTCGGAAACGCCTGCCTCGCTCAGCAGCTTCTTGTTGTAGAACATGGCGTTCAGATAGAAGCCGTAAGGCAGCGTATAGGCTGTGTTGTTGACGCTGCGGCCGAGCTCAAGCGCGCGCTCGGTGAGGTCGGATGTGGTTTCCCATTGTTCGAGATAGGGCTCGAGATTCTCCAGCATGCCGTTATTGCCATAGAGCGAGACCCAGGTGTCCGGCATTTCCATGACGTCGGGGATTTCGCCCGCCGAAACCATGGTGGCGAATTTCTGGAAGGATTCGCCCCATGGCAGCGAAATGATTTCCACCTTGGTGCCCGGATTGGCCGCCTCGAACTTGGCGACGATGGATTCAAGCGTCTTTGTGCGCTCGGGGCTGGTGATGACTTCAACAAGCTTCAAGGTGGTATCGGCAAGCGCCGTACCGCTCAAAAGCATGGTTGCGAATGCGGCTGCTATTAGTTTTTTCATTGCAGTTCCCCTTATTGCTCCTCACTGTTTTATTCACACGGCCGATGCTGCGAGCGCTCCTTCAATATCCCGCCACAGCGCTTCCGTTCCTTCCAGTCCGACATGCAGGCGCACGGAGCGCGGGTCGATGCCGAACGTGTGCGCCGAATTGGGCTGCGCCTTCTGCTGCAGAACGACTTCACCCGGCACGATCAGGCTTTCATGTCCGCCCCAGCTCACGCCGAGCTTGAACAGATTGAGATGATTGCAGAACTCGCGAATGTTCACGCCTTCGCGGAAGATGACCGAGAACAGGCCGGACGTGCCATGGAGGCCCGCAGGCAAGCGGTTGGCAAGGGCGGGATGGCACACGGTTTCAACCACATCCAGTGCCTGAAGCCGCTTTGCGATTTCCAGCGCCGATGCCTCATGCGCCTTCATGCGGGTCGGCAAGGTGCGCATGCCACGCACCAGAAGCCAGGCATCAAAGGGCGAAAGCTTGCCGCCGAGATATGGATAGGTTTCCGCGCGGATCGCGTTGATCAGCGCTTTCGAGCCGGTCACGACACCGGCCACGACATCGCTATGGCCGCCAAGATATTTCGATGCCGAATGCACGACGAGATCGACGCCCAGCGACAGCGGACGCTGGAAGATCGGGCTGGCCCAGCTGTTGTCGATGATGGTCAGAACGCCATGCTGCCGGGCGATCTGGGCGAGGGCCCCGACATCATGGGCTTCCATGATCCAGCTTGTCGGGCTCTCCATGTAGAAGAGCTTTGCGCCGGGCAGGGCCTTTGCAACCGCCTCTTCGTCGCGGCCATCGACATAGTCGACCTGCACCTGCATGCGTTTCAGGATAGTGCCGAAAAGCCGGAACGCATCGGGATAGACATGGCGCACGGCGACAATGCGGTCGCCGGGCTTGACGAAAGCCAGCACGCTCGAGGAGATCGCAGCCATGCCGCTGGCAAACCCCAGCGCGTCTTCGCCGCCTTCAAGTTTTGCCAGCATTTCTTCAAACGCCCGCACGGTCGGGTTGAGGCCGCGCGTGTAGATGGGCCGAACCTTTTCGCCCCGATAGGAGGCGACCATGTCGTCATAGCTTGGAAAGGTGAAAAGCGAAGTCTGCACGATGGGCGGAACCACTGCGTCGAAAGCATTGCCTTCATCATGGGCGACTGTAAGCGCTGCGAAATCCAGCGGGTCCATCCCGTCAGTCATTTGGACATTTCCTTGATGTCTTCCTCGACAATGTCGAGGATTTTGAGTGTTTCCTGCCGCGCGGATTCAGGGTCCTGAGCCACGATGGCGTTGAAGAGCGTGCGGTGGAACGGAAAGGTCCGCCGCGCGAAGTCTACCCGCTCGAACGGATGATCCCAGAAACGCAGGAAGGCTTCGCGCATCTGTTCGAGCAATTGCCTGAAAAGCGGGTTGTGGGTCGCGTCGTAAATGGCGAGATGGAACGCCAGATCCTCGGGTCCGGACGTGCCTTCCGCGATGTGAACGCGCTCCATCTCATCGAGATTGCGTTCGATGACCACGAGGTCTTCAGCCGTGCGTTTGCGGGCAGCGACCATGCTGGCCTCGGCTTCGATGCCACGGCGCACTTCAAGCGATTGCAGCAATGCATCGCGCAACTGCGCAGGATCGAATGAAAGCGGCATATGGATGGTTGCAGCCGAAATCGGCTTGAGCAGATAGGTACCGCTACCCTTGCGGGCTTCGATCACCCCGAGGGCCTGAAAGTGGCGGATTGCTTCACGAATGGTGGAGCGGCCGACAGCGAGCGCCGTCATCAGTTCGCGTTCTGCGGGAAGGCGGTCTCCGGCCTGCAGCTGCGCGGTCGCAATGTAATTGGCGAGTGCGTCCGTCACCTGCCGGGCGCGATCCATCGGCGGTAGCGGCGCGATCTGCAACAGCCTGCGATCTTTCATTCTGCCTCCATTTTCCGGACTGCCCCAGACATTCGCAGCGCAATCCGTCCAGACCCGTTCCCTTATTGGTTTTAAAATTGGTCTGACATCATAGTAATATCGGCAGGAAATTTGCGGCTGTCAAGGATGGTTTATTCGCAAGTGAATAGACTGTTCGCATGCGCATGCTTTTCCGATTGCGCTTCGACAAGCTTGCTCCTATCAATCGCTGGAAGAGGCAGCGCATCCCAAAAAGTGCGAAGCGGTTTTTGGATAAGATGCGGTGAAAGAGGAAGCGCATCCCAAAAAGTGCGAGCGGTTTTTGGATCACGAGGCGCTGAACAAGGAGTGCGGCGTTCGTCGCCGTTGTTGAGGAGATATCCATGCATTTGAAGGCATCCGAAAAGCGAACGCTTGGCCGTACCGGTTTGACTGTGACGGCGCTTGGTCTGGGAACTGCACCTCTGGGTGGGCTTTATGCGCCCGTTTCCCGCTCTGACGCCGACGCTTTGCTGGAAGCCGGCTGGAATAGCGGCATCCGTTATTATGACAGTGCGCCGATGTATGGCTATGGCCGCAGCGAGCACATTCTCGGCGATATGCTGCGTGAAAAGAGCGAGCGCGCTGTTGTTTCAACCAAGGTCGGGCGCCTGATGGCCAACGAGCGTGCAGGTCGCACATTGCCGCCTGCGCTGCCGAAAAATCCATTCGATTCCGGATGGCACAATGGCCTCAATTTTCGTGAGGTCTTTGATTACAGCTATGATGGCATCATGCGGAGCTTCGATGACAGCCAGCAGCGTCTCGGCTTTCCTGAAATCGACCTGCTCTATGTCCATGATATTGGCCGTGTGACCCATGGCGACCGGCAAGAAATCCACTGGAACGCGCTTACCAAGGGCGGCGGTTTCCGCGCGCTCACCGAATTGCGCGAGGCGGGAAATATCAAGGGCTTCGGTCTTGGCGTAAACGAATGGCAGATCATTCGCGATGCGCTTGAAGAGGCTGATCTCGACTGCTCGCTTCTGGCGGGCCGCTATTCGCTGCTCGATCAGGTTTCGGAAAAGGAATTCCTGCCATTGGCGCAGAAGCGGGGCATGGCGCTGGTGATTGCCGGGGTTTTCAATTCCGGTATTCTCGCGGCACCGCGTGGCGGCGAACAGAAGTTCGACTATGCCGATGCCCCTGCCGAAATCATCGCGCGCACCAATCGCCTGCACGATATTTGCGACGAGTATCATGTACCGCTCGCCGCCGCCGCCATGCAGTTCCCGATGAGACATGAGGCCGTCAGCTCCATTCTGATCGGTGTCCGCTCGCCGGAACAGATCAGGCAGAACGTGGTCTGGTTCGAGCAGTCGATCCCCGAGGAATTCTGGACGACGCTTCGCTCGGAAGGTCTCATTTCGTAATCATGACATCCAGAATTCTCTGTGTCGGTGCCCTTACCATGGACACCATCTTGCGCCTCGATGCGCTTCCTCACGCGGCAGGCAAATATCTGCCCCGTGAGGCCGTCGAAATAGCGGCCGGCATGGCTTCGAGCGCAGCCGCAGCGATTGCCCGGCTTGGCGGCGATGTGGCGCTCTGGGCTTCTGCGGGGATTGACGCGGTTGGGGATCGTGCCGTCGCGGAGCTTCAAGCCGAAGGCGTCGACTGTGCCTATATCCGGCGGCTGGAAGACGCCCGCACGGCATTTTCGTCAATCCTCGTTGATGCGAGCGGCGAACGCATCATCGTGCCTTTTTATGATCGCAGGCTGGCAAGCCCGTCCGATGTGGTGCCTCCCATTGCAGCGGGAGCCTATGCCGCCGTGATGACCGATGTCCGCTGGCCATGGGCTGCTGAGACCGCGCTGCGTGCCGCGGGCGATGCCGGTATTCCAGCCATACTGGACGCGGATACCGCGCCGGTCGAATTGCTGGAAACGCTCCTGCCGCTTGCAACCCATATCGTTGCATCGGAACCCGCTGCAATCAGCGTCGCGGGCACGACGGATTTGCGTGAATGCGTTCGGATTCTCAGCGCGCGCCATGATGTGTTCACAGCGGTCACCGCCGGAGCGGAAGGCTGCTATTGGAGCGAAGGCGCTGGCAAACCGGTTTCTCACATGCCCGGTTTCAAGGTCGATGCAGTGGATACGCTGGCCGCAGGCGACGTGTTCCATGGCGCGTTCGCGCATGGTCTGGTGGAAGGTAAACCGATGACGGACATCATTCGCTTTGCCAATGCGGCTGCGGCGATTAAATGCGCGCGGTTCGGCGGACGGGCCGGTTCGCCGCGCCCGCAGGAAGTGCTTTCCTTCATCGAAACCGGTATTGTTCCGACCCGATAGTCGATTGTCTCCAAACCTCCCCCCTCGTCCTTCGAGACGCTGTTTTCAACAGCTCCTCAGGATGAGGGAGGGAGATGTCAGCGCGCTGAACTGGCTCGCGGTTCAGGTAATTTGCTTTCTCTTCCCGTTCTCCGGAAATCATGCAATTACGCACTGAACCCGAATTGACTCTTTACTAACATGTTAGTATGTGCCAGCTTAAAGTTCAAATTTGGGAGGAGCCAGTCTTGGCACATAATCATTCCGGGCAGGAGCGTTTCGGTCTCTCTGCAGCGCTCACCACGCCATTCGACGCAGATGGCAAGATCGATGTCAGCCGTGCGCTGAAGCATGCCCGCGCACGGCTCGATAATGGCTGCTCGAGCGTGACCCTGTTTGGCACCACCGGCGAAGGGTCGTCGATTGCCGATGCCGAGCGCGCCGCTCTTCTCGATGCATTTGTGGCAGGCGGTTTTCCGGCCTCCAGCATTGTCGTGGGTGTGATGGAAAACTCGGTTGCCGACGCTGTCCTCCAGGCTGGCGATGCGCTGCGCCGCGGCTGCAAGGCCATTCTTCTCGCACCGCCTTCCTATTTCAAGAACCTCTCCGATGAAGGACTGTTCAACTGGTTCTCGTCGGTCTTCAAGGGCCTGGGTGAAGATGCTCGCGGCATCATTCTCTACAATATCCCGTCGGTTACAGCGGTCGAGCTTTCGGTCGATCTCATCAGCCGCCTGCGTGCAGCTTTTGGTGACATCATCATTGGCGTGAAGGATTCTTCCGGCAATTGGGCCTATACCGAAAAACTGCTAGCTGCGCATAAGGACATCGCGATCCTGATCGGCGACGAGCGCGACCTTGCAGCCGGTGTGCGCCTTGGCGGGCAGGGCGCGATTTCCGGCATGGCCAATCTGTTCCCCGACCGTCTTCTGCGCATGATCAATGACGGACAGGACGATGCCGAACTGGTGGCCGCAGTACAGCAATTGCTGAACTATCCGGTAACGCCAGCGGTCAAGGCCATGGTGGCGCGCCATACGGGTGACAAGGAATGGCGGCGTGTGCGCGCCCCCCTGATTTCGCTCAATGATGCGGACTGCGATGCAATTGGTAGTGTATTCGACCGTTTGCATATGGCAAAAGCGGCCTGAAGGCGGCATAAGCCTGAAAGGATAGAGGGGGAACGGATTTGGCGGAAGATCACAACGAACCGGTAAAATTGCGGGACAAGGCTTATCAGAGCTTCACCCAGCATTTGCTGGCGCGTGATTTTCATCCGGGCCAGTTCGTTTCGCAGCGCCAGCTCGTCACCATGACGGGCTTGCCGCTGGGCGCGATCCGCGAGCTTATCCCGCGCCTTGAAGCGGAAGGCCTTATCAAGACCGTGCCGCAGCGCGGGCTTCAGATCGCCCATATCGATCTCAATCTGATCCGCGAAGCGTTTCAGTTCCGCCTCTTTATCGAGAAAGAGTCGGTGGCGATTTTCTGCCAATCGGCGTCCGACGAATTGCTGCGCGCATTGCGTGCGGAACATGAGGAAACTCTGGAACGCGCGATGGCGGAAGGTGAAACACCGGAACTGGAGGCGCGGGCGCAGACTATCGACTGGAGCCTGCACGATACGATTGTCGGCTCGCTCGATAATGAAATCATCTGGCGCGCCTATCAGACCAACACGATCAAGATGCGCCTGATCAATCAGGAACGTTTCCGCATCACCGGTCGCGTCATTCCGGTCATGCAGGAACATCTGGCCGTCCTCGCTGCAATCGAAACACGCGATCCGCAGACAGCCATGGATGCCATTGCCGTTCACATCAACAATGCACGGAAACTGGCTTTGCAGATTTAACGACCAGAGCCCGGGCAAGAGGAGTTGCCGGGCCGACGGAATATTGGGGAGGAGCATGCAATGAATCTATTACGTCCAACACGTCGCCAGTTCCTGGCGGGCTCGGCGGCAATCGCTGCATCGGGCATCACGGGCATCAGCCCGTCTTTCGCCCAGTCGAAAGTCGACTGGAAGAAGTTTGCCGGTACCACGCTTGAAGTGAACCTCATCAAGAGCCCGCGTGGTGAAATCCTTCAGAAATACCAGAAGGAATTCGAGGAGCTGACCGGCATCAAGGTGCATTCCGAGCAGATGCCCGAACAGCAGCAGCGCCAGAAGGCGGTGATCGAGCTGACGTCCGGCCGCCCGAGCTTCGACGTCATCCATATCAGCTACCACGTCCAGAAGCGCCAGTTCGAAAAGGGCGGCTGGCTTGCCGACCTCAATCCATTCCTGAAAGACCCGACGCTGACGGACGCATCGCTCACGGAAGATGATTTCGCAAGTGCCGGCCTGACCTTCGCCAAGGACGCCAATGGCCGTTTCGGCGCGCTGCCATTCTCGGTCGATTACTGGATCATCTACTGGAACAAGGAACTCTTTGCCGCCAAGGGCATCGAATTTCCGAAGACCTTCGAAGAGCTGGTCGCAGCCGCCGAAGCGCTCACCGATCCATCGACCAACACCTATGGTTTTGTCGCGCGTGGCATGAAGAACGCCAATGCGCCGGTCTATACCAGCCTCCTGCTCGGCTATGGCAAGCAGTCGGTTGACGCGGATGGCAACCTTCAGACGGATTCGGCTGAAGGCATCGAAGCCGCAAAGCTCTATCAGCGCCTGATGACCAAATCGGCACCTCCCGGTGTTGCAGGCTTCAACTGGGCTGAATGCCAGTCGAACTTCCTGCAGGGTCGCGTCGGCATGTGGCTCGACGGTATCGGTTTTGCGCCGCCGCTCGAAGACCCGAACAAGTCGCGCGTCGTGGGCAAGGTCGGCTATGGTGTCATGCCGGCAGGCCCGAATGCACAGGCAGCACCGACGACCGGCGACGGCATCGGCGTGACCGAAGCCTCCAAGAACAAGGAAGCCGCATATCTCTACTGCCAGTGGGCCATTTCCAAGGAAATGGGCGCCCGCCTGTTGCAGTCGGGGTCGGGCGTTCCGTTCCGCAAGTCGGTCATCGACGATGAAGCAGTGCGCAAGGGCGTCACCATGCCGGAAGGCTGGGTGGAGGCCCTGTCGAAGTCGGCCCCGATCAGCCAGCTTTGCCTGCCGGTCATCGTGCCTGTCACGGAATTCCGCGACATCATCGGCGTGGGCCTCACCAATCTGCTGAACGGCGCCGACGCGGAAGCTGAAATGAAACGCGCGACGGAAGAATTCCGTCCGGTCCTCGCACGGAGCGAAGGAAAATGACATCTGCCGCCCCGACAGGAGCAAAAACGGGAGTTGCTGCGGCAGCTTCCTCCACCAAGACTGGCAAGAGCCGCTTGCGGCCAAGCTACTGGCCGTTTGTTCTTCCAGCCTTGATCACCGTCGGGGCGGTGATCGTCTTCCCATGGGTGTTTACGCTCTGGATGAGTACCAACCAGTGGCAGCTGGGCGGCGAGCAGAGCTTTGTCGGCTTCGACAATTATCTGCGTCTTGCCGCCGATATGCGCTTCTGGGAATCCATGTGGCATACGATTGTCTATACGGTTCTGTCGGTCGTGGCCCCGATGGTTCTGGGCACGATCGCAGCGCTGGTCTTTGACAGCAAGCTGCCGATGCGCGGGCTCCTGCGCGGCATCTTCGTCATGCCGATGATGGCCACACCGGTTGCCGTCGCTCTGGTCTGGACCATGATGTATCACCCGCAGCTCGGCGTTCTGAACTATCTTCTGTCGCTGGTCGGCATTCCGCCCCAGGAGTGGATATTCAACCAGAACACGGTCATCCCCTCGCTGGTGGCTGTTGAAACCTGGCAGTGGACGCCGCTTGTCATGCTGATCGTGCTCGGCGGCCTTGCTTCCATGCCGCGCGATCCGTTTGAAAGCGCGGAAATCGATGGCGCCAATGGCTGGCAGAAATTCCGCTACATCACCCTTCCGATGATCCTGCCTTTCATCATGGTGGCTGTCATCATCCGCTCGATCGATGCGCTGAAAAGCTTCGACATCATCTATGCGATGACGCAGGGCGGTCCGGGAACCGCGTCGGAAACCATCAATATCTATCTCTATAATGTGGCGTTCTCCTATTACGACATAGGCTATGCATCGGCGATTGCCGTGGTGTTCTTCATTGTCATTATCGCCATGTCGCTGGTTCTCCTGGCTCTTCGTCAGCGGACCAAGTGGAACGCCTGAGGACCGACCATGGCACGCAAATCAATTCTTTCGAAGCTTGGCACGGCACTTCTGGTCTTCGTCATCGTGTCGCCTGCGATCTTCTTCTTCGTCTGGATGCTGTCACTTTCGCTGAAATATGAAATCGACAATGGCGCTTACCCGCCAATCCTGATCCCGGAGCGTTTCGCCTGGTCGAACTATACCGAGATTTTCGCCGCGAACGACTTCCTGCTCTATTTCTGGAACAGCCTTATTGTGACCGGCATGGCGACCTTGCTTGCACTGCTGGTCGGTGTTCCGGCTGGATATGGCATTGCGCGGCTCAAGGCGCATAAATCGGCGATCGTGATCATGATTGCCCGCATGACGCCGGGCCTCTCCTACCTGATCCCGCTGTTCCTTCTGTTCCAGACGCTCGGTCTGCTCGGCACGCTCTGGCCGCAGATCATCATCCATCTGGTCGTCACCGTTCCAATCGTGATCTGGATCATGATCGGCTATTTCGAGACGACACCGATGGAACTGGAAGAAGCAGCCATTATCGACGGTGCTTCCTCGTGGCAGGTGTTCATGAAAGTCGCCCTGCCGATTGCCAAGCCCGGCATCGTGGTTTCGCTCATTCTGGCGGTGATCTTCTCGTGGAACAATTTCGTCTTCGGCATCGTGCTTGCAAGCCGCGAGACACGCACCCTGCCGGTCGCGGTTTATAACATGCTGTCCTTTGAACAGGTCAGCTGGGGTCCGCTTGCAGCCGCCGCCCTCGTGGTCACATTGCCGGTCCTGCTGCTAACCGTTTTCGCACAGCGCCAGATCGTTGCAGGTCTGACCGCAGGCGCCGTCAAATAAGAGTCGAGGTTCAAGATGGCATCTGTATCCATCCGAAATGCAATCAAGAAATATGGCAATGTCGGCGTGTTGCATGGCGTGTCAGTCGATATTCAGGACGGTGAATTCGTCGTGCTGGTCGGCCCGTCGGGCTGCGGAAAATCGACGCTTCTGCGAATGATCGCAGGGCTTGAGGAAATCAGCGACGGCGAAATCGCCATTGGTCCGCGCGTCGTCAACGACCTGCGCGCCAAGGAACGCGATATCGCCATGGTGTTCCAGAATTATGCGCTCTATCCGCATATGACGGTGGCCGACAATATGGGCTTCGCGCTCATGCTGAAGAATGCACCGAAGGAAGAACGCGACAGCCGTGTGGCGCGCGCCGCTGAAATCCTCGGCCTCAACAAGCTGCTCGACCGCTTCCCGCGCCAGCTTTCCGGCGGCCAGCGCCAGCGCGTGGCCATGGGCCGTGCGATTGTTCGTGATCCGCAAGTGTTTCTGTTCGATGAGCCGCTGTCCAATCTCGACGCCAAGCTGCGTGTGCAGATGCGCGGTGAGATCAAGGGTCTGCATCAGCGCCTGAAGACCACCACGATCTACGTGACCCACGATCAGATCGAAGCGATGACCATGGCGGACAAGATCGTCGTCATGCGCGATGGTCTGGTGGAGCAGATCGGCGCACCGCTCGATCTTTATGACCGTCCGGCCAATATGTTTGTCGCGGGCTTCATAGGGTCTCCATCGATGAACTTCGTCAACGGCAAGATTGAGGAAGGCTCGTTTGTGGCCGATGGCGGCTTCCGTATGCCGCTTCCTGAAGGCGATTATGCAAGCCTTTCGGGCAAGGCCGTTTATGGCATGCGCCCCGAGCATATGAAGATCGCCGACACGGGCGTGCCGGTCACGGTCGAAATCGTCGAGCCGACCGGCTCGGAAATCATGGTGATGGGCAAGCTCGGCAACCAGCCGGTTACCTGCCTGTTCCGCGAACGGCTGACAGTGCGCCCCGGCGATGTGCTGACCATTGCGGTTGACCCAGCAACGAGCCATGTGTTCGAGCCTGAAAAGGGAATGCGCGTCAGCAGCTAAAAACCAAATATCAAAATGAAAACGCCGGGCTTTTGCCCGGCGTTTTGTTTTATTCCGCAGCCTCTTTCACCGCCATCGGATTGTTCGGATGTGTCGTCCAGTTGGCATATTGCGTCGGGATCGGTTCCTTGGTGCGCGGATCGAAGCCACCGATCTGCTCCATCGTGATGCAGTCCTCGACCGGGCAGACATTGACGCAGAGATTGCAGCCAACGCATTCCTCGTCGATCACCTCAAAGTGGCGCGCACCATTGACCAGATTGGTGATTGCCTGGTGCGAGGTATCCTCGCAGGCAATATGGCAACGCCCGCATTTGATGCAGAGATCCTGATTGATCCGCGCCTTGGTGACGTAGTTGAGGTTGAGATATTGCCAGTCGCTGACGTGGCCAACGGCCATGCCGCGGAAATCATCCAGCGACTGATATCCTTTGCTGTCCATCCAGTCGGAAAGACCGTCGATCATTTCCTGAACGACCTTGAAACCATAGGTCATCGCCGCCGTGCAGACCTGCACCGTGCCGCAGCCGAGCGCGATGAATTCTGCCGCATCGCGCCAGGTGGTGATGCCGCCGATGCCTGAAATCGGCAGGCCGCGCGTTTCAGGATCGCGTGCGATTTCCGCCACCATGTTGAGCGCAATCGGCTTGACCGCAGGGCCGCAATAGCCGCCGTGGCTGCCGCGACCATCAATGGACGGGACCGGCGACATGCTGTCCAGATCGACCGACACGATGGAATTGATCGTGTTGATCAGCGACACCGCATCGGTCCCCGCCGCATGGGCGCCACGAGCAGGCTTGCGAATATCGGTGATGTTCGGCGTCAGCTTGGTGATCACCGGCATCCGGCTATACTGCTTGCACCACTTGACGACCATGGCGACATATTCCGGCACCTGGCCGACGGCCGCACCCATGCCGCGTTCGCTCATGCCGTGCGGACAGCCGAAGTTCAGCTCGATGCCGTCAGCGCCGGTTTCTTCCACCAGAGGCAGGATGGCCTTCCATGCTTCTTCCTCGCATGGCACCATGATCGAAGCGATCAATGCGCGGTCAGGCCAGCGCATCTTCACTTCCTTCATTTCACGCAGATTGACTTCGAGCGGCCTGTCGGTAATCAGCTCGATATTGTTAAGACCGAGCAGGCGCCGGTCGGCACCATGGATCGCGCCATAGCGCGGCCCATTGACATTGACCACCGGCGGGCCTTCCGCGCCAAGCGTCTTCCAGACCACGCCGCCCCAGCCGGCCTTGAACGCGCGCTCGACATTATAGGCTTTGTCGGTCGGCGGGGCAGAAGCCAGCCAGAACGGATTGGGAGACTTGATGCCGAGGAAATTCGTTGAAAGATCAGCCATTTTCTATCTCCTCAGCCCTGTTCCTGGCCCAGATGAACGCCGCGGTCCCGAACAGCCGATGCCGGGGCATGGAGCGCGCCTCCTGAAAGCACTGCATCGGCAAAACCTTCGATTGCCTGGGGACGTTTGATCAGCGTTGCATGGATCGATTCAGCGGCGACCTTGCCATCTTCCACCGATGCGACGGTGAGGTCCTTGCCGCCTGCCACGCAATCACCGCCTGCCCATATGCCCTCGACCGACGTGCGACGTTCGTCGTCCACGCTGATCCGTCCTCTGGACAGCCCGATGCCCGAACCCGCCAGCGGTTCCGGTTCGAACTTCTGGCCGATAGCCTTGAAGACCTGATCGGCTTCAAGAATGAGATATTCCCCGGTGCCGGAAAGCCTGCCGTCTTCGATAGCGGTATATTCAAACACCACGGCATTGACGGTGCCGTCTTCGTTCCGTTCAAGCGCGTGGGGCTGCAGCCAGTGGCGAATGACCACGCCGTGAATCTGTGCCAGTTCCTGTTCATAGGCGCTGGCATTCATGTTTTCCTGACCGCGGCGATAGACGATGGTCACGTTTTCAGCACCGAGCTTCTTGGTCTGGATCGCTACGTCCACTGCGGTCATGCCGCCGCCGATGACCACCACGTTGCGGCCGACGGGCAGGGATGACAGGTCTTTTGCCTGGCGTAGATTGGCGATGTAGTCGACCGCATCGATAACGTTTGGCGCGTCTTCGCCAGCAAGACCCAGATCATTGACGCCCGGCATGCCCATTCCGAGGAAGACCGCGTCATAGCCAGCTTTCAGCGCCTCGACAGTGATGTCCTGACCGAGCGTCTGGTTATATTCGACATTGATCGCACCGATCTTGAGCACGAATTCGAGTTCGCGCTGCGCGAAATTATTGACCGTCTTGTAGGCCGCGATACCATATTCGTTGAGGCCGCCGCCTTTGGGCCGGGCTTCGAAGATGGTCACCTTATGGCCATGCATGGCAAGGCGATGGGCAGCCGAGATACCTGCCGGACCCGCGCCAACCACGGCAATGTGCTTGCCGGTTTCAGGCGCGCGCTTGAATGGATGATTGCCGGTTTCCATCAGAACGTCGGTGGCATAGCGCTGCAATTCACCGATCTTGACCGGCTTGCCTTCCGAAATTTCGCGAACGCACACTTCTTCGCAGAGTGTTTCTGTCGGGCATACGCGAGCGCACATGCCGCCCAGAATGTTTTCCGAAAGGATGGTCTTCGCAGCCCCAACCGGATTGCCCGCATTGATCTGTCGAATGAACAACGGAATATCGATGCCCGTGGGGCAGGCATTCATGCACGGAGCGTCGTAGCAGAAATAGCAGCGATCAGACTCAACCAGGGCTTCGTGCTTGGTAAGCGGTGGATGCAGATCGTCGAAAACATGCGCATAGTCGGCCTTGTCAAGCCTAGCCCCACGGATGTCAGGCCCGTTTGCGTGTCCCGGATTATCAATTGCATCAATAGGCGAATTCTCTGCTGATCTCATCGACCGCATCTCCCATTTTTGCTTGTTCAGGCGCGGGTTCCCTTTGCGCGCCGCAACTATGTACCGGGCCGCGATCTTTGCCGCCGCATGATGCCCGTTAAAGACAGGATGACAGATTTTCTCGGAAGGTCAAATTTTTTATCATCTGGTCAATTTATGGAATTGGGCGCGTTCATGAAGAAGGCCCGGCTTTGGAAGCACGGGCCTTTGATGTTCGGTGGAAATGCGGGATCACAACGGGTCGGACTTGAGGCCGTTTCTTGCCTCTATCGCGCTTGTCGGCTCAGGGAGAATTTCCGTCTCCTTGGGAAGTGCGGGGCGGGAGCTTAGCACCAGGGCGCAACCACTGATGATGACGGCCGCACCGACGAACTGGATCAGGGAAAGCTGCTCCTTCAGGAAGACGGCGCCTACCAGAACCGCGATGACCGTCACGACGAACTCGACGCTGATGGCCTTCGTCGGCCCGACACTTCCGACCAGCTTGAAATAAAGCACATAGGTGAGGGCGCTCATCACGCAGGCCGAAATGAGCAGATATCCAAAATCAGCCAACCCCGGGATGGCTGGCACAGGCACCGCGAAGATGAGCGGCAAGGAGAGGATGCCGCCAAAAACGAATGCGCCGATGGTGGTTTCCCAAGAACCGGTGCCGGAAAGGCGGCGGCTGGCATAGTTGCTGCCGAAAGCTGCGGAAAAGCAGGAGAAAAGCACGGCGACACAGCCCATGATGAAGGCGGGCGTGACGGCAACAGCCGGGAAACCGACCAAGAGCACGATGCCGGTAACGCCAAGCAGCAGCCCGACAAGCCCGCGCGACGTAATGCGCTCAAGCCCCCAGAACTGGCTGATGATCATCGAGAAGAGCGGAATGGAGGCCACGCAGATCGCGGCCATCGCCGTTCCGATCAACGGGGTGCCATAAGAAAGGCCGATCAGCTGGCCCGCAACCGTGGTTGCGCCAACCACGGCAAAAGGTTTCCAGCCAGCCTGAAAATCCAGCCTGCGTCCGGAGAGTTTCGCAATTGCAAAGAGCGTTCCGGCCGCAATGAAGGAGCGGAAAGCCACCGCGCCGACCCAGCCAAAGGCTTCTACGACGCGCAAGACCACGAGGAACGATAACCCCCATGCTACGGAAAGAAAAACATAGGTCGCGATATCTCTGGGTTTCATGCCAGCGGACTTTCAGGAAGTATTCGAAACTTTGAATACTTGGTTGCTAAGGAAGATCGTTACAGCTTTACAAGAGTGAAGCCTGATCAGGTCGTTTTTGCGGCGGCGTTGGACGCCGCTTCTGCGATATTGGCGAAGAAGCGGTCTGCGATCTTGCGTGCGACCGAACCGAGCAGTTTCGTGCCGATCTGCGCTACCTTGCCGCCCGCATCGCCACGTATGGCGTAGGACAGAATAGTATCCTCGCCATCTTCATCCAGACGCACGTCGGTCGCCCCATGCGCAAACCCGGCTATGGAACCTTCACCGTGGCCGGAGATCGTATAGGAGATCGGCGGTTTCATATTCGACAATTCCAGAATCCCGTGAAAGCGGACCTTAAGGATTCCGAAACTCACCTTGAGCGCAGCCCGTATTTCCGTATCCGAAATTCGTTCGATATCTTCACAGCCCGGAATGCAGGATTTCAGCGTCTCAATGTCGTTCAGCGCATCCCAGACTGCTTGTCTAGGCGCCGCTATCCGCTCTTCTCCAGTCAGGTCCATGGTTCACTCCTGGATGGATCACCCTAAATTGATCAATATGGTGTATATGACACCCTGTCCAAATTGGAAGTTCGGTAATTTATTTGCCGCAAATCCTCTCTAAAGCGCTTAATGTCCGCAATTAAATCGATTTGATTCGGGAGTAGCATCATGGCAAGAGACGCGACGAAGCTTGAAGCAACGGTCGCAAAGCTGAAAAAGCATTGGGCAGATTCGGCTCCGCAGGACATGCGGGCAGCGTTCAAATCGGACCCCGGTCGGTTCGAGCGGTATTCGTTGTCCCTGGATGACCTTCTGTTCGACTGGTCGAAATGCCGGGTCAACGACGAAACGATCGGGCTCCTCAAGGAACTGGCCGGTGCTGCCGATGTTGAAGGCCGTCGCGCGGCGATGTTCGCTGGCGAGCACATCAACAATACCGAGGATCGTGCCGTTCTCCACGTCGCGCTGCGCGATACTTCCTCGAAGGAAGTGCTCGTTGACGGACACAATGTCCTGCCGGACGTGAAGGAAGTGCTGGACCGTATGGCGGCATTTTCGGATGGCATCCGGTCGGGCGCTATCAAGGGCGCAACCGGCAAGAAGATCACCGATATCGTCAATATCGGCATTGGCGGCTCCGATCTCGGTCCCGTCATGGCGACGCTCGCGCTTTCTCCCTATCATGATGGCCCGCGCGCGCATTTCGTCTCCAATATCGACGGCGCTCATATTGCGGATACGCTCGGCATCCTTGATCCCGCGACGACGCTCGTCATTATCGCTTCCAAGACGTTCACGACCATCGAAACCATGACCAATGCGCAGACCGCGCGCAAATGGATAGCCGATGCGCTTGGCGAAGCAGCCGTGGGGGCCCATTTCGCCGCAGTCTCGACGGCGCTGGACAAGGTAGCCGCCTTTGGCATAGCCGAAGATCGGGTTTTCGGTTTCTGGGACTGGGTCGGCGGACGATATTCCGTGTGGTCGGCCATCGGCCTGCCGGTCATGATCGCGATTGGACCGGACAACTTCCGCAAGTTTCTGGCCGGCGCGCATTCGATGGATGTGCATTTCCGCGACGCGCCGCTGGAAAAAAACCTGCCCATGTGGCTGGGCCTCATCGGCTACTGGCACCGCGCCATCTGCGGCTATGGCAGCCGCGCGATCATTCCCTACGATCAGCGTCTGGCCCGGCTGCCTGCCTATCTGCAGCAGCTGGATATGGAATCGAATGGCAAGAGCGTCACTGTCGATGGGACGCCGGTTTCCGGCCCGACCGGCCCGGTCGTATGGGGCGAGCCCGGCACCAACGGCCAGCACGCCTTCTTCCAGCTTCTGCATCAGGGTACCGACACCATCCCGCTTGAATTCATCGTTGCGGCCAAGGGTCATGAAAAGCACCTTGATCATCAGCATGAAATGCTGCTCGCAAACTGCCTTGCGCAGTCGGAAGCCTTGATGAAGGGCCGCACGCTGGACGAAGCGCGGGCGCAGTTGAAGGCGAAGAACCTTGCCGAAAGCGAAGTGGAACGCATTGCACCGCATCGCGTCTTCTCGGGCAACCGTCCTTCGTTGACGCTGGTTCACGACAAGCTTGACCCGTTTGCTTTCGGGCGTCTGGTCGCGCTCTATGAGCATCGTGTTTTCGTCGAGGCGCAGATTTTCGGCATCAACGCTTTCGATCAGTGGGGCGTCGAGCTTGGCAAGGAACTTGCCACCGAACTCTTGCCGGTTGTCTCGGGCGAGCAAACCAGCGATGGTCGCGACGCTTCCACGCAAGGGCTTGTCGCCCATCTGCATGCGCGAAGGAAAGCTTGACGGCATTCTCTGCACAATTAGAAATGAAAGAGAGCCGGGTTTGTAATCCGGCTCTCTTCATGAGGAATAGAATGGGACATGAAATGAAAACCGAGATTGTAAAATTTGCCGGCGATGTACCGGGGAATGCCATCGAGTTGCGCGTGCTGCGCTTTGCCGGCAAGGATAGCGATGCGCCTTCCGCCTATTTGCAATCGTCGCTTCACGGTGCCGAACTTCCGGGGCAGGCGGCTCTTCATTTCCTGGTTCCGATGTTGAAGAAAGCGGCCGAGGAAGGGCGCGTTCTCGGCAATATTACGGTTGTTCCGCAGGCAAATCCGATCGGCTCCAATCAGTGGCAGGCCCATCAGCATCTCGGTCGCTTCGAAACCTTCTCGCTGACCAATTTCAACCGCGCCTTCCCGCTGCTGCCGGATTTCAACACGTCTGAACTGCCGGAGCCGGATGCGCCGATCTCACTGGCGCAGCGCCTGAAGGCGACGCTTTTGAAGCTGGCTCTGCCGAACGACATCGTTCTCGATCTGCATTGCGACGACGAGAGCGAAAACTACGTCTACATCGCTGAAGAATTTGCCGCGGATATGAAAGATCTGGCCATCGCGCTCAATTCGACGGCGATCCTCGCATGGGATACGACTGCCGACGCAGCTTTTGAGGAAGCCTGCGCGCATCCTGTCCTGCAATTGCCAGCGGACAAGCGCAACATGAAGCGCCGCGCGGTGACGACGGTCGAATTTCGTGGCTTGAGCGATGTTTACCCCGATATGGGGAAGGGCGACGCCGAGGGCTTGTATAAATTCCTCGTACATCGCGGTGTCGTTCGCGACGACAATGTGAAGCTCGAAACCGAGTATAAGGGCCTTGTCACGCCGCTCTCGCATGTCGAGATGCTGCGGGCGCCGGAGGGCGGCATGGTGCTCTATCATGTAGCGCCCGGCGATGAAGTCAAAGCAGGCGCGAAGCTCGTCACGGTGGTTACGAAACCGGGTGAACCGGAAGGCGACATTACGCTCACGGCACCGCAGGACGGGCGCATTTTGACCCGTCGTTCGCTGCGCTATGTGCGCCGTGGCGACGATCTTCTCAAATTGCTGGGGGTGAAGCCTTCTGCCGTCAAGAAGCGTGCCGGTGCGCTGGAAGCATGAGCGAAAAGCTTTCCGCAGAACACATCAGATCAATCCGTGCCGTCCTCTTCGACAAGGACGGCACTTTGATCGACTTTGACCGGACCTGGTTTTCAATCTCCTGGCAGCTTGCGCAGCGGGCTGCAAAGGGGGACGACCTGCGGGCCCGCGCATTGCTCGATGCCGGGGGCTATGACTGGCTGACCGAGCGTTTCCGGGCCAATTCAGTCATCGCGGCCGGTACGGTCGAAGACATTGTTTCGCTTTGGCACCCGGATGTGGTGTCCGAGCAATCGCGCGAGCTTATCGAAGAATATGACGCATACTGCGTCACCGAAGGCGCACGTTCTGCTGTGGCCGTAGAAGCTTTGCATGAAACGCTCGAAACGCTTCGCGCCATGGGTTTCCGGCTTGGCATTGCTACCAACGATTCCGAGGCTGGCGCGCATGCCACGGCCAAAGCGCTGGGTATAGACGGTTTTTTCGACGTCGTGATCGGCTACAACACGGCGGCGCGTCCAAAACCCTATCCCGATCCGCTGCTTTATTTTGCAGAAAAGCTGGGGCTTGCTCCGCATGAGATTGCCATGGTCGGCGACAATCTTCACGACCTGGAGACAGCCCACGCAGCCGGTGCGGGACTGGCAGTCGGCGTTCTATCGGGCAACAGTCCTCGCGAAGCATTGGAACCCCACGCCGATATCGTGCTGGATAGCGTGGCCGGCCTGCCCGAATTGCTGAAACGTTAAGTCGTCGCTTCCATTCAACGGATTGAATGGAAGCGTCACCACAATTCATTCTTGCTGCTCTTGCGGCGGAATTGGCATGGAGTAGCATGGCAGGACGTTTAACGTTCGCGGCGAGCTATACCCATGATCCTGATCGGCCAGTATGATTCTCCTTTTGTGCGGCGTGTCGCTATCGCCATGCGGCTTTACGGCCTGCCATTTGAACACAAACCATGGTCGACGTTCGGTGATCGTGACAGGCTTGCGGAATTCAATCCGCTGAGCCGCGTGCCGACGCTTGTACTGGATGATGGCGAGGTCGTAATCGAAAGCGCGGCGATACTCGATTATCTCGATGAGATCGCCAACGGCAAACATCCGTTGATCGCGCCAAGAGGTGCCGAGCGTCGTCAGGCATTGAAGATATGCGCGCTTTCTACCGGTCTTGCCGATAAAGCCGTAAGCCTGCTCTATGAAGGTTTGCTGCGAAGCGAAAAATCAAACGTTTGGGTAGAGCGTTGCGAAACGCAGATCGCCCGGGTGCTGGACGTGCTGGAGAACGACCTTTCAGAACGAAAATCACCATATTGGTTCGGAGATGATATCGGGCATGCCGATATTGCTGCGACCTGTGCACTGCGCTTTCTTCGTGAAGCCCATCCACATCTCTTCGACGAACAGAAATACCCCTCATTGGCTGGTCTAGCCGCTCGATGCGAAGCGCTGGCACCGTTTCAGGAGATCGTGCAGCCCTTGGCGCCACCCTCTGCCTGATGCTGTCTGAAACAAATGCGGCCGGATGAAAGTCCGGCCGCATTTGTTTTCAAGTTTTACCGTTCTCAGTCACGAAGTTCGCGGCGCAAGATCTTGCCGACATTGCTTTTCGGCAGGCTTTCGCGGAACTCGACTTCGCGCGGGCGCTTGTAATTGGTAAGGCGCTCGGCGCAATAGGCTTTGACTTCGTCTTCAGTGAGGTTGAGATCGCTGCGCACGACGAACAGTTTCACGACTTCGCCGGAATGTTCGTTCGGTATGCCAATGGCAGCCGATTCCACGATGCCGGGATGACCTGCGGCCACTTCCTCGATTTCGTTCGGATAAACATTGAAGCCGGAAACAAGGATCATGTCCTTCTTGCGGTCGACGATTTTGGTATAGCCCCGCTCGTCCATGAAACCCATGTCGCCGGTCCGGAAAAATCCGTCGGGCATGATTGCGCGCTTGGTTTCGTCCGGGCGGTTCCAGTATCCCGTCATCACCTGTGGTCCGCGCACGCAGATTTCGCCGACCTCACCGAGAGCGAGGTCGTTTCCATCATCATCGCGGATCGCAACATCGGTTGACGGCATCGGCAGGCCGATGGTTCCGGAGAACTCGGTTGCATCCAGCGCGTTGGCGCAGGCGACGGGCGAAGTTTCGGAAAGGCCATATCCTTCGGTGATGTGACAACCGGTCATTTTCTGCCAGCGTTCGGCCACAGGACGTTGTACAGCCATTCCGCCGCCGAGAGTGAGAATAAGAGGTTTGAAATCCAGGGTCTGGAAATCTGGATTATTCATGAGGCCATTGAAAAGAGTGTTGAGGCCCGGGAAGATATGGAACGGGGATTTCCTCAGTTCCTTGACGAAGCCAGCAATATCGCGCGGATTGGGAATGAGGATATTTCGCGCACCAAGCTTGATGCCGATCATCGCATTCACGGTAAGCGCGAAGATGTGATAGAGCGGCAGCGCACACACGAAATTCAGCGCCTTCGGCTTGCCCTTGTTGCGGAAGGCAACCTCCATCCAGGTATGCATCTGCTCCACATTCGCAAGGATGTTGCTATGGGTCAGCATCGCCCCTTTCGAGATGCCGGTCGTGCCTCCGGTATATTGCAGGAAGGCAAGGTCGGAACCCTGTACCGGAACCGGGTTGAAGGATAGGACACGGCCTTGAGCCAGTGCATCCTTGAAACGGATATGCCCCGGAATGGTCCATGCCGGCACCATTTTCTTCACGCGGCGCACGACCAGATTGATGATGTGGCCCTTGAACCCGTGCATGTCGCCCATGGACGCGACGATTATGTTGGGAACGTTGATCGAATTGAGGGTCTTTTCCACCGTCGATGCAAAATTTTCCAAAACGATCAATGCTTTGGCGCCGGAATCCTTCAACTGATGTTCCAGCTCTCGCGGCGTATATAGCGGATTGACGTTCACGACGACGAAACCTGCGCGGAGAATGGCCGTGAAGGCAATCGGATAATGCAGGATATTTGGCATCATCACCGCAACGCGGTCGCCCTTCACGAGACCGCGCGACTGGAGAAACGCAGCCAGCGCACGCGAATATTCATCGAGTTCCTTGTAGGACAGATCCTTGCCCATGCAGGTGAAGGCTGGGCTGGAGGCGAATTGCCGGCAAGATGCCAGAATCATATCGCCGATGGAAGTTGCCGTGCTCAGATCGATCTCGTGCGGAACGCCAGCCGGATATGACTTGAACCAGATCTTTTCCTGCGTCGGCGCGCCATTGGCTGGCGATCCCGCGGTCATGGATTCAACTACGGATGCACTTTGCCCAGTCGTCTTTTTCGCCATTTCTTCTCCCCGGATCGCTCCGTCCTAAATTGGGCCGCATGTGCGCCCGCCGTCTCCCAAGCCATCCGCCCCCCGGAAGGCTTCCTCATTGGTAAATGTGGTCGAGTTTTAATCTCTTCGCAAGAGTTACATTGACGTAAGCGTAAATTATAAAAGAGTCGAGCGTCTCTCCCAATTTTGCGGTTTGACAATCACGATTGGTTGAAACCGGCCATCGTGAAAATAGCCTGTCCGGCGGGTCAGGCATATCGAAATTGGGCCCGACAACTATGTTTGATGAGCTCCGAATGCCGGATTTCTAAGAGATTGAACGAGTATCGAGATTGCCCTGCCGCCATAGGTGACAAGATCATAGTTCCGGTCGCCTCGCAACCATTCGTTGAGAAGGCCGCTTAGAAGGGACAGCAGGATCGGTGCCGCCGTGTCTGCGGTCCATTCCTTTGAAAGCTCCCCGCGTCTTGCAGCCACGTCCAGCAATCCTGCGAACAGGGAGAGGACGTTGGCGCGCGCTTCGCGAAGGCGATCTTCAAGCGGGGCCATTTCGCCGACGAATTCGCATCGCTGGTTGATAATGATGAAAATGTTCTGCTGACGCTCGTTGTTCGAGAAAAGCTGCAGCGCCTGAATGATCGATTGCTCGAGCACGTGCATCGGATTGGGGTGGTTGACGGCCGCAGCCTGCAGCATGATTTCTTCTTGCGGAAACCGGACATTGCCGATGATGGTGCGAAGAATCTCCACCTTGTCGCGGAAGTGGAAATAAATCGCACCCCGCGTCACTCCGGCATGACAGGCAATTTCCATCAGTGTAGATTGGTTGACACCACGCTCGAGGAAAACCTGCTCGGCAGCCACCAGAATGGCTTCCCGGGTTTCGGCTGCCTCGGCTTTCGTTCTTCGCATGATTTCTCTCGGGTGAATGCAGTCTGATGGCTTAGTTCGCCACTTGAATCCGGGTAACTCATTCGTGATCTGTAATATTGAGCGATTGACTATAACACGGTAGATCGTATTTACAAACACTCGTGTATGTTAAATTGGCAGCACCGCGCGACAGCAAGGGCACTCCCACCATGACTTTGAACCGTTCCATTCGGCTTTTTGCGGCAGGGGCCGCTTTTCTTGTCTTTGCGGGGCAACCCGTTCTGGCGCAGGCACCCGGCGGCGCAACGCCGCCACCGCCACAGGTATCTGTTACCGTGGTCGAGCCGCATGATGTACCTGTCACCTACGAATATGCGGCGCGTATCAGTGCCTATCGCGACGTTCAGGTGCGTGCGCGTGTCGGCGGGATATTGCTTCACCGCAATTTCATCGAAGGCACGGAAGTCAAGGCTGGCGACGTGCTGTTCGAAATAGACCCGGCACCTTACCAGGCGGAGCTTGAAAAGGCTCAGGCACAGGTGGCACAGGCCGAGGCGCAGTATCAGCAATCCATCCGCGACGCGGAGCGCGCAGAACAGCTGGTCCAGCAGAAGGTGCAGAGCACTGCCGTTCGTGATTCGGCTTTCGCGACGCGCGACCTGAACAAGGCGTCTGTCGCCGCAGCCAAGGCGCAGCTGCGCACGGCTGAACTCAATCTGAGCTATACCAAGGTGACGGCGCCCATCAGCGGCATCACCAGCCTCGAACAGGTCAATGAGGGCAGCCTTATCGGTACGGATGCGTCTTCCAGCCTTCTGACCTCGATTACCCAGCTCGACCCGGTCTATGTGAACTTCTCCTTCACGGACACGGAAGCCGCTGAAATCGACCGTTTGCGCGCCGAGCGCGGTGCGACGGGCGAAGATGCCGACCGTCTCAAGATCAAGGTTCTGTTCGGGGACGGGCAGGCTTATGACCACGAAGGAACGATCGATTTCACCTCTTCGTCGCTCGATACGGAAACGGGTACGCTCGGTGCCCGCGCGGTGGTCGAGAATCCCAAGCGTCGCCTGATCCCGGGTCAGTTCGTTCGCGCTGTCATTCTTGGCATCCAGGTCAAGGATGCCATCACGATCCCGAAGGCCGCATTGCTCCAGGGGCCGCAAACGCAGTTCGTTTACGTGGTCAACAAGGACAATATCGTCGAAGTCCGGCCGATCACCGTTGCTCGCGAACTGAGCGATGCCTGGCTGGTTTCCGAAGGTCTCAACGCAGGTGACCGCGTCATTAGCGAAGGGCTTATCAAGGCAGCCCCGGGCAAGCCCGTTAATCCGGTCGACGCAGCTACCGAAGCAGGCAATAGCACATCGCCGGACAAGGCGGGTGCCGAAGCTGGCAAAGAACAGGCGGCAGGCAAGCAATGAACAGATTTTTCGTCGACCGCCCCGTTTTCGCGGCGGTCATCTCCATTGTGCTCGTGCTGGCAGGCCTGATCTGTATCCGGATTCTGCCGATTGCACAGTATCCCGAACTGACGCCGCCGCAGGTTGTTGTCAGCGCGACCTATCCCGGCGCCAGCGCCGAAACGGTGGCGCAGACCGTTGCCGCGCCGTTGGAACAGCAGATCAACGGCGTCGAGAACATGCTCTATATGCAGTCCTCGAGCCTCGGCAGCGGCACGATGCAGCTGACCGTAACCTTTGCTCTGGGCACCGACCCGGATCAGGCCACGATCAACGTCAACAACCGCGTGCAGCGTGCGACTTCCTCGCTTCCGCAGGAAGTGCAGCGTCTTGGCGTCACGGTGGACAAGCGTTCCACCACAATTCTGGGCATGGTCGCCATGTTCTCCGACAGCGATCGCTACGATCGCACCTATGTCGGCAACTATGCGCTTCTCAATGTGGTTGACGATCTCAAGCGCCTTCAGGGCGTTGGCGACGTGCAGCTTCTCGGCAACATCGATTATTCGATGCGTATCTGGCTGCGTCCCGACAAGCTGGCGCAGTATAACCTGACGCCGAGCGATGTCTCGACCGCCATTCAGGAACAGAACGCGCAGTTTGCAGCAGGCCGCTTCGGCGATCAGCCTGACCCGCAAGCCGGGCCGTTCACCTATACCGCGACCACACAGGGGCGCCTCCCGGATGCCGCGGCATTCGAGAACATTATCCTCCGTTCGAGCCCCAATGCGGCAACGCTCCGTCTCAAGGACGTTGCGCGTGTCGAACTCGGCACGGAAAGCTATCTCGTCGACAGTAATCTGAACGGCACCTCGGCCGTCCCGATTGCAATCTATCTGCAGCCGGGCGCCAACGCGCTCAACACGATGGAACTCATTCAGAACCGTATGGATGAGCTGAAGGCAAGCTTCCCGGCAGGTATCGATTATTCGATTCCGTTCGATACGACGAAGTTCATCAAGGTCTCCATCGAGGAAGTGATTCACACCTTCATCGAGGCGATCATTCTCGTCGTGCTGGTGGTGTTCATCTTCCTGCAGAACTGGCGGGCGACGCTTATCCCGATCATCGCGGTGCCGATCTCGATTATCGGTACTTTCGCGGGCATGTATGTGCTGGGCTTCTCCATCAACCTCCTGACGCTCTTCGGTCTCGTGCTGGCAATCGGTATCGTGGTCGACGACGCCATCGTGGTGCTGGAAAATGTCGAACGTATCATGACGACGGAAAAACTGTCGCCGCGCAAGGCCGCCATCAAGGCCATGGGCGAAGTGACGGGGCCGGTGATTGCGATTGTCCTTGTGCTGTGTGCGGTGTTCATTCCGGTCGCCTTCATGGGCGGTCTGGTTGGCGAAATGTACAAGCAGTTCGCCGTGACCATCGCGATTTCGGTGACGCTGTCGGGTCTCGTGGCTCTGACGCTTACACCGGCGCTTTGCGCGCTTATCCTGAAGCCGGGTCATCATGAGCCGATGCTGCCGTTCCGCATCTTCAACCGCTTCTTCGAGCGGGTGACGGATGGCTACTCGCGCGGCGTTCGCTTCTTCCTGAAGCGCGCTGCAATCGGGCTGGTCATTTTTGCGGGCCTTCTTGGCGCCACCTACTATCTTTTCGAAAGGGTGCCGGGATCGCTGTTGCCGGATGAGGATCAGGGCTTCCTGTTCAGCGTTGCAGTGCTTCCTCCCGCGGCCTCTCTGGAACGTACAACGGCGGTTCTCGATCAGGCGAGTGCGAATATCCGGAAAAACCCCGCTGTGGAGAGCGTCTTCGCGGTATCCGGCTTCGACCTTCTGTCGGGCGGTCTGAAAACCAGCGCCGGCACGATGTTCATCATGCTCAAGGACTGGAAGGAACGCACGACGCCTGAAACCGATGCGCGCAATCTTCCCGGTGCCATCATGGGGATGAATACGGGGATCAAGGACGGTCTTGTTCTTGCGTTCAACCCGCCTCCGATCATGGGTCTCAGCACGACGGGCGGCTTTGAACTCTATGTTCAGGATCGCACGGGCGGCGGTGTGGATTCGCTGACGCGGGCGACCAAGCTCATTACCGAGGCTGCCGTCAAGCGGCCGGAGTTGCAGGGTGTGCGCACGACGTTCGATCCGAACGTTCCGCAGTATGACATCCAGCTTGATCGCGAAAAGGCGAAGGCCATGGGTGTGCCGATCAACTCGGTATTCACGGCAATGCAGGCAACCTTCGGCAGCCTCTACGTCAACGACTTTACGCTGTTTGGCCGCAACTATCAGGTCAACTTGCAGTCGGAAGCCGAGTTCCGTCGTGATCCGAGCGATCTCAAGCATGTCTTCGTCCGTGCCAATTCCGGCAGCATGATCCCGCTCGATGCACTCGTGACCGTCAAGCGTATTGTCGGTCCTGATCAGCTCGAACGTTTCAATGCCTTCAATGCGGCGAAGATCACCGGTAATCCGGCGCCGGGCTTCACCTCCGGCGACGCGATCAAGGCGATGCAGGAAGTGGCTGCGGAGGTTCTCCCGCAGGGCTATCAGATTGCATGGACCGGCTCGGCCTATCAGGAAGTGACCACCAGCGGCACAGGCACGCAGGCCATGATCTTCGGCCTTGTCATGGTGTTCCTGATCCTTGCAGCGCAGTACGAACGCTGGAGCCTGCCACTTGCCGTCATAACGGCGGTGCCTTTCGCAATCTTCGGCGCGTTGCTGGCGACCGATCTGCGCGGGCTGACCAATGACGTCTACTTCCAGATTGGTCTGGTGACGCTCATAGGTCTGGCGGCGAAGAACGCGATTCTGATCGTGGAGTTCGCGGTGCTCGAACGAGAGACCGGCAAATCCGCCATCGAGGCGGCGGCGTCGGCGGCTCGTCTGCGCTTCCGTCCGATCGTGATGACCTCGCTCGCCTTTATTCTGGGCGTGGTGCCGCTCGCGATCAGCACGGGTGCCGGTTCGGCAAGCCGTCACTCCATCGGTACGGGCGTTATCGGCGGCATGTTGGCAGCAACGTTCATCGCCACGTTCTTCATTCCGATGTTCTACAGTCTGATTGCTCGTAAGCCTCCGAAGAGGCCGGAGGATGAAGACGTGAATGAAACGATCAGCCCCAACCCGCAGGCTGATAATCACGTCTAGCCCGCTTCAAGCTGCAAACGAAAGCCCCGCCGAATGGCGGGGCTTTTTGCATCCTGTACCCGCACTGCTGCCAGGGCGGAAATGGTTGATTACCAGTCTTCGGACGAGGACTGCCCGGCTCTAGAGCATTTCCAGCAAAAGTGTGAAACCGCTTTGCGTTGGATAATGCGATAAAACAAATGAGTTAGAGCGGTTCCGGCGATTCTATTAGAACAGGAGCCGCTCTAGAAAAGCGATGCGATACTTTGAACGATTGCCCAGCCTAGGAATGTCGCCGGCACGCTGAGTGCTGCGAGCATGATGCCCAGAAACACATAGGCGGCTTCATTCGGCGAGCGTTTTGTTTGTTCCGGAGTCTTGTGCCATTGAGCAGGTACGCCATCGAACATTGTATATATCCTCCTTCTCCCTCGCTTTGATTATTGATCGGAGCTGGATTTGTTCAAGTCAAAATAAATGGATGTATTTATCGTCTCGCTTGTGCTAAAAGCGGCGCAACTTATCCTGATTTGTCTATTGTTATGTCGCTATTAAGACGCGTTTTCCGTGCTATTTGTTTGATGGAAAACAATTTTACTTTTATACTGTAAGTATCGACATATCGGAAATTTCAAAAATATCTGAAAATTCGTTTGGTAGCAGTATTCTCCTGCGTCAAAATGGCACGCAATGGGCGGACAAATTAAACGACCCGCCCGTCCGATGTCCGGATCAGTAAAAGCTGTTCGGGAAATAGCGCAGGTAAAGCTCCGTCAGCGTGCCCTTCTGCTGCAAAGCTTGCAGTGCATTATCGAAGGCGCTGACAAGGGGAGCGTTTTTCTGCGCAACGGCAATGCTGAGCCCGGTGCTCAGATACTGGGGTGCCAGATAGGGGCCGGCTGCGAAGGTGCAGCATGCATGGCCCTCGGGACTGTTAAGCCACACGGACAGCGACATGCCATCGTGAAAGACTGTGCCGATCTTGCCGCTCCTGAGATCGGCGAGCATGCTCGGTTCATCAGGGTAGGGATTTGCGACCGCCTGGGGAAAATAGCTTTTCAACAATTGTTCATGGGCGGTACCTGCAATGACGCCGACGTTCTTGCCCTTCGTGGCCGTCACAGGATTATCGTTAAAGGCGCTGGCATTGGTCGTCGCAAAACGCGCAGGCAGCCGCATATAGGACCGTGAATAGGCAAATTGTTCCCGGTTTGCTTCGGTTGGCTTCCACCCCGCCAGTATGGCTTCAGCCTGTCCGCTGAGCAGGCGCTCCTCCAGCTCATTCCATGGGACAGCTTCGATCTGACATATGTCGTCGACGCCCAATTGACGGCAAAGGGCCTTGGCAAGGTCGATATTATAGCCGGAAAGCTGCCCCCGGTCGCCGAGCATATTGAACGGTGGAAAGTCCACGGTTGTAATGAACCTTAACCGTGTGAGCGCTTGCAGGGACGGCAAGGGCAGGCGCTCCCTCTGGTTGATGAAGGACGGAGCCTGGGGCTCTGTGTCGGAAGCCTGCGCGCTATGAATACCACATGCGGATGCCAGCGCGATCAGCAGTCTTGGAAGGTGGCGTTTCATGACCCGTCTCTGCTCTCTTTTTTATAATTTCGCGTTAACCGCACGATCGATTGCCTCTCCAGTATTCACCAAAAGTGCCAGGAAAATAAAGGTTGCAATTCTTTTTGAGTATATTACGTTCCGATTGTAATTTTGCTGAAATAATTAACTAATAAAGCGTTCGGTAAAATTACTATATTAGTATATATCTAAAATACAAATCACAAATATTCAGTAGTGCGGGGGTGCTATGAGTAGTGTATCGACTGCGTTCGATCTGGAGATATGCAGCGCCATATCAGCCAGACTGGAACAATGCGGCGTAGCGAGAGAGGCGTTGCTTGGGGCATATAGTGCTGCTGCTCGCCACGGAACGTCGTTTTGCGTGGAGCTGGTTCAGCGGGGTGATGTTGCGGAATCGGTGCTTTATGCAGCCATAGCTGATCTTTTGACATTGGAGTTCACAAACGAAGCCTTGCCGTCCCGTATTTTCGTATCGGGCGAAGAAAAGCCGTCGGCTTTCATCGATGTAGGACAGGTTATGGTGCTCGGCGCAGATGGAAGCAGCTATCTCTATATAGCGCCTTCGGAAAATCGCATCCGGACGCTTCGGGACTATGTGCTTGCGACGCCGCAGTTGAAGAACCGGATACGGATCTGCACGCCGACGCTCCTGAAGCAGGTCATGCGGCAGCGGCATCAAAAGGATCTGATCGCCAGAGCCTATGAAATGACACCGCAATCGCTGTCCGCATCGCGCGTTCTCGATACGCCGCAGGCGTTTATCATCGCCATGGCGGTTTACGCGCTTTTCGCCTGCATGTTCAATTGGCCCGCGACCACTCTCCTTGTTCTCCATGTAGCACTGTCATTATTCTTCTTCGGCTGTGTGATGATCCGTCTGTTCGCAGCGGTTGCCGGACGGCGGCTGAAGTTTCTGGAGATCAGGAAAAGCAGGCCGCGCGATCTGCCGATCTATTCCGTGCTGGTCCCGCTATATCGGGAACAGGAGGTGATAGGCCAGCTTGTAACGAGTTTGAAACGCCTGAACTGGCCGGCCAGCAAGCTCGATATCAAGCTTGTCTGCGAGAAGGACGACTTCGATACGATCGCCGCGATACGTCGTGTGGGGCTGCCATCGAATTTTGAACTGGTTCTCGTGCCGTCTGGCGGGCCCAAGACGAAACCGAAGGCGTTGAATTATGCATTGCAGTTTGCCCGAGGGGAGATCGTCGCGGTCTTCGATGCCGAGGACCGGCCTCACCCTGACCAGTTGCTTGAAGCATGGCAGACCTTTCAGGCCGAAGGCGACAAGCTGGCCTGCGTGCAGGCGCCGCTGATCATCGGGAATTTTCGCCATAATCTGCTGACGCGAATGTTCGCCTTTGAATATGCAGCACTTTTCCGCGGGCTGCTGCCTTGGCTGGCTTCCCGGGGGCACGTTATTCCCCTCGGAGGAACCTCCAATCATTTTCGGCGGTCCTGTCTGGAGGAGGTTGGCGGCTGGGACGCCTACAACGTCACGGAAGATGCCGATCTCGGCGTGAGGCTTGCTCGTTTCGGGTATCGTATCGGTGTCATCACGCGTGGCACGATTGAAGATGCGCCCGTAAACTATGACGTCTGGCGCAAGCAGCGGACACGCTGGCTCAAGGGCTGGATGCAGACATGGCTCGTCCATGGCCGCCAGCCGCACAATACCTGGCGCGAGCTTGGCTGGTTCAGGTACTCCGTCAATCAGGTCTATACCCTGGGAATAATCGGTTCGGCGCTTCTACATCCTCTGATGCTTGCCATGTTCGCCTTCCTGCTGATCGGAATGCTGTTCGGGCCGCTGACGACACACAGTATCTGGCTGTTGGGGATCGATGTGACGAACATTCTGCTGGCCTATCTGAGTTTCTACCTTCTGGGGGCCAGAACGATGGAACCAACGGAACTGGGAGGGTATGCGTACCTGTTCTCGATCCCGGTATATTGGGTGCTGATCTCAATTGCGGCCTGGCGCGCGCTATGGCAGCTGGTGCATGTGCCGCATCTTTGGGAAAAGACACCGCACCAGCCAAGCCTGTTTTACATCTCCACCGATGACGAGGTGAGGAATGTTGAGCCCCGTCCGATGATTGATTGATCCTCGGCCCCGATTGCCTGAAGGTCTCTTCCCTCATAGGGCAGCGTCAAAAGAATGCGCCGGATTGCTGCCAGTCTGGCGCGTCTCTTGTCATTCGAACGGATGATGGTCCAGGGCGCGTACCCCGTATCCGTCCTTTCGAGCATGGTGTGCAATGCATCGGAGTAATCATTCCAGCGAGAAATTCCGGCCACGTCCATCGGCGAGAACTTCCAGTTCTTGAGAGGGCTGTGGCGCCGCTCGTGAAAACGCTTGAGCTGCATTTCCTGGCCGATATCCAGCCAGAATTTGAAAAGATGGATGCCATCCGTCACGATCATGCGCTCGAAATCGGGCGTTTCGGTCAGGAAGGTTTCGAGTTGCGCCGGGGTGCAGAACCCCATGACGCGTTCCACGCCCGCCCGGTTGTACCATGAACGATCAAACGTGACGAACTCGCCGGCCGTTGGGAAATGCGCGACATAACGCTGGAAATACCATTGGCCCTGTTCCGTTTCGGTTGGCTTGGGCAAGGCGACGTTACGCGCGGTTCTGGGGTTCATGAACTCGCGGATTGTAAAGATGGTTCCGCCCTTGCCGGCAGCGTCGCGGCCTTCAAAGACGCTGATGACACGCCCGCCAGTATCCTGAAGCCAATATTGAAGTTTGACGAGTTCGATCTGAAGTCGCTCCAGCGTTTCCTCATATTCTTCCGACTTCATCTTGGATGGATAGGGATACCCGCCTGAGCGCAACGCATTGTCATCGATCCATTTCGGCAGCTTCGGATCGTTTATGTCGAACGTCCGCGTCTCACCTCCAATTTTGAGCTTGATTGGCTCGTCGCCTGATTTTGCCTCGTCTTTTTTGTCTTTCTTTTTGTTAGCTGTCTTCGAACTGTCACCCACGGCAATTCCCTTTCGTTTATATCAAGGCATGATATGGGCTGTTTGGAAGCTACGTAAAGGACATCCGGACATTTCCGGATAAAACATGATTCCGAAAAGCGGGAACCGGTTTTCGGGTGAAAACATGCTTGAACAAAAATTTAGAGCGGGATCATCGCGCTCTAAGGTCGATGCCACAACCGCAGAGGAAGCAGCATGAGCGAGGCAGGCAATCACACCGGTCCAGAACCTGAAGCGGAGAAGTCCATTTTCGAACCGCTTCTTCGGGTCAAGGGTGTCGTGATCGCCAGCATGGTTCTCGCCGTCTGCGTGCTGGCTCTCGATCTTCCCTTCTGGTTTCGCGCTGGTCTGCTGGCCGTGGTCGTGCTCGGCGCCGTCTGGCTCGCAAGCGAAGTTGCAAGCAGTGAGCCGGATGAAGTGCCGGTAAAGAATATAGCGCCCAACGAAATGGCGGGAGTGTCCGGCGAGCGCCTGGCAGACCTTCTGACCGACCCGATGGTTGTCTTCGATCATGGCGGCACGGTGTTGTTCACCAATTCAGCGGCTATCGAAGCATTTCAGTCTCTGGAGACTGGCACAGCGCTCTATCTGCGGTTTCGGGCACCGGAAATGCACGCACTGATTCAGGGGGTAATCGCCGATGGCGAAGCACGCAGCATAGAATATTTCGAGCGCGTCCCGATCGATCGCTGGTTCAAAGCCATGGTCAAGGCATTGCCAGGCAAGGACGGCAGACCCGAACTTTTTGTCCTGCTGTTTCGCGACCAAAGCGAAACACGGCGCATCGACCGCATGCGCTCGGATTTCATCGCGAATGCGAGCCACGAGTTGCGCACGCCGCTCGCTTCGCTGCGGGGATTTATCGAAACGCTGCAGGGGCCAGCGCGAAATGACGCGGCTGCCCGTGATCGCTTTCTGGATATAATGCAGAAACAGGCCGAACGCATGTCGCGCCTGATCGATGATCTTTTGTCTTTGTCGCGACTGGAAATGCGGGCCCATCTGACCGTCAATGAATGCGTCGACATGACTTCCATTCTCAATCACGTTGCCGACACGCTGGCGCCGCTGGCCGCAGGCCTCGATATCAATATCGAGCGGGTATTGCCGGATCATCCCGTCATGGTCACCGGAGCGCGTGACGAGCTTATCCAGGTTTTCCAGAATCTCGTGGAGAATGCCTGCAAATATGGACAGGCTGGCAAGCGCGTCATCGTCAAACTGGACGAAGACGATAGCGGCAGTTCTCCGGAGGTCGTGGCGTCCGTTCAGGATTTTGGTCCGGGCATCGCGGCCGAGCATCTGCCGCGCCTGACGGAACGGTTCTATCGGATCGACGTGGAAACGAGCCGGGCTCAGAAGGGCACAGGTCTTGGCCTTGCCATCGTCAAACATATTCTCGCCCGGCACCGCGGACGTCTGGTCGTTCGCTCACAACTGGGCGAAGGCTCGACATTTACCGTACGGCTGCCGAAACGTGCGGCATAGATGGCCTAGCCGAACTTGCGCAAGAGCCTCCATTTCAACGGGCGCAGCTTGGCGTAGAGGGAGGTCTCTCTCAGTCTTTCCATGCAACGGGCGAGGCTAAGCGAAATGCGCCCACGTAAAGTGACCGGCCGAATATAATCACGCAGAGGTGTCGTCCGGTCGCATATGCCGGACTTCCATGGCTCGTCGCCAAAGCCCAGATCGAACATGGTGTAACCGTCAGCCTTGAGCGCAGATAACAGGCGCAATATTAGCAGTTTTCCGGGTGAAAACTTGCTCCAGACGCCGTTCTCGAACGTTATGATCATTGCGCAATAATGGCCATTGCGGACGACGCTCCACAGTGTAGCCAATATGGTTTCACCCACGGCCAGCGCGGACAGGTGCAGGGCGCCATGTCGGGCGAGTTGCTCTGTCGCTTCTTTAAAGAAGCGTCGTTTTTCAGGATGCGCATCGAAACCGGGAACCATGGTTTCTTCAAAACGTCGCTGTTTCTGGCGGAACATGGCATCCAGAACAGACCGGCGCTCAGCTTCGGTCTGCGCTATAAGAAACCGGGCCCCTTCCAGCTTCTGAAAGGCTCGGTCACGTTTTTTGATATTGCCGATACCCTGCATGGATTTTTCTATTTCCGCGATCGGACGCACCAGTGACATCGTGTGCGTGGATGCGCTGGAACAGCGGTCCGTTACCGACCATAAGGGATTGATAAGACCCTCGACACGTTCCGGCATTTTGCAAAGCGCAACGACATCGTGAGAGGGAACCGATGCAAGCACAGCTGCGAGGACGCGCATTGCGGCATCATGCGAAAGCTGTGTTGCGGCCGGAAAGACGATAGGGGCATTATAATCGCTTACGCCCTCATCGATAAATGAAAGGACCCGGGAACCGCAGATGTGTGTGATAGAGAGCGGCAGAAAGAGAAGCGGTGTACCGTCAGTCTGGCGAACCTCGGTCAAGCAGAGCTGTACGCCGGGTTCTTGCCCATAGCTCGCTTCCCATGCCCGGATAAAGGATTTGGACTGAAAGACAAAAAATGCGCAGCCGGTTTTGTCATCGGCGTCCGGCCAGTCTATGGATAGCTGTTCCGTGATGCTGAAAACCCGGATGTCAAAATCTTTGGTCAACATAAAAGGCTTTCAGTATTCCGAGCGCACCGAATCTCATTTTATAGTTGAAGTGTTTATTGGATTTGAAACCAAAAAAAACTATGAAGTTCTGGCTTGTCTGGTCCTGATCCCAAATTGCTTCGCGCGTGCTTTTTCACAAATAGGGCAACGATGTCTGTTTCGATTATCATCAAAACCTTGAACGAGGAAAAGCGCATCGCCGGGGCTGTTGAAAGCGCCCTGAAAGCCTTGCCCGGCGGAAAAGTCGAAGTGATCGTAGCCGACAGCGGCTCTACCGACCGCACGATCGAGATTGCACGGGCCTATCCGATCAGGATTGTGCAGATCGAACCGCCGGCGCAGGCCAGTTGCGGCCTCGGCCCGCAGCTGGGTTTTCAGTATTCGACCCAGCCTTTTATCTGCCTGATCGATGGCGACATGATAATTGAGCCGGATTTTCTGCCCGCCGCCCTTGCTTATCTCGACAGTCACCCCGATGCTGGTGGCGTGACCGGCCATGTCGTGGATCAGGTTCTGGAAAGTCTGGAATTCCAGCGCCGTTCAAAACGACATTCGCCCGAAGCACGGACAGGCGATATCGACCGGATGAACGGCGGCGGGCTCTACAGGCGCAGCGCCATCGAGCAGGCCGGATATTTCTCGGATCGCAATCTGCATGGTCATGAGGAATTCGATGCCGGTGTCCGCCTGCGAAGCCATGGGTGGAAACTCCATCGTCTGGACCGGCCGTTCGTGCAGCATTTCGGCTATACGATGAATGCCTATAAACTTCTGGTCCGTCGCTGGAAGAGCAAATACCTGCGTGGCACCGGCGAAGTGTTGCGTGCTGCGATGGGGCAGCCGCATCAAAAAAATCTGTTTCGCGAACTGCCGGAATTGCGCCTCTGGGGCGCGGTCTATCTCTGGTGGCTGGCGATTGTAGCCGCTCTGTTTTTCGTGCCGGGATGGTTTCCTGCAATTGTTGTGGCGGCCATTATTGCCGCGGCGCCTTTCGTGGCAATGTGCGTCCGAACGCGTAGTATCGAGCTTGGTGTCTACGCGGTGGTTGCATGGATATTCCATGCAGCAGCACTGCCCCTTGGCTTTTTTCAGCCACGCCGTAAACCGACCGACTGGATTGAAAGCAAGGTTATAAGGGAGCCCTGATGGACATTCGGCGACTGGCCTCATCCGCCTTGTTTATCGGGCTCGCAGTGTCCGGCGCCGGTGCTGAAGAATGGCTTCCCGTCAAAGAAAACAATCTCGAAATCTCCGCCGGGAGCCCTCTCGATTTTTCGGGGTTTCTGGTCAATACGCCGATCGAAGAAAAAAAACGCCTGATCGCAAATCCCTACGGGCGTTTCGCTCAGGCTGACAAGCCGGGCGAGGCGCTCCGCCTGCAATGTGCGTCAATTGCCTGGGGACCGCCGTCGTCGGGGGCGGTGGATCGTGCCTTCATCGATCGATATGTGCGGCAGCTCAGTCTGCACGGTTACAATATAGCCCGGTTTTACTTCGTCGATGCCGATCTGATGCTCGGACAGGCGCAGGATTTCGACTTCCGCCCTGAAGCCCTTGACCGGATGCGCTATTTGATGGCTGCGCTCAAGCGCGAAGGCATCTACTGGATTATCGACGGACTGACCTCTGAAAGTGGCGCCTTGGGCGGCAAGGACATCGATCGCTGGGGCGTGGACGGCAATCTGAAGCGCCGAATCTATGTGGACGATGCGGCATTCGATCATTGGCTGCGTTTTCAAAAAGAAGTCTTCGCGACGGTCAATCCTTATACGGGACTTGCACCTTTGCACGACCCCGCGCTCGCGCTGATCGTTCCTTTCAACGAAAATGGCATCGAGTTTACGAGCTTTGTGCATGAGCACGCTGACGGGACAACATTCTGGACAGGCTATCGTCCTGCATTCAATGCTTTTCTGAAAAAGCGATATGCGGACACCCGTGCCTTGTCACGAGCCTGGGGCGGTTTGGCCTCCGGCGAAAATCTTGAACAGCAAACTGTCCAGTTGCCGGAAAGCCGGAGCGGCGGCGGCGGACGATTGCGGGATTTTCAGGCTTTTCTGGTTGAGAGAGAACGGTTGTTGACCCAACGTCTGGAGCAGGCGTTCCGCGATCTTGGTTATCGCGGCCTCGTCGCTCCCTATAACAACTGGTTCACGGTCCAGACGGCTCTTTCGCGGCAAAACCAGCAGGCGGTCGTTGCCAATACCTACCACGACTGGATCGGAACCCTGAACCCCGGTACCGAAATCAAGGATACGAGTTCGATTGCCGACGCCGCTTCCTACGTCGGTGAAATCGCCGCCGGACGCTGGCTCGGACGGCCTTTTCTCGCAACAGAATACGAGCACCTGTTCTGGAACCGTTATCGTTATGAAGCCGGAATAGTGATGCCAGCCTATGCCGCTTTGCAGGGCTGGGATGGTATCTGCCGCCATGGTCAGGGGCCGCTGACACTTGCATTCGACGAGGCGGCTCCATTCCGTCAGCGCATCATCCCCTATACCTTCGCTGTAGATCCCGTCGCTCGTGCCGGTGAGACTGTGGCATCGCTGCTGTTTCGCAGGGGCGACGTCGAAACGGCAGCTTTCAATGTGCCGTTCATGATGCAGGGAGAGACGAGTCTTGGTGAATCGCTGGAGTTTCGAGAACCGGCGCGACTGAAGCCGTTGGCGCTTGTCGGAGGGATCGGTCTGGCGACGAAAGAGCAGGCCTGGCCGCAGGGACTGCAAAAATCAGTTGCGGTGGACTACCGGAACGTGTCGCTCGACAACGTGTTGCAGCGTTTGAAGGGCGCAGAACTTGTCCCGCAGGATAATGCCACTGATCCGTCGCAAGGCTTTTTTGAAAGCGCTACAGGCCAGATCATGCTCGACCGCAACAGGCAGCGGATGCAGGTTGTTACACCTGAGACCGAGGCCATTGCCTTTGCCGAGCTGAGAGACCCCGTGACATTAAGTGAGTTGTCCCTCGGTAATGCGGAGGCGAGGGGGTTGTTTGCCGTTTCGGCAATTGATGGAAAGGTGCTGAAGGACAGCGAAAAGCTGCTTGTCATTTTCGCCAGCGATGCACGGAATTCCGATATGCGTTTCCGTGACAAGGCAGAGAAGGTTATTGAAGACTGGGGACGTCTGCCGGTTACCTTGCTGCGCAATCGCGTGGATGTGAACCTGGCAGGAAACACGGTGTCATGGACGCTCTCGCCGGTTGGCCTTGATGGCAAGGTCCACGAACGAGTAGCCGCCGGGTCTGGCCCGATCGCTTTCCGTTTGGATAATGGTGCGGGCAAAGCCGGACCGACCACTTTCTTCCTTCTGGAAAGGAAGCTTGCTGTTCAATAGAAATCCGTCGACAACCTGCTCCAGCTTTCCCCGGCAAGTCCGCCAATAAAGATATCATTGCGCTGGATCGCGCCTAGTATGTCCTCGTTTGCGGTGACCACACAGACATTGGCTTTGAGACGAAAGAACATGATGGATTGCTGCGAGAGCGCATTGAGATAGCGCGGATCGACGCGGCCTTGGGCTGCGATATGTCCTTCCTCCTGCAGATGGAACAACATCGCTTCGACAGCAGGTTTTTCCGCCCCGGCTTTTGCAACGACATTCAGAACTTCCGCCATGCCATTGGGGCGGCTGTAGTAGCAGAAAAGGGCGCTCGGGCGCCCGGATTGTTCGCTGATCTTGCAGAACCGCAAGATACCGGCCGCCTGGTTCCCCGCCGCCATGTCCAGCAGCCAGTTGATGTCGTTTTCCGTCCAGTCCGGATGTGCGCAATAGCCTTGCAGGAAACCGGAGATGAGCGAGACAGCCTCATCCTTCGCTATTTCCGTCACATTCGCTTGCGACCTGGGGGCCTTCTTGATTGGCGGGAGGGGAAAAAGGGGATTGAGCATTTTGCCAAGCGAGCTTGTCCCGCGCCCTCCGAGGATTGGACGCCGTTCGGCGACGTAATTGGCCACGTAGCTGGCGGCCTGAAACACCCGTGTCCATCCCAGACCATGCGCACTGAGAACAATTCCGCCGATCGCTTCGGAATGCCTGAGACTTACGGGGGCTGCGCTGTCGGTGAAATTGAATAACTTTTCGCTCGGACGCAGGGTAAGGGTCAGTTCAGCGGCGCCGCGCGGGGAGACCTCCGGCTTCATCATGAAAGCGCAAACCAACCGCCCCATGACACTTTTCCCATTGACCTTGTAAGGGATGGGCAAGACCGAGAGTGCGCTGTCGATCTCGCCGCGCTCGTCCTCGTGCACAACACTGCCAATCGCAGGGTCGTAATAGGGGTTCTCGAAGAAAAATCGCTGAAAATACTGATCGAAAGTTTCGTTACATGACTTCGAATGTGGGCGAAAAACTCGCTGAAACAGGTTTCGGATCGCCGGGATATCATCAAGCTTCATTGCGCGAACGCGCCGCGATTTGACGTCGTTTGCCGAGGTCGAGATATCCGCCATCTAAGCCCCCACTGTTGAAACCGCTTTCTGCTCTTCTGCGTCACGACTCCGACGAACGAGGTAGATAACACATCCCCATGATGCCAGCACAATACTGATTTCAATTGCGTAAATGGCGGCGAAAGTTCCCGTGATCGGCGCGTACCACGTTGCCAGTGCCAGGAGCGGCGCGCCGAGAATATTGCCTGTGTTGAGGACAGCCGTGCGATAGCTGTGCTGGCTGGCGGCACCCAGAAGATCGACCGCTATCGACCACAGGGCAACAAACACGGTGATCCAGCAAAGCGTGCGGCAGAACGAAACCAGCGTGTCATACTCACTGCCAAACAGATAGGGCAGATAGGGCGCGATGATAAACACGGCCAGCGACGTCAATATGCCGATTGCAAAAGCGGCCCCAAGCAGGCGCATCGTGATCGGCAGGGCATGATGGATGCCGTTTGCGCTGGCGCGGGCCAGATGAGGATAGACAAGACGGTTCATCGCCTCGACGGTCAAGGTGCTGCTGTCGATGATACGACGTGTGACGCCGTAACTGCCGACGACGCTCGGCGGCATCAATGTGCCGAGGAGCAGGAGGTCTGCATTCTGGCGCACAGCCTTGAAGATGAATTGCGAAGCAAACATCACGCCCAGCCGTATTTCGTCGCGCACGATCGTATATTGCGGCCGTCCGAGCCTGCGCAGAAACAGTGCGTAGACCACGGCGACCAGTACATGGGCTCCAAACTGCCAATAGGCCCACCCGACGACAGTGGAGACATCGAATAGAAGGCAGGCGATTGCTGCCGCAATGGTTCGGGCAATGGCGAAGCCGACGACGGAGAGATTGGCGGATACGAAGTCGGTATGTGCGATATAAATCTGCTCGACCAGCAGGATGAGGCGCATAAGCACGATGTTGGTGACGAGCAGCAGGAAAAGCCCGAACAGGTTTCCTGTAAATTCAGGAGAATTGTAAAGCCAGAGCGGCAATATGATCATTCCGGCGGCGACGAGGACAATGCCGGTAATCGCGATGAGAATGAGATTGTGGCCGAGCATCGCGGGGTAGATTGTCCGGTCCTGCGCCACGCGACGCACGAGGCATTCTGCTCCGCCCAGGCCACAGATGAAGGTAGCGATGTTGGTTACGGCCATTACGGTCACGAACAGGCCAAACTCGTGGGAACCAAGATAACGCGCCAACAAGGCAAATGTAAAAAGCTGTGCGATGTTTGCTGCAAAAAGGCTGCCGCTAGAAGCTGCGTAGGACAGTAATGTCGACCAATGGCGTTTCAAATTTTCATACCGAATTTTCGGGCCGGTCCGGACCGTAGTGAAGCGGAGTGCTTTTTGTTGAATTTCTGATGGTGCAGCATATGCTCCGTTTTCTCTTAATCCCGAAAAACACAAGGTGCCAAGCACGTCGACGGAAATTTGTCGCAAACTGCAAGACTAAATGATCCTCAAGGGCATTTTGGTGACACCATTGCGGATGATTGCCTTTCATTAACCGAATTTTTTAATCTTTAAGTCTAAGGAAAACAGTGGCGCCATGTTCGCGCTGTCGAGTGAACTTTAGGGGCAACTAATGTATACGTTGCGTGACCTCGCTTCGAAAGCACAGGTAACGGAGGCCGCTGGTGAAAATCCGGTCCCCGTAGATGAGCGGTTGCGCGCAGCCCGGCGCGAAACGCATATCATCCGCGAAGAAGAGAAGACCACCGAAACAATTGCGCCCGCTCACAACGGGCTGATGTTGCCTGAAATCGACCTGTTTGAAGCGCTGGCCTGGATGCGTGCCCGGTGGATTTTGATAGCCGCGCTCGCGATCATCGGCGGCCTGGCGGGCCTTGCTTACGGCATGACGGCAAAGCCCCGATATACAGCCTATACCGATTTGCTGGTGCCCCCATCGGGTCTTCAGTTGCTGCCCAATGACGTCTATGCCCAGAGCCTTCAGGCTGACAGCCAGATTCTCGACATTGAAAGCAAGATGCGCATCCTGACTTCCGGCAACGTGCTCCGGCGGGTCGTAACGGATTTGAAACTGAATGAAGACGAGGAGTTCGTCCCGCCTCCGCCAGCCTTCGATCTGCGGGCCATGCTTGGCCTCAGCAAGCCTGCAGGTCCGAAGGATGATACGCTGGCTGCGGTGCGCGCCCTGTCGCAGCGCATTACCGTTACGCGGCCTGAACGATCCTATCTGGTCACGATTGCCGTCTGGACGGATAATCCGGAAAAATCGGTGAAGGTTGCGGATTCTCTCGCAAACGCCTTTCAGGAAGAAGTCGCCCAGGCGGATGCCGACGGGGCGGGGCGGGCGGCTGCAGCCCTATCCGAACGTCTGGCTTCGCTGCAAAAGGCCGCGACAGAAGCGGAAGAGAAAGTTGCCGCGTTTCGCAGGGCGCATGGCTTGCAGACCGCTGGCGGCGAACTTGTCAGCACCCAGTCCATGACGCAGATCAATTCCAAGCTGGTTGACGCCAAGGCGCGAGTTGCCGACGCAAGCACGCGCTACGAGGAACTGACGAGGGATACCGGCAGCGCTGTCAGTCCTGCAAGTACATTGCAGTCGCCTACGATGACGAACCTGCGCGGACAATATGCATCGCTGAAACAGCGCTACGACGCTCTCGCGATGACCTATGGGCCACGGTATCCCGAATTGATAAATACGGAGCGGCAGCTTGCCGGTCTGGAGCAGCAAATGGCGCAGGAACGGGCGCGCATCCTGCAATCCGCGAAGGTTGATCTGGATCAGGCAAATGCCGTTGTCGCATTGCTCAACGCCCAGGCTGCTTCGGCCCGTTCAGCGGTTGCGCTTGACAATGATGCGCAAGTCCAGCTTTCGGACCTCGAACGTGACATGGCCGCGAAAGTGTCGATCTACAACACCTTTCTGACCCGTTCATCGGAGACGAGCCAGCGCCAGCAATTGGATGCGACCAATATACGGATCATTTCAACGGCTATTCCGCCGATCGGCCGGAGCTGGCCTCCGAAGACGCTGGTGCTCGGTGCGGGAGGCGGTATTGCCGGTATGGGACTTGGTGTGGTGCTGGCGCTCGGCCTCGGCTATCTTGGAGCGTGGCGCGGAAATCGGGAAGGTACGATCTGACCTTGGCTGAGCTGTCGGTTCATTACCGTGAGGAGATACAGCCGCGAGTCTCGTCAGCTGTCGGAGCTGGCCTTTTTCTGTGCATGTTCCTGTTTATGTGGATAGGCACCAATCCCTATCCCGACATTGGTGCGGTGACCGGTGTCACAGCCAAAGCCGCCGACTCCAGTTCCTTCAACCAGCTTGTCACTCTCTTCTTGACGGGCGGCTTTCTGATCTGCGGATTGAACAGCTCCATGCGCAGTGTCATCATGCAGCCGCGCATTTTGATGGGGCTCGTTTTCTTCTGGCTTCTCCTGACGGCTTTGCTGTCGGCCCACCCCATGATCGCCAGCAAGAAAGTCGTGCTGTCTATCCTGACTGCCTTGAACGCGAGCATCTTTCTTATGTTGCCGCAGTCCGAACGCCAGATGGCGCGGTTGCTCGCAATCGGCTCGCTGATAACGCTGGCATTTGCCTATTTCGGCGTAATTTTCATGCCGCAGCGCGCTATTCATCAGGGCACTGAAGTCCTTGAGCCCATGCTGGCTGGCGCCTGGCGCGGTCACTATCCGCACAAGAATGCCGCCGCCGCATCTTTGGTGCTGATGAGTTTTCTGGGGCTTTACATCCGGAAACGCGGTTTGCCGATAACAGGTCTGCTGATTGTCGCCCTTTGCGTTTTTTTCGTGTTGCATACAGGCGGCAAGACATCGACGGCCATGTTGCCTTTTATCGTGGTGATGTCGCTGGTGTTCGTGCGGTGGAAATGGACCCGTGTTTTCATTGCAGTCGGCGGGATCGCGGCCTTTAACATTGTTGCCGTAGGGGCCGCTGTCTTCGATCCACTGCGCGAGCTTGTAGAAAGCTTGGGAGTTGACGCCAGTTTTACAAACCGTTCTGATATCTGGAAACTTGCATTCTCTGCGATCTCGGCCAAGCCGGTTTTCGGCTACGGTCTGGACTCGTTTTGGAAAACGCCCGAAATGGTCTATGCAGGCGGCGGCGGTGCAAGCTGGGCGGTTGCCGCCTTCAATGCGCATAATTCATTCCTCGATATGATGATCAATGCTGGCATTATTGGTCTCATTCTGACACTCATCTGGATAATGATTTTGCCGCTTCGATATATTAGGGAAGCGGAAAGCACAGACAACGACCCTATATTAACGCTGCTTTACATTCGCCTTTGGCTTTACGGATTATATATGTCTTGTATGGAAAGTACGTTCTTTCAGAACGGTGGGGCACTATGGTTCTGTATCATGGTTGCTGTCTTCGGATTGCGCTTGCAGGCTAAGGCAAGGCTCGTCTGAAACAGCTTGGGGAGCTGGGGCAATGGCGGAAATGGATAGTCTCGAGAGGGCGCGCAGACGTCTGGAATGGTACGCCATTCGGCTGAACGACAGCATCAGTCGCCGGTTTCCGTTGCGCCCGTTCTGCTTGCCAGCCAACGAACGGATCATCACTTTTACGTTCGACGATGTACCCGACACGGCGGAAAGCGCCGGAGCTGCGATCCTTGACAAGCACGGCGTCCATGGCACTTTTTATATTGCCGGCAGCATGGTGGGCACGAAGGAGCGCGAGAGGAACCTGATCACGCAGGAAGGGTGCCGGAAGCTGGTTGAAGGGGGGCACGAGCTGGGTTGCCATACCTACAACCATCTCAAGGTCCCTTATTTCGGCGCCGGGGAAATAGCAGCTGACCTGGACCGCAACACGGCCTATCTCGATGCGTTCGAGCCCAATCGTGGCATGCCACGCAATTTCGCTTATCCTTATTGCGCATCTTCCATGATGACACGGCGGCTATTTGCTGATCGTTACGCGACTTGTCGCGGCGGTGGCAATCGTATCAATCGCGGCATGATCGATCTTGCCTTTTTGCAGGCAGTGGAAATAAGACAGCCAGACGACGGGGCTGCACGCCATACCCGCTGGATCGATGATCTTAGTGCCAATCCTGGCTGGCTCGTCTTTTATACGCATGATATCAGCGATACGCCGACTGAATTCGGGTGCAGGCCTGAGACCTTCGAGCGCCTCGTATCCCATGCGGTGAAAAGCGGGGCGACCATTCTTTCTGTCCGCGAGGTGGTGGCACGGCTTGAAGCGCATCCCGAAAGACGTGAAACGGTTTTCGGATAAGATGCGCATCAAAAGACCAACTGCTGAGACGCGCCGATTTGTTCAATCAAATCGAAACGCTCCAGCGCGCAACGAGGTGCTGTTTGACGCATGTGAATGATACGGCCCATCGTCTGCTGGCGATTAATAACTATTTTTATCGGCGTGGCGGCGCCGAAACTGTTTTTCTCGACCACATCAAACTGTTTTCGGAGATCGGCTGGCAAACCGCACCGTTTGCCATGCAGCATCCGGATAATTTTCCCTCCGACTGGTCTTCCTATTTTGTTTCCGAAATCGAGTATGGCCGGGAAAGCAGCCCGTTCACCAAAGTCGTGCAGGCGGGCAAGATCATCTATTCATGGGAGGCGCGGGACCGGATCAAGGCATTGATCGAGCACTTTCGCCCCAACGTCGCGCATGCGCATAATATCTATCATCATCTATCGCCGTCGATTTTTCCGGTTCTGAAAGACGCGGGAATCCCGACGGTCATGACGGCGCACGACCTTAAACTTGCCTGTCCGGCCTATAAGATGCTGTCCCACAACCAGATCTGCGAGCGCTGCAAGGGCGGACGCATCTACAATGTGGCGCTCCACAAATGCATCAAGGATTCCACAGCGCTGAGCGGACTGGTTTTCTTTGAGACAGCGATCCATCGCATGCTTGGCCTTTATCGCAATACGCTTGACCGTATCGTTGTGCCGAGCCGTTTCTATATTGCAAAGCTCGCCGAATGGGGATGGCCGGAAGAAAAGCTGGTCTATATCCCCAACTTCGCCCACACGGACGACCTGAAGCCCTATGCGGATGAAGGCGATTATTTCGCCTATGTCGGACGGCTGGCGCCGGAAAAGGGGATTGGTACTCTCATTCGCTCAGCGGCTCTTGCTGGACAGAAACTTGTCATTGCGGGCACTGGGCCGGAGGAAGAATCCTTGAAAGCGCTCGCGGCTGAGGCGGGCGGAGATGTCACCTTTGCAGGCTATGTCTCGGGCGAAAGATTGCATCAGCTTATCGGCGAGGCGAAAGCGCTCGTTCTGCCGTCTGAATGGTATGAGAACGCGCCGATCAGTATTCTCGAAGCCTACGCACTCGGGGTGCCGGTGATCGGCGCCGACATTGGCGGAATTCCCGAAATGATTATCGAGAGCGAGACCGGGATGGTTTCGCGTACGGGCGATATCGACGATCTCGCCCGCGTCCTGGGCGATTTTGCTCGGTTGACCCCGCAGGCGCGGCGCAAGATGGGAGAGGCAGGCCGCATGTGGGCCGGCCATGAATTCTCGCCAGAGGCGTACAGAAACCGGACGCTGGAACTCTATGCCGAGTTGGGAGCGTTTTGATGGTGCGAAGCGATAAAAGACCTCGCGTCATGATGCTGGGCCTGCGCGGTGTCCCCAATGTGCAGGGGGGCGTGGAAAAACACGTCGAAGAACTCGCCCGGCTCTATTTGACGAAGGGCTGGGATGTGGAGGTAATCGGACGCCGTCCTTATCTTGAGAAAAAGCAGCCTTATGTCTGGGAGGGCGTAGAGGTGACGCCAAGCTGGGCGCCGACCTCCATGAAGTTCGAGGCAATTGTGCACACGGTGCTGGGTGTGCTGCGGGCAGGTTTCACTCGCCCGGATGTCTTGCACATTCATGCGATCGGTCCGGCTCTTGCGGTTCCGCTGGCACGTCTGTTCGGTCTGCGCACGGTCGTGACCCATCACGGTTTTGACTACAATCGGCAGAAGTGGGGACGGCTTGCGCGCGCAATGCTGAAGCTTGGCGAATGGTGCGGGATGCGTTTTGCAAATGCGCGCATCGCAGTGTCCAACGATATCGCAAAAACCATGCAGCAGCATTATCATGTGCCGATCACTGTCATCCCCAATGGGGTCACGCTTCGCCCGGCCTGCCAAGACACGACGTGGCTGGAAAAGCACGGCCTTGATCCCAAGCGCTACATTGCTCTGGTGGCGCGGATCGTTCCGGAAAAACGTCAGCTTGATCTTATTGAAGCCTTTGCAAAACTTGCCGATCCTTCCTTGAAACTGGCCCTGATCGGATCAGCGGAATATACGGCTGAATATGCCGGAACCGTTCGTGCAAGGGCTGGCGCTGTACCCGGCGTTGTGCTGACGGGCGCGCTTCAGGGGGAGGAACTGTCGGCCTTGTTCAGTCAGGCTGCACTATTCGTCCTGCCTTCCAGCCATGAGGGCATGCCGATCGCGCTCCTCGAAGCCATGGGATACGGCTTGAACGTGCTTGCAAGCGATATCACTGCAAATGTGGAAGTCGGACTTTCGAAGGATAGCTATTTTCCACTGGGCGATGTGGAAGCGTTGAAGAATGCGCTGCGGCGGAAAATCGATCAACCTCTGACAAGCGAGCAGTCGCAGGAAATGATCGACTGGATCGCACGGGACTATAGCTGGAGCGGGATCGCTGATCGCACGCTGAAGGTTTATGAGGAAGGATTAAGGGAATAGGAAAGTAGGGGGATATGGGAGAAGAGCCTGTTCCCAAAGTCGCCCCGTGCTGCAACCAGCAACTTATCCGCGTTTCTCCACCCGACAATCATCATAGTCGCATATGTGTTTTTTAGTTCGGATCTTGCGGAAATGCTGAAATAGAAAAGGGAGCTGCCGAACACGTTCGGCACACTCCCTTATTCCCTTACTTTCCTTAAATCAGCGTGCCCGGCGACGCTCTGCAGTCGGCTGAAAAGCCAGACGCGAATGGTAGCTGCAATATGGGCTCGATTCACCGGATTCATGGCCGCAGAAATGGAAGTCTTCGTTCAGCGGGTCGCCGATCGGCCACTTGCAGGTGCGTTCGCTCAACTGCAACAGCGAGAGCCTGCGGGAAATAGGCACCACCACGTCCGAAGCGGGCTTGACCACTGTTTCCGCAACAACGTCCACGGCATAGTCCACCTGGAGGGCCGTCGCGCCGACCGTCTTGGTCACCGTGGCCGTGCGCATCGTCGTCGTATGTACGCCGGTTGAATGTTGTGCTGCAGGACGTGGCGCTGCGGCGACCGTATTGACTTTCTTGCTGCGCGGAGCAGCGGTCGTGGTCTTGCCACGGCCCGAAAGCTTCAAACGGTGCACTTTGCCGATCACTGCATTACGGCTGACGCCGCCAAGCTGCGCTGCGATCTGGCTCGCGCTCAAGCCCTCGCTCCACAGTTTCTTCAGTAGTTCGACGCGTTCGTCTGTCCAGTTCATCGCCCTGGGCTCCAATCATTTTCGTTATCCGGAATCCGGCAGTGTTCTCGGATCGCTCCGAGCAAAAACACCATATCTATCCGGGTGACTAGGTCCGCCGCACGAAATGTAGCTTTAATCTCTAAAAAGAAACTACAATATCCAACGACTCCATGACAAGGGATAGCCTTGTCAGGCGGATTCCATTTTTACGGTTTTCCCCAACTTGGGTGCCAAAGACGGTTTTTATTTGATCCGCCCCGAAATTTTGCACGCAATTGCTTCAGAACTGAAAACCCGAATTGTTTCAGGATGGAACATCGCGGACTTGCGGAATGAGCAACGTCGTCTGGCAGTCTCAGCCAGGGAAAGGTCGTTCACTATATAGTATGGGTGTCTACGTAAAGCCACCTTCGATGCCGGAGTGCTGCAAGAGCGCGAAAATGCATGAACTCATGTCGAAAGATGGCCCTCAAACCTCGCTTGCTTTGATTGACATTTTTCCTGCGAACGCCAATATACGCGCGAGATAAATATGCCGCCCAGAGGGCGGTTTTTTATTTCTACCGAAGGCTCAGGCTAGGAAGCATGGGTCTGAGCCCATTCCTCTCATGTCTCCTCGTAGTTTCGTGACGGCTTGGAATGGGGTGTTGGGCGCTCGTCGACAGGTGGGAACCGTTTCGGGTGCCTGAGGACTGTTTATGGGAAAACACAGCTTTGCCGGCGCAGCCGGGCAAGCTGCTAACTTGGGCTTTGGAGGCCTGGTGCTATGACCGACGCTACGACCGTGCAACCGCTTTACGACACCTATAATCGTGCGGCTCTGCGCTTCGAGCGAGGTGAGGGCATCTGGCTTATTACCGAAAGCGGTGAACGTTATCTCGATTTCGCGGCGGGCATTGCTGTGAACTCGCTTGGTCATTCGCATCCGCATCTGGTGGATACGCTGAAGGCGCAGGCTGACAAGCTCTGGCATCTGTCCAACGTTTATGAAATTCCGGCTCAGGAAAAGCTGGGGCGGCGTCTTGTCGAAAGCACTTTCGCCGACAAGGTCTTTTTCACCAATTCCGGCGCTGAAGCACTCGAGTGCGCGATCAAGACCGCACGCCGCTATCATTATGTGAGCGGTCATCCCGAACGCTTCCGCATTGTGACTTTTGAGGGTGCTTTCCACGGCCGCACGCTGGCCACAATTGCCGCAGGCGGTCAGGCCAAGTATCTCGAAGGTTTCGGCCCGAAGGTCGATGGTTTCGATCAGGTACCGTTCGGCGATGAGGCAGCATTGCGCGCAGCCATCAACGACGAGACCGCCGCTATCCTGCTTGAACCCGTTCAGGGCGAAGGCGGTCTGCGCGGTTTCCCGGAAGAATTCATGCGCATGCTGCGCCAGATCTGCGATGAGAAGGGCCTTCTGCTGATCCTTGACGAAGTGCAGACCGGCGTCGGTCGCACCGGCAAGCTGTTCGCGCATGAATGGGCCGGTATCAAGCCGGACATCATGGCGGTCGCCAAGGGTATCGGCGGCGGCTTCCCGATGGGCGCCTGCCTCGCAACTGCCGAAGCTGCCAAAGGCATGACGGCGGGCGTCCACGGCACGACCTACGGCGGCAACCCGCTGGCCATGGCTGTCGGCAATGCGGTTCTTGATGTTGTGCTGGCCGATGGCTTCCTCGAGAACGTCCAGGCTACCGCCCTGGTCATGAAACAGGGGCTCGCCTCCATCATCGACCGCTTCCCGGACGTCGTTTCGGAAGTGCGTGGTCGTGGCCTGTTGATCGGTATCAAGTGCGTTGTGCCGAATACCAGTCTCATTCAGGCTCTCCGTGACGAGCATTTCTTGAGCGTCGGGGCCGGAGACAATGTCGTCCGTCTGCTTCCGCCGCTGATCACGACGCCCGAAGAAGCGCGCGAAGCATTGAAGCGCATCGAAATGGCGGTCGAACGGCTCGCAACTGCAAATCCGACCAGTAAGACAGCGTGATATCATGGCTAACGATAACGGGATCAAACACTTTATCGACCTCTCCGCTGTGCCTGCATCGGAGCTTCGTGCGATCATGGAAGACGCCAAGGCACGCAAGGCGCGCCTCAAGGCTGGAGAAATGGAGAAGCCATTCGCAGGCAAGGTGCTTGCGATGATCTTCGAAAAGCCCTCCACCCGTACGCGCGTGTCCTTTGATGTCGGCATGCGCCAGTTGGGCGGCGAGACAATCATGCTGACCGGCTCGGAAATGCAGCTCGGGCGCAGCGAAACCATCGCCGACACGGCGAAGGTCCTGTCGCGCTATGTCGATGCGATCATGATCCGCACCACATCGCATGACCGGATGCTCGAACTTGCCGAATATGCGACCGTTCCGGTCATCAATGCACTGACGGATGACACGCACCCTTGTCAAATCATGGCCGACGTTCTTACATATGAGGAACATCGCGGCCCGATCAAAGGCAAGACCTTTGCCTGGATGGGGGACGGCAACAACGTCCTCCACTCGCTGGTCGAAGCTGCGGCGCGTTTTGATTTCAACGTCAATATCGCAACGCCGGAAGGCAGCGAACCCAAGTCGCACTATGTCGATTGGGCGAAAGCGAACGGCGCGAACATCATGTCCACCACCGATCCGGAACGGGCGGCGAGCGGTGCGGATTGCATCGTGACCGACACGTGGGTTTCGATGGGGCAGGAAGATCATGCTCGCGGCCACAACGTTTTCATGCCCTATCAGGTCAATGCGCGACTGATGGCAAAAGCTGATCCAAAGGCGCTTTTCATGCACTGCCTGCCCGCCCATCGCGGCGAGGAAGTGACGGATGAAGTGATCGATGGACCGCAATCGGTCGTATTCGACGAAGCGGAAAACAGGCTCCATGCCCAGAAAGCCATTCTGGCGTGGTGCCTGCAAGGCCGCGATTTGGGAGCATAATTTGGCTGACAAGACCAGCAACGAGCATATCGAAGTCGAGAACATCCACGTCAATCTGGGCGATTTCGACTTCGCAGGCGATGACGCTGTCGTGCCCTTCCAGGTGGAGGGGCTCGACGTGCGCGGTCGCGCGGTGCAGCTCGGCCCGAGCATCGACGGCATTCTGAAACGCCATGACTATCCCGAAGAAGTGGCCCGTCTGCTGGGGGAAGCAACGGTTCTGACCGTATTGCTCGGCACCTCGCTCAAATTCGAAGGCAAGTTTATCTTCCAGACGCAGTCCGACGGCCCCGTCGACATGCTGGTGGTCGATTTCCGCACGCCGCGTTCAGTCCGTGCCTATGCACGTTTTGACGCGGAGCGCCTGAAGGAAGCGATTGCCGCAAACAAGACGAAGCCGGAGGAACTGCTGGGACGGGGCACGCTTGCATTCACAGTCGACCAGGGTGCTTACACCCAGCGCTATCAAGGCATCGTCGCGCTGGATGGTTCGACGCTGGAAGAAATCGCTACGACCTATTTCCGTCAGTCGGAACAGATTCCAACCGACCTCAAACTGAGTGTCGCCAAGCTTGTCGAGCGTGGCGCCGACGGAAAACCTGTCGAACAGTGGCGGGCTGGCGGACTGATTATTCAATTCCTGCCGGAATCCGAATTGCGCGCGCGCATCCGCGACTTGCCGGGTGGCGACGAGGACGGAGCCGAGGCCGCCTTCCATCCGGAAGATGACGCGTGGGACGAGGCTCGCTCGCTGGTGGGTACGATTGAAAGTTCGGAACTGACGGACCCGCAAGTTGGCTCGGAGCGGCTGCTTTACCGGCTGTTCCATGAACGCGGTGTGCGTGTATTCGAATCTGTGCCTGTGCTGGACGAATGCTCGTGCTCGCGAGAGAAAATTTCCGGCGTGCTATCAGGCTTCACGGCCGAGGAAATTGCAGAAAGCGCGGAAAACGGCAAGATTTCCGTAACTTGCGAGTTTTGCTCGAAAATCTATTCGTTTGATCCGGCAGAGTTCGGGAACTGATGCGCAGGTAAATTAGTAGGAATTTATCCCCGTGTTCGGACAGGCTTTTATTCTCCACCAGTCAATTGTGGAGATACGATATGCCCGACATTTGGATACCGGTTACCCAGCAGAATCTCGAGATCGAGGCTGGCAGTCCGCTCGATTTTTCGACATTCCTATCAAATCCGCCGATTGACGAGGAGCGACGGCTCATCGTCAATTCGGACGGTCACATCGCCTTGCAGAGCAATCCGACCGTTCCATATCGGCTGCTGTGCGGAGCCATTGCAACTATTCCTGACCATGTGACAGCGGACAGGATGGCCGTTCAGTTGCGCCGTCATGGATATAATTGCGCACGGTTCCATTTTCTCGACATCGCTTTGATGGAGGGGCAGCTTCAGGATTTCGAATACCGACAGGATATTCTTGATCGGTTCCGCTACTACATGGCCGCGTTGAAACAGAACGGCATATACTGGGTCGTTGATGGCCTCACATCGAATGCGGGCGCGTTGGGCGGCGTAACGGACCGCTGGAGAACGGAAGGCCAGTTTAAACTCAAGACGCATGTTGAAAATGCGGCTTTCGGCCATTGGCTGCGCTTTCAGGTCGATATCTTCGGGACGGTCAATCCCTATACCGGGCTTGTGCCTTTCGAAGACCCGGCTATGGCTATGGTCGTGCCGTTCAATGAGAATGGATTGGTGTTCAATTCGTGGGTTTACGCCAACGGCGACCTCCAGGCGTTGGCGGAATTGAAGCGACCGTTCAATGCTTGGCTGAAGGAGCAATATGGTACCACGGCAGCCTTGCAGGCTGCCTGGGGCGGCGAGTTGCTGGGTACCGAGCAAATTGAAAACGCCACAGTTGCCCTGCCTTCAAACCGGTATGCGGCGTCCAAACGGCTGCGCGATTTTGCAAGTTTCTGCGTGTCGGTTGAAACCGAGACAGCGAAGAAAATGGGCGACTGCATCCGTGCGATGGGCTTCAGGGGTGTCATAGCACCCTATAATAATGGATATGGCATCCAGACCACGCTCACACGCCGCAATCAACAGGCGGTGGCGATGAATACCTATCATGATCCGAACGACAGTATGACGGGGCCGATATTCCAGACCAGTTCGTTTGACGGTGCGGTGGCCTACGTCCGCAATGCGGCTGCGACACGTCTGGCAGCAAAGCCATTTGTGATGACCGAGTATGATCACGTTTTCTGGAACAGGCATCGCTACGAGGCGGGGCTTGCAATGCCGGCTTATGCCGCTCTGCAGGACTGGGATATTCTGTGCCGGCATAGCAATGGAGCACTTGTCCTTGGCTATGGCGGTAGCGATTTTAACGAACAGTATATCCGTCCTTACCGCACCGCACTTGATCCCGTTGCCCGTGCCGGCGAAACCCTGTCGGCGCTGCTCTTCCGCCGTGGAGACGTTGCGAAAGCGTTGCATCGTGTGGTGGCGCAGATACAGGATGTCGGAAATCTGGCGGGGCTGGACATGCAGGAACCGGATGCCGTGACGATCATGTCGCTAATGTCTCGTTTCGCACAAGGCGATGCTCCGTTCGCACCAGACGCTGTGACGGTCGGTTCTCCTCGCCAGATTAGCACCCGTGCGGACGCCATCGCATTCCTACGGAGCCATGGAGTTCTGGCTGCGACAAATCCAAGCGATGCAGCATCGGGGATATATGTCAGCGATACCGGAGAGATCAGGCTTGATAGTGCGGCGAAACAGATGCGGGTTGTCACGCAGCATACGGAAGCACTTGCATTCTCATCCATCACCCAGCCGGTACAACTCGGGCAGCTCTGGGTCGGTGCAGCTTCCGGGGCGGGCATGCTGGCTGTTTCTTCGCTCGATGGCCAGACGGTAGCGGACAGCAGCAAGCTATTGCTGATCTTCGCCACGGATGCACGTAATACCGACATGGTATTTGCCGACAACGAAGAAAAGACTGTCAGCAGCTTTGGCACCTTGCCGGTGCAGATCAAGGTTGGGCAGGTCTGGTTCAAAATGCCGATCAACACGGCCTGGCGCTTATCCCCGGTCGGACTGGATGGCGTGGTGCAGCCTCCGGCGATTACGGGTGACGGAACGGATGGACTCAATGTCGAGCTTTGGAACAATGTTTCTGTTCTGCCGAACCCACCGGGACCAACGACTTATTTTCTGATCGAACGCGTTTAAAAACTCTCTCACCGGGCGCCGGATTGCGCGCCCTGTTGAAAATCCAGCGCGCTTTTCTTCGAGCCGAACTTCCTGAAAAGGCAAAGAACAGAGTTGTTCTCTGTTCGTCATCTGCCTTCGCAAAATGCTGGGATATTTTCAATTCAAGGTGCGTCGCAGGTCCGGCATGTCAAGCGAGAAGGCGGGGATGTCGACTTCGAACATGCTGCCGCCATTACCCTGCATCTGGTACCGTCCTACCATGACACCCGATGTGGTGGTTAACGGGCAGCCCGAGGAATACTGAAATGAATCGCCGGGCTCAAGTGTCGGCTGTTCGCCAACCACACCCGCGCCGCGCACCTCTTCGACGTGCCCGTTTGCGTCGGTAATCTGCCAGTAACGCGAACGAAGTTGCACGGTTTCCGTCGAATTGTTGGCGATCGTTATACGATAACCCCAGACATAACGGTTTTCATCGGGGTCAGACTGATCTTCCAGATAGAAAGGCTCGACAGAAACCTCGATCCCCCGCGTTACCGCTCTATACATGCGCACCGCCCTACATTCACATCGGCCCTGGCACCCTGCAATCCGGATCGCAATGATGCTGTCTACTCAACGGTTCGTCGTTCGGTTCACGGACGCCGCTTTTTCGCCCCTCCTATCGCTAAAGTTGCGGGAGGGTCAACGATGTGGGGCAGAAAATACGATGCAATTGCCGAAATCTCCGGAAATTGCATCGTTTACGCCTCTGTTTGCAGCCTAAATGCCACAATGTGGGAAGTGGCTGTTCAGCGAGCGACCTTCAACGCTGCTTCCACGTCTTCCACAAGGTCGTCCGTATCCTCAAGGCCGAGCGATATCCGAAGCAGGCCGTCCGAAATACCCAGTTCGGCCTTGGCCTCGTCGGTAAGGTTCTTGTGCGTCGTGGTTGCCGGGTGGGTAATAAGGCTTTTCGCGTCGCCCAGATTGTTGGAGATGCTGAAGACCTGCAAGGCGTTCTGGAACTTGAACGCTGCCTCTTTGCCGCCTTCCAGCTCCAGGGCGATGAGGGTTGAGCCACCGGTCATCTGCTTGGCGATGATGTCGGCCTGCGGATGGTCCGCCCGACCCGGATAGATCACGCGCTTCACGCCCGGCTTGCCTGCGAGGAAGTCGGCAACTGCTGCCGCCGACAGCGTCTGCTGGCGTACACGCACGGACAGTGTTTCAAGGCCTTTCAGCATGATCCACGCGTTGAATGGGCTAAGGCCCGGACCCGTGTGACGGAAATAATCCTGCAGGGTGTTTTCAATCCATTCGCGGTCGGAGAGGACCACGCCGCCAAGGCAGCGCCCCTGACCGTCAATGTGCTTTGTCGCAGAATAAACGACGATATGCGCACCGAGCTCCAGCGGCTTCTGGAATAGCGGGGTTGCGAAAACATTGTCGACGATCAGCTTGGCGCCTGCTTCGTTGGCGACCTGCGCAACGGCAGCAATGTCGATGATTTCGAGCGTCGGGTTGGACGGGCTTTCAAGGAACATCACCTTGGTGTTCGGGCGAACAGCCGCTTTCCAATTTTCGATGTTGGAACCATCGATAATCGAGATTTCGACGCCGTATTTCGGCAAGATCGTCTCGACGATGTAGCGACAGGAGCCGAAGACGGCGCGAGCCGAAATAACGTGATCCCCAGCCTGCACCTGACAGAGAATGGCTGCTGCGACCGCAGCCATGCCGGAGGCGGTGGCGCGTGCTTCTTCGGCGCCTTCCAGCGCGCACATGCGCTTTTCAAACATGTCGGTGGTCGGGTTGGCATAACGCGAATAGATGAAACCCGGGTCCTCGCCCTTGAACCGCGCTTCGGCGGCTTCGGCATTGGGATAAAGGAAGCCCTGCGTCAGAAACATCGCTTCCGACATTTCGGCAAATCCGGAGCGAAGCGATCCGGCATGCACGAGTTCGGTTGCAGGGCGAAATTTGCGGGTATTCTCAGTCGTCATTTTTCCAACCTGTCGAAAAGCTGGTCGGCCGGGGCAGGATGTCGAGCCTCGGCGGCCAATAAAAAACCGGCCTTGCGAAAACGCAAAAGGCCGGTAACGAACCGCGGCCTTTTTTAGCGAATTCTTTAACGTGGCTGCAAGCCGGCCGGCCAAATCACCACGGAACAGTTTTCCATTATGCCTGTTGCGCGGAGCCGTCAATGCCGAAACCAACGCATTTCTCGAAAAGCGCATCCGGGGCGCTATGAAAATACTCTGATTCCTGCGGAAAACCCGGTTTCTAGCGGTTGGAAGGGTTGGCATTGAGGCCCTGAGCGGTCAATGGTCTTTGTCAAGCAATGCCTAGAGCATATCTCCCGAAATCGGAAACCGGTTTCGGGAGATATGCGTGAAAACAAGAGATTGAAGCATGTCGCTTGATTACGACAAAATACGACATGCTTTAGGCTACGGAGTATCGGGTCGATGACGCAGAGAGATGCTGGAATTCTGGCGGACGCGGATATTTCCGCGCTGTTTGAAAGCGGTTTGCTGGCGTCGCCGCGCGCCCTTGATCCCGACCAGATACAGCCCGCGAGCCTTGACCTGAGGCTCGGAGCAAAAGCCTATCGTGTTCGCGCTTCCTTCATGCCGGGACCCGGGACGCCGGTCATCGAAAAGCTGGAACGGTTAAAACTGCACGAGATCGACCTGACTGCGGGAGCCGTTCTGGAAACGGGCTGCGTTTACATCGTTCCGCTTCTCGAAAGCCTGGCGCTGTCGCCCGATCTTTCCGCGTCGGCAAATCCGAAAAGTTCAACGGGACGCCTGGATATCTTCACCCGCGTCATCGCCGACGGAGCGCAGGAATTCGATAAGGTGCCTGCCGGATACAACGGCCCGCTCTATCTGGAAGTCAGCCCGCGCACATTTCCTATCGTCGTGCGTACGGGATCGCGCCTGTCGCAGATACGTTTCCGCAAGGGACGTGCCCAGCTCGACGAGGCGGAACTTGCTGCATTGCACAAGGCCGAAACGCTGGTCGCAGCGGAAATGCCGAACATCTCCGGCGGGGGCATTGCGCTGTCGGTTGATCTTTCAGGTGGTCCTGACCGGCTGATTGGCTATCGCGGCAAGCACCATACGGCAGTGGTGGATGTGGACAAGCGTGCGGCGCACGACATCCTTGATTTCTGGGAGCCGATCTATGATCGGGGTTCGCGCGAACTCGTGCTTGACCCGGATGAATTCTATATTCTCGTTTCGCGCGAGGCAGTGCATGTCCCGCCGCTTTATGCCGCTGAAATGACGCCCTTCGATCCGCTGGTCGGCGAATTCCGCGTTCATTATGCCGGCTTCTTCGATCCGGGCTTCGGGCACAGCGCTGCGGGCGGAACCGGAAGTCGCGCCGTTCTGGAAGTCCGCAGCCACGAGGTTCCATTCATTCTGGAACATGGGCAGATCGTCGGGCGGCTGGTTTACGAACATATGCTGCATCGCCCATCTGCACTTTATGGCGTCGATCTCGGCTCCAACTATCAGGCGCAGCAGTTGAAGCTTTCCAAGCATTTTCGTTGACTATAATAGCCTCCTCCAAGCAAATATAAATCTGGTGGAGGAGCAAGGTCGACGTGACGAACGGAACTGAACGGGATCGGGACAAGAAGCTTCAAGCCGCAACAGATGCCCCGCAACGCAGGCTGTCGGTGGGCATTGTTGCTTTGCCCGGTTTTACGCTGAGTGCACTCAGCCTTTTCCTCGATCCCTTCCGCCTTGCCGCCGATGATCGCGACAAAAGCCGTCAGATACGCTGCGCGTGGAAAATATGCACGCTATCAGGAGATCCTGTCACCTCCAGTTCCGGCATGGTGATCGAGCCGACCGCTCCCATAGGCGAACTCGACGATTGTGATTATGTGGCAGTCGTCGGCGGATTGCTTGCGCAATACCGGCCCAGACAGCAGGCGCTGGTCGATCTCATCAAGCGTGCGGACCGGCGCGGCAAGACAGTGGTGGGCCTTTGCACGGCTGCCTTTCTGCTGGCGGAAGCAGACCTTTTGCCGGACCGCAATTGCTGCGTCAGCTGGTTCCATCGCGACGATTTTCTGGAGCTTTTCGACGGATATACAGCCGATACGACGAGCCTGTTCCATCGTAGCGGAAGACACTTCACCTGTGCGGGCGGGCTTGGCACGGCGTCATTGGCGCTGTCCATCATACAGAACGAGATTTCGGAGGAACTGGCGCGCAAGAGTGCGTCCATCCTCATGATCCCTTATGAGCTTGTGCGTTCCGAACAACCGGCGCTGAGCTTCAACGGCGTGCGGTCGCCGATGATCCGCAAGGCAATCCGCATTTTCGAGGAAACGCTGGAAGACCCGGTGCCTATGATTGACGTGGCGCGCCGATTGGGAATTTCCGTCCGCCAGATGGAGCGTGGGTTCAAGCTTGCCCTTGAGCGGACGGCGTTCGAGGTCCGCGAAGAGCTGCGGGTTAAGAAGGCCAAGGAACTCTTGTCGGAAACAAGCTTGTCACTGTTGGAAGTGGCTGTTGCAAGCGGCTTTACCGATACGCGCAGCATGAACCGGTCGTTCTCGCGCCAAAAGCAGAAAGCCCCGCGCGAGTACCGCAAGCAGCGCTGAGCGAGGGCAGAACTTGCGCAGGCTGTACGGAGAGCCTATTTCTTGCGCGAAGAATCTGTCGCTTTAAACCATGATTCCGAAAAGTGGTAACCGGTTTTCGGAATCATGCTCAAACAAAAGCTTAGAGCGGGATGACGTTTCAACTTAAGAGCATCCATTCTAACCAATAACCACACAGGAGATTTGCATGTCGGATGGTGTAAACCGTTTTCTTGGCGATACCCCGGCCCGCGTTCTGATCAAGCTGGTGCTGATTTCGCTGGTGGTTGGCGTGGTCATGAGCGCATTTCACTGGACGCCCTACGACATCTTGTATGGCATCCGCGATTTCTTCCTCCGCCTTTGGAATATGGGCTTTTCGGCAATTGCAGGCTTTGTCGATTATCTCATTCTTGGCGCTGCAGTCGTCATTCCTGCCTTTATTTTGCTCCGTATCCTCAGCTACCGGAAATGAAATCAATTCGGTAACTGGGTAGCTCAGACAGGCATGCAGCAAAAACAAGGTTTAACACTCAACCGGCGGGGCTTTCTGATCCTTGCCGGGGGCGCGCTGGCGATGTCGGCAATGCCGTGGAAGGCGGCATGGGGGGCAGGTGACGACGATCCCACCGCTATTTTCAACGCTATTCGAAAGGCAAACGGACTGCCTTTGATGGCGACGGATTCCAAGCTGGAGCAAGCCGCGCTTTACCAGGCCAGGCGGATGGCGGGTTATGGAAAGATCGGCCATAGCGTCGGTTGGGGCAATGGTTTCGTGGCGCGTCTGCGGCAGGCAGGTATCCGCGGTCCGGCGGCAGAGAATGTCGCATCGGGACAGCGCAGTACACAGGCCGTCTTCGATGCCTGGATGAAATCGCCCGGCCATCGCAAGAACATGCTCGATCCGACCTTCGAGCATTATGGTCTCGCCTGGGCAACACCCGAAAACAAGCCAACTTATATATATTGGGCCATGATGCTCGGACTTTGATCCCTCATTCTCCTGACAGCCGGTTGTCAGGAACTGCGACAATGCGGTGGCCGAATTATCTGTAGTTTCGATTGATTCCAGAGTAGATCGTTTTGATCTGAGGGGAATATTCGGGACAAGCATCATGGACCAGTCGCTGCAGCGTGGTGGCGTAACAAGGCCGTTCGAAGTAACACACAGGATGGTGATGTTGATCGCCATTCCCATGACGCTTGCTGCGATCACCACGCCGCTTCTCGGACTTGTCGATATGGGCGTTGTCGGCCAGATGGGACAGGCCGAGCTGATCGGCGGTCTGGCGATTGGCGCGCTGGTCTTCGATTTCCTGCTGTCGATATTCAATTTCCTGCGTTCCGGCACGACCGGACTGGTTGCACAGGCCATGGGTGCGGAAGACGCGGTGGAAGAGCAGGCGATCTTCTGGCGGGCAATCATCATCGCGGTCATTGCCGGCAGCCTGATGATACTGTGCCTGCCGATCATCATCGGCGTCTCGTCCACCTTCATGCATCCGACGTCGGCAACGCAGGAAGCAATGGCGACCTATGTGTCGATCCGCATGTTGTCCGCGCCGGTTGCGCTCATCAACTATTCAATCCTCGGACTGGTTCTCGGACGTGGACAGGGTATTGTCGGCCTCGGTCTTCAGGTGCTCCTCAACGGCATCAATATCGTGCTCTGCATTATCCTCGGGCTGGAGTGGGGCTGGGGCGTTACTGGCGTTGCCTGGGCGACCGTGACCGGCGAAACGGTTGCCGCTCTCGTCGGCATGTTCATCGTGCTGCGCCATTTCCGAAAGGATGCGTCACTGCGTCCGGACCGGGCGCGGATATTCCAGAAGCAAGGAATCCTGCGCATGTTCGCGGTCAATCGCGACATCATGATCCGCTCCTTCCTGCTTCTCACGGCCTTCGCCTTCTTCACGCGGGCAGGGTCCGATCTCGGCCCGGTCACACTGGCGGCCAATGCCGTCTTGATGAACTTCTTCCTCATCGCCGGTTTCTTCCTGGACGGCATGGCGGCAGCCGCCGAACAGATTGTCGGACGGTCTATTGGCGCGCGCTACAGTCCTGCGTTCGTGCGCGGCGCCAAGCTCACTTTCGTCTGGGGGCTGGTCATGGCCAGCGTCATCGCCTTCTTCCTGCTGGTGTTTGGCGATGCGATCATCGGGCTGCTGTCCAAGGCGGGAGACGTTCACGCTGAAGCCTTGAAATACCTGCCTTGGGCGGCGCTGACAGGCATGACGGGACTGCTGGCCTTCCATATGGACGGGGTTTACATCGGCGCCACATGGTCGCGCGACATGCGCAACATGATGTTCCTGTCGCTCGGCTTTTTTCTCGCAGTTCTTTATGCGGCAAAGCCCGTGATGGGCAATCACGGGCTCTGGCTGGCTCTCAACCTGTTTCTGTCAATTCGCGGAGTTTTGCTTCTGGCGATCCTGCCGCGACGTTATCGTACAGAATTCATTATGTGACCCGGCTCTCAGGCGGGCAGGTCACGCTTCGCCCAGTCGCTGGTGTCCCGGTCGCGAAGTGCGGCAATGTTGGCGACGCCCTCGCGTTTCACCGCCGCCGACAGGCCACGCACGATTTCGGCGGGCAGGTTCGGTCCGCGATAGATGAGGCCTGTATAAAGCTGGACCAGATCGGCACCGGCCTTGATCTTTGTCAGCGCCGTTTCAGCGCTATCCACGCCGCCGACGCCGATCAATGGCATATCGGGGCCGACACGCTCGCGCATCTTGGCAAGGACGATGGTGGAGCGCTCGAAAAGCGGTACGCCGGAAAGCCCGCCTGTTTCATCGCGGTTGTCCGCGCTTTTCAATCCGGCGCGTGAAAGCGTCGTGTTGGATATGATGATGCCATCGAGCTTCTGTTCGGTTGCCTCGGCAGCGATGTCGTCCAGTTCTTCATCGGCCAGATCGGGGGCGATCTTCAGAAAAACCGGACGCTTCAGCGTGCACATCTTGCCTTCTTCGTTGCGCGCTTCCAGCACGCGGCTCAACAGCTCACGCAGACTGTCGCGGGCCTGAAGGTTGCGCAGTCCCGGCGTGTTGGGCGAAGAAATATTGACGGTGAAGTAGCGCGCCAGCTGATAGAAGCGACGGATACCGGCAACATAATCGGCAATGCGGTCTTCGGCATCCTTGTTGGCGCCGATATTGACGCCCACGATACCGCTCTTGCCGGCGCGTTGCGACAGGCGCTTAAACGCAGCATCATGGCCTTCATTGTTGAAGCCCAGCCGATTGATAACGGCCCTGTCATCCACGAGCCGAAAAATGCGCGGACGCGGATTGCCGCTTTGCGGGCGCGGCGTGATGGTGCCGATTTCCGTGAAGCCGAAACCGAGCTTCAACAGGGCGTCCGGCACTTCGGCATTCTTGTCGTAGCCCGCTGCCATGCCGAGCGGATTTGGAAACTGCAATCCCGCAACCTTGACGGAAAGCGCCGGATCGTTCGGCGCACCGCAGGTCACGAGACCTGTCTTCAAGCCAGCGATGGAAAGACCATGTGCCTGTTCTGCATCGAAGGCGAAAAGGGCGCGTCGCCCGAGAGTTTCAAAAAGCCCGCTCATTAACTTTCCAGCTCCGGAAAAATGTGAAGACCATCGTCGCCCAACGGCAGGGGTTCAACCTTCAAAACGGCTGCAAGCGGCAGCGTGCCGTAGAGATGAGGAAAAAGGGCCCCGCCGCGTGAAACTTCAAACTTCAATGCCGCGCCGAGCGCAGAGGCATTCACACTGATCAGAAGCAGATCCCGCTGGCCCGCAAAATGTTTAGCTGCCGTTTCCCGCACCTGTGTTCCAGTAGAGAAATGGATATAGCCGTCCGCAATATCAACTGGAGCCCCGGTAAAATTACCAGCCTGTTCTGCCTGCGCCCAAAGCCCGCGCGGAGCGATCTTATAGATGATCTCATTGGTCATGGGTGCTCTCTAGACCGAATTTCTTCGGAAATCAAAGTCCCGCATGTTCGATTTTCGTCGTAAACGTCCCATATGATGGGGACACCTCAAAGAGAAGCTGAAGGGAATAGCCTTATGTTGAACAGAAAGACATTGATGGTCCGCAATCTGGCTGCTGTTGCTGTTCTTGGTTCAGCGCTTGCCCCGGCCAATGCGCTGGCGCAGGAAAACGGGCGTTATCGGCTGGAAGGGACGGAAAACGGCTATGTCCGTCTCGACACCCGAACCGGCGCGATCTCGACCTGCGTGGAGCAGCAGGGACAACTCGTGTGCAAGATGGCGACCGAAGATCGCGAGGCTTATGAGAACGACATTGCCAGCCTGCAGGATCGCGTGAAGAAGCTTGAGGACAAGGTCTCCGCTCTTGAAGGGAAAGGCGGAAGTACTGCTTCGGGCTTGCCGACGGAGCAGGAGTTTGAGCAATCCATGAGCTATATGGAACGGTTCATGCGGCGCTTTATGGACATCGCGAAGAGTTTCGACAGCGAGCCGGAAAAGCCGGACAATGGAACCCTTCCGGGCGGACGGACCTGACAGCAAGGAAAAAGGCGCCGCACGGCGCCTTTTCATTGAGCATTTCCAGCAAATGTGAGTGCGTTTCGCCCTATTGCGCGAAACGCTTTGTCGCCTCTATCAATTCGTGGGTGATACCGGGTTCCGTAACGGCGTGTCCGGCGTCCTCGACGATTTTGAGATCGGCTTCAGGCCACATCTTCTTCAACTGCCAGGCATTGATGAACGGCGTGCAGACATCATAGCGGCCATGCACGATCACACCGGGAATATGCCGGATGCGGTCGACGTTCCGCAGAAGCTGGTCGTCGGAATCGAGGAAGCCACGGTTCTGGAAATAGTGGCATTCGATACGCGCAAAAGCGATGGCGTACTGGTCTTCACCGAAGGCTTCGACACGCGCCGGATCGGGCAGAAGCGAAATGATCGAGCCTTCCCAGCGCGCCCAGCGTCGGGCCGCTTCAAGCTGCACCTGCGGGTTGCGATCGGTGAGGCGCTTGTAATAGGCAGCGATCATATCGCCGCGCTCTGCTTCCGGTATATGCTCCTGATAGGCCTCGAAGTGATCAGGGAAGAGAATGCTTGCGCCGTTGGAATAGGTCCAGTCGACTTCGAAACGGCGAACCATGAAGATACCGCGAAGAATAAGTTCTGCGACCCGATCCGGATGGGATTGCGCATAGGCAAGGCCGAGCGTCGCTCCCCAGGAGCCACCGAACACCTGCCACTTGTCGATGCCGAGATGCGCGCGAATATGCTCCATGTCCGCGACAAGGTCCCAGGTCGTGTTTTCGCGCAGTTCCGCATGCGGGGTGGAGCGGCCACATCCGCGCTGGTCGAACAGGATTATGCGATAGCGCTCCGGGTCATGCAGGCGACGCATCGTCGGCGTGATTCCACCGCCGGGGCCGCCATGGATCATGATGACCGGCTTGCCGTCCGGGTTGCCACATTGCTCGACGTGGATTCGATGCAGCGAAGAGACCTGCAGCATCTCTTCCTTGAACGGTTGGATTTCGGGATAAAGCGTATTGCGCGTCATGAAATGCCTTTTGGTCCCCCCATTTCGCTGGTCGGGCCGCTCTTATGTTACTTTCAGCGCATAACCTAACATACAATGCGGCCAGATGGCGGCAATGAGTAATGCGAAAAGGGATTAGCAACGTGAATTTTGGTTGCCCGAGCCAAAAAACGGCATAAAACGGAGTGATTGGCTGATTGGCCTGCACCGCGAGGGGAGGAGACCTGAAACAATGGCGCGCGAGGCACATGCATTTTATCATCGCTGACGATCATCCGCTTTTCCGGGGGGCATTGAGACAGGTCCTTTCCGGACAGTCGCGAAGCGTGGAAATCATCGAAGTTGGCGATTTCGACGCCGTAAAGAAACTGGTCGGCGAGCGAGAGGATATCGACCTTCTGCTGTTGGATCTGACGATGCCGGGCGGTACTGGGCTTTCCGGTCTGGTGACGTTGAAGGCCTTGCAGCCCGCACTTCCAATCATCATCGTTTCGGCAACCGACGATGCGGCGACGATCCGTCATGCGGTCGAGCTCGGTGCTTCGGGGTTCATATCGAAATCCGCCAGCATGGAAACCATTGGCGAGGCCGTGAGCACTGTTCTGGCTGGCGATATCTGGACACCCGCCGACATTGAACTGGATCATGCGCACGACCCGGAAATCGAGGCGCTCATCGCGCGGTTGCGCACATTGACGCCGCAGCAGACGCGCGTGCTGACCATGTTGGCGGAGGGGCTGTTGAACAAGCAGATCGCCTATGAGCTTGGCGTGTCGGAAGCCACGGTCAAGGCGCATGTTTCAGCAGTGCTGCAGAAACTCGGGGTCGACAGCCGCACACAGGCGGTCATTCTCCTGTCGCGCATCGGCAATGATGCGCTGAACACGGATTAGAGCACGTCTCCCGAAACTGGGAGACAATCGGATAGAGCATTTGCGAGGCGCCTTTAAACAGGAAATGTTCCGGACAGTCCGTTACTGAGCGGCATTCTGCGCCGATGCATTGTCCTGCCTCGCATGATGAAAATGCGATAGCAGCGAACGGAGCGCCGCGGGACGAAGCGGCTTGTGCAAGACAGTGACGTTTTCATCCTCAGCGCGTTGGCGCACTTCCTTGGAGCGATCGGCTGTCAGGAGGATGGCCGGTATTTCGGTCTGGAACGTTTCGCGGGCAAAACCGATCATATCGAGGCCGTTTTCGTTCAGCAGATGATAGTCCGCGACGATCACATCCGGCGGGCGGGAATGGTCGGTGCAGTACGATTTCAGCGCAGTTCCGCTGCGCAGTGTCGTAACCTGGCACCCCCATCCGCGAAGCAGCGTTTCCATTCCCGACAGGATGCTGGCGTCATTGTCGATGCAGAGAACATCGAGCCCCGTCAGTTCCAGCGCCCGTTGCAGCCCGCGACGGTTCTTCACTTCGTCAGCGGGCACCTTTTCCTGCGAGACAGGAATGCGCAGGGTGAACATCGTCCCCTTGCCGGGCGTTGAAGCCAGCGCGAGCGGCAGCGACAAGAGCCTCGCGATGCGGTCAACGATGGAAAGGCCAAGGCCAAGGCCTTCCGCTTCCCGCATTCCCTCATCGAGCCGGGTGAACTCGCGGAAGACGAGTTTCAGCTTTTGCGGAGGAATGCCGATTCCGGTATCGAGCACCTGCAACTCCACAAAGGAACCACGGCGGCGGACGCCGAGCAAGATACCGCCCCTGCGGCTATACTTGATCGAATTGGAGACGAGGTTCTGGATCAGGCGCCGCAGCATGTTGCGATCCGTCTTGACGACGATGCTTGACGGGACAACGCGCAGTTTCAGCCCCTTGGTGGCTGCAAGCGGTGTGAAGTCGGTTGCAATCTGGCTCATCAGCTTGTCGAGACGAAACACCGAGAGTTCGGGTTTGAGTGATCCGGTGTCCAGCCGTGAAATATCCAGGACCATACCGAGAATGGCTTCCACGGCTTCCAGTGAGGAGTCGATATTGCGTGCGAATTCGCTGGTTTCGGAACGCCCCAGTCTTTCGGCAAGCGCGGTACTGTACAGTCTTGCCGCGTTAAGCGGTTGCAGAATGTCGTGGCCGGCAGCCGCAAGAAATCGTGTCTTCCCCTGATTGGCTTCTTCCGCTGCGGCTTGCGCCTTGGCAAGCTGCTGGTTGACGCGGGTCAGTTCCGCCGTGCGATCCGCCACGCGCTGCTCCAGCATCTCAGCCGCCTTCTGGCGCGTGACATCCGCTTCGACCGCCGCCGTGATATCGGTATATGTCGCGACGATGCCCCCATCCGGCATGGGATTGGACTGAATTTCCAGCACCTTGCCGGTGGATTTCATATTGATGCGCCATGGACGGCGCACAGCCGCGAGCGAGCGTATGGCGCTGTTCTGGCCGGTGAAAGATATGTCGCCGCGACGATGCAGCTGTTCCACGATTTCGGAAACGGGTATCCCGACCTGCATCACCTCATCGGGAAGATCGAAAAGCTTGCGGAACTGCCGGTTCCAGCAGGTGAGCCTCAAGTCCTTGTCGAAAACAGTGATGCCTTGTTCCATCTGGTCGAGCGCGGTTTGCAGCAGGTCGCGGTTTTGCTGCAAGGCCGTTGAAGCATCGTCCAGGAGTTGTCGCGCATCGCGCCCCGACGCATCGCCCTTTTGCAACAGCAGTGACAGGACAAGACGCGCCGATGCAGAGCCGACTGCCGTACCAAGCAGTTGCTCCGCATGGCGGATCAAAGGCGTATCGACGGTCATGCCGGGATCAAGTCGCCGCTGTTCCCTTCCTTCAAAACGAAGAAAAGCGCGCTCCACGCGTTCGGCGCCGAGATAGCGCGCCATCGTAGCCTTCAGTTCGGCGACGGTGACAGTCGTGCGAAAGCGCTTCAGGGTCGGTGTGCCGATCACATAACGCGGCAGGAAGATGCTGGCCTGAATGCGTTCCAGCGGCGTCGAGGCGCGCGAGAGGGAACCCAGAACGTAGAACAGCGTATTGGCCGCAAGGCTCCACATCACGCCGTTGGTCAGGGGAAGAGCATTGGTTCCAAAAAGCGCCTCAGGGCGCAATGCGGTGAACCCGAGAAAACCATCGCGTAAAATGGCGGCATTTTCCGGCGCCATGGTGGGCAGCAGCAAAGTGTAGGCCCAGACCAGAAAGCCGGTCGAAAGGCCCAGCATCGCACCGCGTCCGTTGGCATTGCGCCAGAACAGCCCGCCAATGAAGGCAGGCACGAATTGGGCAATCGCAGCAAAGGAAACGAAGCCGATCGAAGCCAGGTGGATATTGTTGGAGGTGAAGCGATAATAGGCAAACGCCAGAGCCAGAATGCCAATAATGGTGAGGCGGCGGGTGTTCAGAATGATTTTGGTCAGGTCACGCTGTTCTGCTGCCTGTTGCTTGGCCAGCCGCCGTATGAAAAGCGGCAGCACCAGATGATTGGAAATCATGATCGAAAGCGCGACGCAGGCGACGATGACCATCGCGGTTGCCGCCGACAACCCGCCGAGAAAGGCTACGAGGGCAAGCCAGTGAGCACCAGCAGCCAGCGGCAGGGCCAGAACATACAGGTCTCCGCTGACATTGCCTCCGAGTGTCATCACGCCGATCAGCGCGATGGGAAACACGAAGATATTGATGAGCACCAGATAAACCGGGAAGAGCCACGAGGCGGTTCGCAGTTCCTTTTCACTCCGGCTTTCCACCACGGTTACGTGGAATTGGCGCGGCAGCATGATGATGGCCGCGGCGCTGAGTGCGCTTTGCACGATCCATGTGCCGATGGACGTCTGATAGTGAAACGCTTCCAGCGCCTCCGGCGACTGGGATATCTGGTTGATCAGTTGCGACGGAGCGCCGAACAGGAAGAAAGTGCAGGCAAAACCGACGGTCAGGAAGGCGCAGAGCTTGATGACCGATTCCAGGGCCACCGCCAGAATGAGGCCGTTCTGGTGCTCGGTGGCGTCGGTATGGCGCGTGCCGAAGAGAATCGCAAAGACGGCAAGCACGGCGGCGACGGGCAGGGAAATATCGCCGAATATGAATACTGACGGATCGACGGCCGATCCGTAATGTTCCATGACGAGCCCGACACTCCCGGACACGGCTTTGAGCTGGAGCGCGATGTAGGGAATCGAGCCGACGGCTGCGATGCAGGTCGCAAGTGACGCGACACCAAAGCTTTTGCCGTAGCGGGCAGCGAGAAAATCGGCGATCGATGTGATGTGTTCGGATTTCGCCAGTCGAACGATATGCCGCAGCAAACGGTTGCCGAGCGTGAAGACGAGAATCGGGCCGATATAGATGCCGAGAAATTCAAGGCCGCGCTGCGCCGACAAGCCGACAGAACCGAAAAACGTCCAGGATGTGCAGTAGACAGCCAGGCTGAGCGCGTAGATATATGGGCGCGGGGCACTGTTCCAGCGCGACGTGCGCCGGTCGCCGATGCTGGCTACCGCAAAAAGCAGCAGCAGATACAAAAAGGCGGCGCCAATAATACCCCAGCCCTGCATAGCCGGCTTGTTCCCTCACTCCTCGATCACGAATGACGCAAGCACTTTCAGTGCGATCGCGCAAGATTATTGATCAAAAACAGTGCGTTTCTGCCGCTTTATCTTTTCTTTGGTAATTTTCGTCTACAAACTGACAGTGTGATCCTGAAAGTGCAGGGCCCTTTTCAGGACTGCGTTTGAAATGACAAAGCGCTTTCGGTTCCACTTGTGGAAAACGGCTTTGCCATCCACTGCCAGTTTTTCTGGTGCCCAGGTTGATTTGACGAACGCCACCGCGGCAGGACGGCCCAAGCGGTCCGCGTTCGTGAGGGAGACAGCAATGCTCAAGGAATTCAAGGAATTCGCCCTGAAGGGCAATATGGTCGATCTGGCCATCGGTGTTATCATCGGCGGGGCGTTCGGCGGCCTCGTCAACTCCATTGTCAATGACATCATCATGCCGATCATCGGTCTTATCACCGGCGGTATCGACTTTTCGAACATGTTCATACAGCTGGCAGGTGAACCCAAGGCCACGCTGGCAGCTGCCCGTGACGCCGGTGCGACCATCGCCTACGGCAACTTCATCACTCTTCTCATCAACTTCCTTATCATCGCATGGGTATTGTTCCTGGTGGTGAAAGCGATGAACCGCATGAAGAAGAAGGAAGAAGCAAAGCCGGAACCGGAAGCACCCCGCGAAGAGGTTCTGCTGACCGAAATCCGCGATCTTCTGGCAAAGCAGAAAGCCTGATTGACCAGGAACTGATGAATGAAACGGGGCCTTTTGGCCCCGTTTCTTTTGATCCATAAATGCGTTTGATCAGACCATCACAAAAAGCCGCGTGATTTCGCTACCGGGCCTTGATAAGCACGAAGTCAAAATCCAGATCCAACGCGGGGAAATCATGACGCTCATCGCCAATCTTCGTCGGGAAGCAGCCCAGTCACCGGAAAGCGGGATTGTGGCGGTCGCCAATCATGGGCGCGGACGCGAAGGACTTATTCCGCTGTGGGTAGGCGAGGGCGATCTTTCTACACCGGATTTCATTCGCGCCGCGGCCCAGAAAGGCATTTCTGACGGAGAGACCTTCTATACCTGGCAGGCAGGCATACCGGAGTTGCGGGAAGCGCTGGCTCGCTATCATGCGCGGCATTTTCCACTGGCTCTAAAGCCCGAGAATTTCTATGTCACCGGTTCGGGGATGCATGCCATCGAAATGGCGCTGACAGCAACCGTTGGAGCAGGTGAAGAAGCAATCTATCTCTCCCCGGCCTGGCCCAATTTTGTCGGTGCGGCTGGTCTTGCTGGCGTCACGCCGGTCCCGGTCGAACTGGAATTCGGGGACAACGGCTGGATGCTTGATCCGGAGAAGATTGCAGCCGCCATCACACCCCGCACAAAGGCCCTATTCGTCAATACCCCAGCCAATCCCACCGGCTGGACGGCGGATCGGGAAACTTTGCAATTCATTCTTGATCTGACGCGCAAACAGGGCCTCTGGATCATCGCCGACGAGATTTATACCCACTTCTATTATGGCGGCGGTCGTGCTCCCTCCTTCATGGATATTATGGAGCCGGATGACCGCATCATCTTTGTCAATTCCTTCTCCAAAAACTGGGCAATGACGGGCTGGCGTATTGGTTGGATGACTGTGCACCCGTCGCTGGGACCGGTTATTGAAAACCTGATCCAGTATTCGAATTCGGGCGTTGCGCAATTCATGCAGCGTGGCGCCGTTACGGCTCTCGATGAGGGCGACGCCTTCATTTCGATGCAGGTCGAGCGCGCCCGTTCCACGCGCGATAGCCTGTGCGCTGCGTTATTGGCGACAGGCAAAGTTCTCCTCACTCCTCCACAGGGTGCATTTTATCTGTTCTTCGGCGTGGACGGCGTCGAGGATTCGGTCAAGGCAGCTATCGACATGGTGGACAATGCCAATGTTGGCCTGGCGCCAGGCAGCGCATTTGGCCTTGGTGGCGAAGGGTTCTTCCGACTTTGCTTCTGCCGCGACCCAGAACAGGTGGAAGAGGCCGCAAGGCGGCTTGGGCACTGGATCGAAAAGCGTTGAACTCATCGCTTCCTGGTTGAAGGGCGGGGGCTGCGGCCTGCCGCCACCTTCATCAGGCGCTGGAAGGTCGGGCACTCCATATGGCTTTTAGCGGGACAGGTCGCTGCGTGGCGCAGCCCGTCTCGAAGTGCCGCAAGATGGGCGATTGTACGGTCGAGATCATCCGCCTTCGCAGACAGGGTTTCGCGACTGATCGAAACCTGGCCGTCGGGGCCGAACATGCCCGCAATGTCATCGAGCGAAAAACCAGCCGCCTGTCCGAGGGCGATCAGGGATAGCTTGGTCACAACGCCGGGATCAAAAACGCGGCGCAAGCCCCGTCGGCTGTGTGAGGCGATCAGCCCCCTTTCTTCATAGTATCGCAGGGTTGACGCGGGAATGCCCGTCACTTTCGCAACTTCAGCAATGTCCATATCTTTCATATTGACCTCAAGTCGGCTTTAACTTGTATGGTCCGCCTTTTCAATAATCCACGCAAGTGGAAAGGAAAGGTAAATGCTTGTTTTGCAGATCGTTTTCATCGGAATGGGAGCGACACTCATAACGGATATCTGGACGATGGCGAGAGTGCGGCTGTTCGGCGTTGCGAGCCTGGATTATGGGCTGGTGGGACGCTGGTTCGGTCATATGCTGGAAGGGCGCTTCGTGCACGAGCGGATCACCGCCAGCCCGCCAGTCCGAGGAGAGAAACTTCTTGGCTGGGGTGTTCATTACGCCATCGGCGTGCTGTTTGCGGCTGGTCTGGTTGCTGCTGGCGGGCTTGAGTGGATGGCATCGCCGAAGCTCCTGCCCGCGCTTGCCTTCGGATTGTTAACCGTTGCTGCTCCATTCCTTGTCATGCAGCCTGGCATGGGAGCGGGGATCGCCGCACGAAAGACGCCGAAGCCCTGGGCCGCCCGGGTATGGAGTATAGTGACGCATCTGTGGTTCGGAGCGGGGCTCTATCTTGCGGCTCTCGCGGCCACGCTCATCTTCTGAGACAGCAAAAAGGCCGGTTGAACCGGCCTTTTGTTCCAACGATCATGCTTGTCAACCGCCGGCCTTGGAGACCATCAGCGGAATGATCCGCTCGGAACTGGCGGGCTGCGAGACGGTGGGTTCGGCGTAGGGGATGCCGAGCGTGTTCCACACTTCCAGAAGTGCCTCCTTGAGACCGTCGATCAAGGCGTCATCATGCAGGGGCGACGGCGTGATGCGCAATCTTTCAGTGCCGCGCGGAACGGTCGGATAGTTGATCGGCTGGATATAGATGCCATGCACTTCAAGCAGGCGGTCGCTGGCCTTTTTGCAAAGCTCGGGATCGCCTACCAGAATGGGCACGATGTGGGTTTCCGACGACATGACGGGCAAACCGGCAGCCGAAAGTACATCCTTGGCGCGCCGCGCCTGACGCTGCTGACCGTCGCGCTCCACCTGCGAGGTCTTCAGGTGCCGGATCGCAGCCGTCGCGGCTGCAGCGACTGCCGGGGGCAGGGAAGTGGTGAAGATGAAGCCCGGTGCGTAGGAGCGCACCGCATCGACAATCGCACGCGAGCCGGTAATGTAACCGCCGAGCGCGCCGAAAGCCTTGGCAAGCGTGCCCTCGATGATATCGATGCGATGTGCAAGGCCATCGCGTTCGGTAATGCCGCCACCGCGTGCGCCATACATGCCGACCGCATGAACTTCATCGATATAGGTCATGGCATTATATTTATCGGCCAGATCGGCGATCTTCTCGATCGGCGCGATATCGCCGTCCATGGAATAGACGGATTCGAACACGATCAGCTTTGCGCGCGCAGGATCGGCAGCCTTCAGCAGCTGTTCCAGATGTTCGACGTCATTGTGACGGAAAATCTTCTTCTCCGCACCCGAGCGGCGCACGCCCTCGATCATCGAAGCATGGTTCAACTCGTCAGACAGGATCAGGCAGTTCGGCAGCAATCGGGCAATCGTGGAAATCGAGGCTTCGTTGGAGACAAAGCCCGATGTGAAAACGAGTCCGGCTTCCTTGCCGTGCAAATCAGCGAGTTCGTTTTCCAGTTCGACGAGCGGGTGATTATTGCCGGAAATATTGCGCGTGCCGCCGGAACCTGAGCCAGCATTACCTGCTGTGTCGCACATAGCCTTGATGACATCGGCATGGTGGCCCATGCCAAGATAGTCATTCGAACACCAGACGGTGATTTCGCGGGCAGTGCCATTGTTGCGCCAGATAGCTCGGGGGAAACGTCCGACAATACGTTCAAGATCTGCAAAAACGCGGTAACGCTTCTCGGCGTGCAACTGGTCGATCGCTTCTTCGAAAAAACGGCGATAGTCCATAATGCGCTCCTTAGTCTGTGCCCTAGTTAGCGCTTTTGGCACTTGCCGTCCATGGCGCATTGATGGGCAATTTGCCACGTTTGAATGAAGCAGCATTGATTGAAATCAAGCAAGTAGGCTCGACACTGGCAATAATGACAACCATTGTTCATCACGAACCATATCGGAATATCGCGCAGAGTGATTGGTTTCGACGCAGAGTTGCTTGAATAAGTAGCCAAAAATCGCCAGCTGTTTCCAGCATCCAACACAAAACGCGGCATTTGCATGAAATCAACGCGCTCGGCGATGAACTATCCAGCCTCAAACACTGGCGATTGGAACGCCTATTGGGGCGCTTCCCCGATGCGACATTTGCGATTGCTATGGCGTCATCTGCAGCTTTCGGTTCCAAACCGAAAAAACAAGGCAAATCTTGTCGCCACAGCTGGTAGCTTCCAGACTTTGAAGCCCGATGATCTGCCGCTCGTTTGCGTGGTGCGCAATGCAGCAGCCTACATCAAATCCTTTTTGCGCTATTATCGCGAGATGGGTATTACGCGCTTCATCGTCGTTGACGACCGGTCCGACGATGGGACGGCTGAAATATTATCCAGCGCCCCTGATGTGGATCTGTACTCCTCGAGCATTCGTTATGCAGAGGCCGACCGCGGCCGTGTCTGGCGCGATGCTTTGTTCAATCTGTATGGGCGCGGACGCTGGTATCTGTCTGTCGATGCCGATGAGTTCTTCGTGTTTCCAAGAATGGAGCAGCGGAATATCCGCTCGTTTATCGAGGAACTGGAGCAGAATGGAATTCGCCGATGCCTGGCGCCGATGATCGATATGTATCCCGGCGGTTTGCTGCGCGAAGGGGTTTTTGTCGATGATGGGACCAGATATCCATTCGAGGTGTCCTCACATTTCGATGGTGACGGCTATACGGTGACACCGGAAAAGTTTGGCGTAGCTGTGCGTGGTGGACCGCGTTTGCGCCTGTTCGGGCGCAGCATGCGCCTTTCAAAATTCCCGCTGATTTGGGTCGACGGGAAAACGGATTATCGCCGAGGCAGCATTCACGGGCCGGGACCGTGTTTCCGTAATTTTCTACCCGCTACCGGGGCTCTTCTCCATTATCGGTTTTCATCGCTCTCGGTCAGTGAATTCAAACGTATTGCCTCGGAAAAGAGCCATGCGGGCGGGGCCGAGCATTACAGAGCAATCGTTGAAAACGAGCGTTTTTCGGATGACCTGTCACTCGTTTATGAGGGCTCGTTGCAATACACAGGCCCTGCCGGTCTCGTTGAACGTGGCTTCATGGCCGATTTGCGAGATATAAAGCCGGCGGCGGGACCGAAGTGCCGCATTAGCGCGTAAAGGTCTTACGCAAGAACTGCAGCAACATATCATTGCGCCTGATCGTAAGGCGCGGAATGCCGAACGGATCGTCAGTTGGTCTTGCGCGGCGTTTTTCCGTCGTCGTCGCGTTTGTATAACCTGCCGCTTCGACGATCTTGCGTGTCGCTGCGTTTTCTCCACCGTAAGGATAGGCGAAAGACGTGACTTCGCTGCCGAGCACGTCCTCGATCCTTGTCCGCGATTGGTGAATTTGCGCTATGGCGTCCTTTTCGCTCGCGTCCGGAAGGAAGATATGGTCGAGCGTATGCGAACCAACTTCATGCCCGAGCTCTGCCCATTCTCGCAATTCCGCAACGCTCATGCAGGTGGCGTGTGCAACGCCGCTCTTCTGATCCCAAAGATTGAAACCGCCAATCTGGTTGGCGACGAAATAGTTTGTGGCGGTGAAGCCGAACTCCTGCAACACGGGCAGGGCGTTGCGGAAGACGTTCTCGAAACCATCATCAAAGGTGATGACAGCAACTTTGCCCTGCTTTTTGCCGTAGATGTAAGGCAGTGCGTCCCGCACCGACAGGCCGCGATAACCCAGCCTTTTCAGCCACGCCATCTGCTGGCGAAAGCGATCCGGATGAACGATCATGCTGCGATAGGGGGTGCGGTGCGTCGGCGGCACGTCAATCTGGTGATAAAGAAGAATCGGAACGGGCACGAGAACCTCAAACAGCTGCGCGCGAGCGCGATTTTATCTTCCAGCGATAGAGCGGGCGCAAGATTTCGCGCTTCAGCTTGTCTGGCAGGGAACGTGATTTCTGAATCGTGCTGCCGCCCAGCTGCACCGATATTTCTTTTACGCCGCCCGGAAGGACGGACAGCGGTTTCAGCCCGGTTACCCAGTTCATTTGCGCGGTGGTGTCGACAGGGCGGTCGAAGACTTCGGTTGCCGAGAGCAGCCGTTGCGCGGCTTCCCGCCCGACAAGCTGCGCCACCATGCCGAGGCCGACCGGCACCGGCTCGATGATGCGTACCCCTTCCGTCGTCAGAACCACCCGGCCGCTTTCCCGCTCGCGAAAGGGAAAGCGGATAAAACTGTCGGCTTTGAGAAGCTGGCATGCGGCGGAATAGGCTGCGGCAAATTCCGGCGTCAGTTCCACATCATCTTCCAGCACCAGGCCTGCCTCCAACCCTTGATCGACAATAGCCTGCCAGGCCTTCCGGTGCGAAAGGAAGCAGGCAATTTCATTGGTGCTGAGTTGAAATGGATAGCGGGGCTTGTGTGCCGACCGCCGATAGACACGGCTGATCGTTTGCGTATCGAGCGTGCGGCCGTCGACAGCGTTGACGACGTCTGTTTCAATCGGCAGCTTTCGAATAAGCTCTTCGACCTGGGGCTGGCGGTCGGTGGCGCGCTCCAGATGGATGATGAAAGCCTTGACGGCCCTCTGCGGGCCGTCACTCGCGGTAATGTCAGGACGCGTTTCGTTCATGGTCCCTATTTACCTTGGAACACATGGAAAAGCTCCAGGAATTTTGCAGATCAGACAGGCTGCCAGCCTGGTTCGACACGATCGGCTTCCGCCCGCCACAAATCGGCGTAGTCGACATTCTGCCAGTCCTTGAACCACGGCCCGCCGCGCGTGTAATGGACGACTTTCGGCAGTCCGGTTTCCGGCTTCTCGTTCCAGCCTTCAAGCCAGTTGTAATCCGTCGGCAACGCACCGATTTCATCGTCGGCGGCCCACTGCATACGGTGCAGATAGGCCCCGCTTTCGCGGTTGACCAGTTCGGGCGTCAGCTTGCGCGTCGAAGGATGCTCGCAGTTGAACAGCATGCAGGAAGACCAGTTCTTGCGCGGATAGCTGGTCTGCACCTTGCCATCCATCTTCACGCTGTCTTTGGGCTGATAATCGTGCTGAACGCAATAAACGGCTTTCGAAGGATCGTTATAGGATTGAAGGCCAGCAATATCGCCGAGGAAAAGGAAGTCGCAATCGCAAAAAAGTGCCCAGCCCTTGTAGCCCGCAAGCCATGGCGTGAAAAAACGCGAATAGGTAAACTCAGTCGACGCCAGGGGGTCGACTTCTCGCGTGTAGGCTCCCTGTTCCACAAGATCCTGCAGCTTGATCGGCACGATTTCCAACGGAATAGAAGAATGTTTCAACGCCGATGCTTTGGCGACGTCGTATGCGATGGGCTCGCGAGAATCCCACCCGATGAAAATGCGCAACGGTTCACTCATTCATATGCTCCTTTAAAGCGATTGCCTCGTGATCGTTCTCACGCCTTCTGCCGAAAATCATAGGTATGTGCAGCGTCATTGAATAAGGCTGATACGCCCGGACTTTACCTTTTGCTCAACCCAGCTGCGCTCATCCCCCCAGGTGTGACGTTTCCATCCTTCCCAGGTGAAGCCGCAGATTTTCACGTCCCAGCTTTCCTGCGGGCACTTTTCGAGCATGTACCAGATGCCAAAAAAACCAGTACTTGGAAAGACTTTGCTTATGTTCTCTTCGGTTACGCCCAGCTCTTTGCACCCGGCCAGATAGAACTGGGGCGGCATTATCCGGATTTCCTTGCCGGCAGAACCGACAACCTCAATGGTCTGCATGGTCCAGTCACCGCGCCGTCCCTTGAGGCGGGAAAGGAAATTCGGGCGGGGGTGGTATTTGCGGATGATGCTGGGATGATAGGCCAGCATCACTTCCTTGGCTGCCTTGAAGGTCGGTGTCTGTACGAAGCCCGGATCGCGCAGACGCCGCTGCATGGGCTTGCTGGAGGTTGCCAGCATCAGGAGATCCGTCCGGGTGCCACTCATGCCGATAGATTGTTTGGGTTCATTGAAACGGACAACAAAATCCGCTGCATCCACTTCGGCAGAAAGATCGCGCGGCAAAGGCGCGTTGCCGACGATGATCAAGGTCTTTTTCATGCACTCCAACTCAAAATAGAACGAACCACGGCCGACTGCGAAATAGCGGGCATCTCTAAACCAGAATTACATAATGAATACGATATTTGGAGACTATTTCTCGGAAGAAATTGAAATCCGGTGGAAATGCTGGGATTTCGCTGCGATCACGGCTGCCATGCAGGAAATGCACTTCTCAAACGGCACAGGAAGGCGGAAGCTCACATTCGGGAGGAAGATAATAAAAGGGGATACCACAATGAATCTTCGTACCCACTTCCATCGCTGGATGCAATATCGCGAAAACGTTCGCGAACTCAGCGGCTGCACAGACCGCGAGCTTTCCGATCTGGGGCTTTCCCGTACAGATATTCATCGCGTTGCTCGCGAAGCCGCTTTCGCGTGAACGTGTCAGGGTCGTTGTTCTTTTGGAAGCGCGACCCTGAACCGATCCGCAGGAAACCTCCAAAACCTACACATCGCCCGGTTTCTTGAAACGGATGTGAATGTTGTCACTTGCGAGATCGAAGCCAGCATAGTTGCGCTGAAAGGCAATGAGCGCATCATTGACGCCCTTTGAATAATCGTCTTCCTGCACGTCGATATGGTGCCGGTAGAGTATTCTGTCGTCCTTATAGAATATAACCTGACCTTCCATCATAGCCTCCTTCTGATGACGCGCAGAGCAGAAATCCGTCGGCGGTTTCAGGCGTCATGCGCTTTGAAACAGGTGGGTAGAGCAATATTCTACACATGGGCCTATGGCTGAAGTGGTGCCGAAGGCCTTATCCAGTCGGTATGTCTATTTGAGATAGGCGATATGGCGGGTGTTTCAAGATGATGCAGCGCCGGTTCGGGCTTTGCTGAGCTCAAGCCATGCACGAGCGGCGTGAGACAGGAATGCACCTTTTCGCCAGATCAACGCCAGATGCCAACTCACGTCCGCGCCTTTGATCTTGTGAATGCGCACGCCGGGGTGATGCCGCTGTTCCGCGATCATTTTCGGCAGAAAGCCGATCCCCATGCCCGCTGCCACCAGTTCCACGATGAAGTCGATCTGGCTGGAACGGACCGCCACGTTCGGAGAGAATCCATGCGAACGACATGCATCGAGGATGATATGATTGAGGGCAAAGCCGCTCTCGAAAAGAATGAAAGGCAGGCTGGCGATATCGCGCAGCGAAACGCCGTCGCCCTGTGCCTTCGCGTGATCGGTCGGGAGCAGCGCCACGACCGGTTCGCATCGCACATCCTGCCATTCGAAACTGTCTCCAACCGGCAGAAGCGAAGCCGCGAGTTCCACATCGCCCGCCAGCAGCAGTTCCTCCAGCCTTCTGCTGCCGTGCTCGACCAGTTGAATGTCGATCTGCGGATAAAGCTTCGTATAGGCTGCGAAAACGGGCGCAAAAAGCACGCTGGAGCCGATGGGCGGCAGCCCGAGCCTCAGGAGGCCGCGCTTGAGGCCGCGCAGTTCATTGAGCTCCGCCAACATGTCGTCCTTTTCCGCCAGCATCGCGAGCGCGCGACGGAAGACGATCTCGCCCGCCGCAGTGAGCCGCGAAGGCGAAACTTCACGATCAAGCAGGATCAGTCCCAATTCGTCCTCAAGCTGCCTGACCGCCTTGCTGACGGTCGATTGGGTCGCGTTGATGGCTTTTGCGGCAGCGGAAAAGCCGCCCTGCCGCACCACTTCGACAAAAGCCTGAAAGCTGCGCAAATTCATGAGCCATTCTATTACGGAATAGCTGCAATGAAATCAATTCATTTCTAGAATAGCGCCTCCCAGCCTATATTCATCAATGAAAATGCCTCGGTTCCTATTGGAAAAGCACATGAACGCCCACAGCCTCTTGATCCGGTTTCGTTACGCATTGCATCACAGCCGCCTGATGCAGATCGCGACGCTGGTTGGCTTCTGGCTGGCGGGTGAGTTCTTCGTTCGCTTGGTCGGCCTCCCGCTTCCTGGTGGCATTGTCGGCATGGCGCTGGTGCTGGCTCTCCTTCTGAGCGGGCGCATCAGCCTCTTCAGCATGAAGCGCGGGGCGGAGTGGTTCCTCGCGGAGATGCTGCTCTTTTTCGTTCCTGCGGTTCTTGCGGTCCTCGAGCATCAGGAATTGATAGGCCTGCTCGGCCTCAAGATCATGGCCGTGATTTTGCTGGGCACGTTGACGGTGATGAGCGTCACCGCATTGACGGTCGACCTCTGCTACCGGTGGAGCCTGCGTTATGTCGCTAAGTAACCCGCTTGTAGCGACGCTTTTCTGGTCCGCCGCAACGATCCTGCTTTATCTCGCCGCCAAGCGCGTCTATCGCCGTTTTCCCCTGTGGTGGCTGACGCCGCTTGCCGTCACGCCCCTGTTGCTGATGGCGCTCGTCATCGGGCTCAACCAGAACTATCGCGGCTATTTTAGCGCCACCCACTGGCTGGTCGCACTGTTGGGACCTGCAACTGTTGCCTTTGCAATCCCGATCTATCAGCAGCGTGCCACGATCCGCCGCTATTGGCCGGTGCTTCTGGCAGGCGTGGTGGTGGGAAGTTCGTCGGCAATGGCTTCCGCATGGGGACTGGCACATCTGTTGGGACTCAACGAAGCTATCAGCCTCAGCCTGATGCCCCGCTCGATGAGTACGCCATTTGCGATGACGGTTTCTGGCGACATTGGCGGCACGCCGGATCTGACTGCCATCTTTGTGGTGCTCACGGGCGTGTTTGGCGCGGCGATGGGCGAAGTCATGCTCAACTGGCTGCCCATCCGCTCGGCGCTGGCACGCGGTGCCCTTTTCGGCATGGGCGCCCACGGCGCCGGTGTTGCGAAGGCGCATCAGATCGGCAGCGAGGAAGGTTCCATTGCCGGGCTGGTCATGGTGCTTGTAGGGCTGGTGAATGTGCTGGCCGCGCCTCTGATCGCTCACTTTCTATAAGTGCCTGGAAATCGGCGTTTTATCTGCGTGAGCGTTTTCGTAAAAGCAATTGGTTAGAGTGGTTTTGAACGGACCTGTGAAAACAGAACCGCTCCAGCGGGCCTGCCTTTTTCTTGAGCGTCAACGTCTTTGCATAACTGATATGCATTAATGGTCGTTGCTGCTGAGGGAGGTGCCGGGTAAACATCTCTTCATCGAGTTCACTCCTCCTCCCAGAACTCGATAAGGAATACGGCACTCCTCCTCCCAAGCCGTATTCAAGATCAGGCCGCGCATCCTCCTCCCGCGCGGCCTTTTTCTTTTTCAGCTTCCCCTATTTGTTCTGATGCGTTGACAATGCGTAACCGCGCGAGCCCATAGGCAAGCCGCGGCCTCTACTCTATTTCTGGTCCAGGTTCTGAAATCGGGAAGAAGCGTCCATGACAAGCGGCATCCACCACATCACCCTCATCACCAGAAAAGTGCAGGCGAATGTCGATTTCTACGTCGGCTTTCTGGGGCTGCGCATCGTCAAGCAGACGGGTGGATTCGAGGATGCCGAGCAGCTCCACCTGTTCTACGGGGATCGTACCGGCACTCCCGGATCGCTGGTCACGTTTCTGGTTTGGGAGGATGGCTCCAGGGGCCGCGTCGGTCATGGACAGGTTGGCGAGATTGCGCTGGCTATAGATCGAACTGCCATCGGTTTCTGGCTGGAACGCGCGCTGCGCTATCATGTGCCGTCCGAAGGGCCGGTGCAGGAGTTCGGCGAACCGGTCCTGCGCCTGCGCGATCCCGACGGAGTGATCGTGAAGCTGGTCGGCTGCGATCTTGCGGCCAATGATGCCTGGGAAAGCGAGGGTATACCCGCCGCTTTCGCGGTCAGGCGCTTGCGGGCGGCGACCGTTCTGTCCGAAACCCCGGAGCAGACTGCCCGTTTCATCGAGCGTCATTTCGGCTTCCGATCGGTGGCCAAAGAAGGCACGATAGAGCGTCTCTTGTCGGATTCGGGCGACGCTATCGATGTGCGCGACGCGGGCGGCTTCTGGCCGGGCATTCCGGGTACCGGCATCGCCGACCATATTGCTTTTCGCGCCGCTGACACAGGTGAAGTGGAAAGGGCGGAGAAGGAGCTTTCAAAGCTGAACTCCAGTGCCGTCAATGTGCACGACCGCAAATATTTCACTTCGCTCTATGTGCGCGAACCGGCCGGAACGCTGTTCGAATTTGCAACCGATGCGCCGGGCTTCACGATAGACGAACCGGTTGAAGAACTGGGGAAATTTCTTTTTGTACCGCCGGGCAATGATGAAAAGGCGGATGCGATCCGCGTACGGATGCCGCAATTCGCTCAGCCGGGCGAGGAGCGAGTGATCTACCGCGACCTGCCTTTCATTCACCGGATACACCAGCCGGAAGATGCCGATGGCAGTACGCTGGTGCTCCTGCACGGCACTGGCGGAAACGAAAATGACCTGATGCCCTTCGCCCGTAAGGTGGCGCCCCGCGCAACCCTTCTGGGCGTGCGTGGACGCAGCACGGAAGAGGGTATCCAGCGCTGGTTCCGCCGCTTTGACCTCAAGCGGTTCGATCAGGCCGATATCCGGTTTGAAGCCGAAGCATTCAAGGCTTTCGTGGAGGGAGCCGTTGCTGCCTATGGCATCGATCCGGACCGGACGGCATTCATCGGGAACTCCAACGGCGCCAACCTGCTGGCCGCATTCATGCGCCTGCATCCGCACGTGGTTCGCACGGCGATCCTTCTGCGCGGGCAGGAAGTTCTGGAAGAACAGCCCGAAGGGGCGGATTTGTCCGATGCTTCGGTGCTTCTGATGAAAGGTGCTTCCGATCCTTTTGGCGACGAGGCCGGAACGCTGGAAAAAGTCCTGCGAGAAGATGGAGCGGCGCTTACCGTCAGCACGGTTGCAGCGGGCCATGCGCTTATCGATGAAGATATCCGCATCGCAAGCGACTGGCTTCGAGACAACATATAAAAAGAGGGCTGCGGAAAATTCCGCAGCCCTTTTACTCCATCAATCAAGCGGTTTCAGATTTCGCTCGATAGCTTCACGCTTTCTTTCAAGGAAAGGCGGAAGCGACAGGCTTTCGCCAAGGCTTTCCAGTGGTTCATCGACCGCGAAGCCGGGGCCGTCCGTGGCGATTTCAAACAGGATGCCGTTCGGCTCGCGGAAGTAGAGTGAGCGGAAATAATAGCGCTCCACCTCGCCGCTTGACGGCATGCGAACGGACCGCAGGCGCTCGACCCATTCCTGCATGCTTTCCTGATCCGGTGTGCGAAATGCGACGTGATGTACGGCGCCTGCACCCTGCCACGCGGTCGGCAGATTCGGCTGTACGGCGACATGCAACTCCGCAGCGGGGCCGCCCGGTCCCATCGAGAAGACATGGACATGGCCTTCGCCATCGGGTGAAGCATAGTCGCCGGTCTGACGCATGTTCATGACCTTTTCCAGGATGATCTGGGTCGGCGCCAGTTCAGGAACGCTGAGCGTGATCGGACCGAGCCCCCTGATCTGCCTTTCCACGGGAACCGGGCTTCGTGCCCAGCTATGCGCTTCACCCGCGCCGCCGTCATCGGTCAGGCGCAGCCGCTGTCCCTCGGGGTCCTCGAAGTTGAGAACGGCGCGTCCCGCAGCTTCGAAAATGTCGCTCGTCTGGACGCCCTTTTCAGTCAGATGCTTTCGCCACCATTCAAGACTTTCGACCCCGTTCACGCGCAAGCCGGTGCGTGCGACGCTATTGGTGCCGCGCTGTTCGCGCTGTACCGGCCAGTCGAAAAAGGTGATGTCGGTACCGGGTGAAGCCAGCCCGTCCGCATAGAACAGGTGGTAGGCGCTGGTGTCGTCCTGGTTGACGGTCTTCTTGACGAGCCGAAGCCCGAGCGTGTCGGTGTAGAAGCGCCGGTTGCCGGGCGCATCGGCGGTAATGGCTGTCAGATGGTGCAGCCCTGTCAGTTCCAATGCCATATGTGTGCCTCCTTCAGAAACGGAGTTGCTGTTGGCGGATATATCGGGCAGGGCTGATCGCGGGGAAAGTATCAGCTGTTGAACAGTGTGTAACCCATAAGCCGCAACCGCCGGTCTTTCGACAACGGTGGATAATTGGGGGCTTGGCAGAAGGTTTCACGTAAAGAATATGTTAACCTTCTAAATTCGGGTGTAAGAGCCCTGCTGGCGTAGTGTTAGGGAGTATGGTTTTGCGGCGCATTTTTTCTTGGTCTGCCCCTGCGTTGCTTGTTCTAGTATCTCTGCTCACCGGTTGCGCCAGCCGCCCTGAAGGTGTGCTCGTTCCAATCGGCGATACTGCCTCTCCCGGCACGACGAAGGTCAACCTCGTCGTCGCGACCACCCGCCGCCCGTCCGATAACCCGGGCATTCTTTTCTCCGGCGAGCGCGACAAACTCGTATCGCTCAATGAGATCGTCGTATCCATTCCCCCGGAGAAAAACCGCAAGGCGGGTGAAGTGCAGTGGCCGAAGAAGCTGCCGCCCAATCCCCAGAAGGATTTCACCACCGTCAGCGTGACGCCGGTCAAGACGGACGTGGAAATGGCAGGTTGGGTTCGTCCGCACCTGACCAAGAGCCGCCGCGTGATGGTGTTCGTGCACGGTTTCAACAATACGTTTGAGGATTCCGTCTACCGTTTCGCGCAGATCGTGCATGATTCGGGCGCCGATGTAGCACCGGTCATTTTCACCTGGCCGTCGCGCGCCAGCGTGTTCGACTACAATTACGACAAGGAAAGCACCAACTATTCCCGCGATGCGCTGGAGCAGATCCTGCGAGCCATCGTGCGCGAGCCCGAGGTCAAGGATATCACGGTCATGGCCCATTCCATGGGCAGCTGGCTGACGGTCGAGGCCTTGCGGCAGATGGCTATTCGCGACGGTCGTGTGAATGCCAAGATCACGGATGTCATTCTGGCCTCGCCCGATCTCGACGTCGATGTGTTCTCGAAGCAGTTTCTTGCCATGGGCAAGCAGCATCCCCGTTTCACATTGTTCACCTCGCGGGACGACAAGGCGCTTGCATTGTCGCGGCGCATTTCGGGCAATATCGACCGTCTGGGTCAGATAGACCCGTCGATCGAGCCCTATCGTTCCGAACTGGAAAGATCGGGCATCACCGTCATCGATCTGACGCAGCTGAAGGCGGGAGACCGTCTCAACCATGGCAAGTTTGCCGCGAGCCCGGAAGTCGTGCAGCTGATCGGCAAGCGTCTCGTCGCGGGCCAGACCATCACGGATTCGCAGGTCGGCCTCGGCGATCGTCTGGGTGCAGTCGCGATAGGGACGGCGCAGGGGGTCGGGACGGCGGCTTCGCTGGTGGTCACGGCGCCGATTGCGGTGTTCGATCCCAATACGCGCAAAACCTATGACGAGCAGATTGATCGTTTCGGTCGTGCTGTCGGCAATACGGTCGGCGCGGTGACGATCCCGACGCAGTGAGGCAGTCGGGAAGGCATTTGCCTCGGCAGTTGTCATATTTAAGCTGACGCTGTAGGACTCGCGGCCAACAATGTCGGTCGCGAGGAGGACCTCATGCAGATCATCCGCACCATAGAGGAGCTGCGTCAGGCTCTGGCGCCCGCAAGGCGGGCTGGAAAACGCATCGGCTTTGTGCCGACCATGGGCTATCTCCACAAAGGCCATCTTGAACTGGTTCATCGATCCAGAGCGGAAAACGATGTGACTGTCGTGTCCATCTTCGTCAATCCGTTGCAGTTCGGCGCAAATGAAGACCTCGACAAATATCCTCGCGATCTGGAGCGCGACGCAACTCTGCTGCGCGGGGCCAATGTCGATTATCTTTTCGCACCAGCGGTCAGCGACATGTATCCGCGTCCCATGCAGACCGTGGTGGATGTACCCGCGCTCGGCAACCAGATGGAAGGCGAGGCACGTCCCGGCCACTTCGCCGGTGTCGCGACGGTGGTCAGCAAGCTCTTCAATATCGTAGGCCCGGATACTGCTTATTTCGGCGAGAAGGACTTTCAGCAACTCGTCATCATCCGCCGCATGGTGGAAGACATGGCCATTCCGGTGCGTGTCGTCGGCGTCGAGACCGTGCGTGAGGATGACGGCCTCGCCTGTTCGTCGCGCAATGTCTATCTGACGCCAGAACAGCGCGCAGCCGCCGTCATCGTGCCGAAAGCGCTCGATGAGGCTGAACGCCTCTATCGCTCCGGCATGGATGATCCTGATGCGCTGGAAGCCGCAATTCGCGCCTTCATCGCTACCGAGCCGCTGGCAACGCCCGAAGTAGTCGCGTTGCGCGACCCTGAAACCCTGGAGCGCCTGACAGCTGTACAGGGGCGCCCGGTTCTCATTGCGCTGTTCGTTCGTCTTGGCGCCACGCGGCTTCTCGATAACCGCGTCATCGCACATGTCGCGCAGGAAAGGGCAGCCTGAAATGAGCGCACCCGTCAAACAGAAGCGGCTGACGCCTAAATCCATCCACGCCATGAAGGGCGAACGCCCCATCGTCAGCCTCACCGCCTATACGACGCCGATCGCGCGGCTGCTCGATCCGCATTGCGACCTGCTGCTGGTCGGCGACTCGCTTGGCATGGTGCTCTACGGCATGGATTCCACTCTTGCCGTAACGCTCGACATGATGATCGCCCATGGGCAGGCGGTGATGCGCGGGGTGGAAAAGGCCTGCGTTATCGTCGATATGCCGTTCGGTTCCTATCAGGAATCGAAGGAACAGGCGTTCCGTAATGCGGCCCGCGTCATGCAGGAAACCGGCTGCGACGGCGTAAAGCTCGAAGGCGGCGAGGAGATGGCGGAAACGGTTTCTTTCCTCGTCAAGCGCGGCATTCCCGTGTTCGGCCATGTTGGTCTGATGCCGCAGCAGGTCAACACGGTCGGCGGCTTCCGCTCACTCGGACGCGGCGATGAAGAGGCCGATCAAATTCGCCGCGATGCACAGGCCATTGCCGATGCGGGCGCTTTTGCGCTGGTGATCGAAGGCACGGTAGAGCCGCTGGCGCGTGAGATCACCGCATCGCTTGACATCCCAACGGTCGGCATCGGGGCATCTGCTGCCTGCGATGGACAAATATTGGTTTCAGACGACATGCTGGGGCTTTTTCAGGATTTCACGCCGCGCTTCGTGAAGCGTTTTGCGCATCTGGCGCCAGAGGTGTCCGATGCGGCCAAAGCCTATGCCGAGGAGGTGCGGGCACGCTCTTTTCCGGGGCCGGAACATGTTTTCGGAGCAGGGAACAAGGTTTAAGCGCTGAAAGCTGTGGCCGGTAACGGGCAGCGCCTTGTATTCGTTGCTCAATCACGTTCAATGCCGGAAGTGTTTTCTGGAGCGGCCGTGACTGACGATATTGCCCATACCGAATTGATAGCCGTGCTGGCAGCTGTTACCGGCGAACAGCCGCGCGTCATGACCGTGCGGGGAGGGCAGGCCCTGCCATCCGGTCCGTTCGAGAGCGAGCACCGCTCTCTGCAAGCGGGCCTGCGCGCCTGGGTGCAGTCTGAAACCGCACATCCGGTTGGATATCTGGAGCAACTCTACACCTTTGCCGACCGGGACCGGCATGCACAGGGCGAGCGTATCATCTCAATCAGCTATCTGGGCCTGGTACGCGAAAGCGACGCCGCTGCGGGGCAGGCTGGATGGCGCGGCTGGTATGATTATCTGCCGTGGGAAGATCACCGCCAGGGCGAGCCGCCCATCATGGAACACCTCAACAACGCGCTCCTCGTCTGGGCCTATCGGGCAGAGACGCCCGAACTGACGGCGCAGCGCATGCGGCGGATCGCCTTCACCTTCGGCTTCGAGAGCGGAGATTGGAGCGGGCGCTGGAATGAAGACCTTGTGCTGCAACGCTATGAGTTGCTGTTCGAGGCCGGTCTGGTGGCCGAAGCCGGTATGCAGGAAGACGAGAACGGTCGCTCCATGTTTGCCGATCATCGTCGCATCCTTGCCACGGCGATTGCGCGGCTGCGCGCCAAGATCAAATATCGCCCGGTGGTATTCGAGCTGATGCCGGAAAGTTTCACCCTGCTGCAATTGCAGCGCACCGTCGAAGCGCTGGCGGGGCTGCGCCTGCACAAGCAGAATTTCCGCCGCCTGATCGAACAGCAGGATCTGGTCGAAGAGACTGGCGAAAGCCACAGCGAAACCGGCGGACGCCCGGCAAAGCTCTTCCGTTTCCGCTACTCGATTGTCGAGGAACGCGCCCTTTCCGAGCGTCATCTGGCTGGAGCCAAGCTGCCAATTTCCCGCGATTGACAATATACTCGAATCGAGTATAAGGTTGCGATTATAAAATGCTCATGTTGAGTATAAGGGAAATGCGTAAGTGACCTTGGAGGCCACCATGAACGATCATGTTTCCGTTTCGCAACTTTATGACCGGGTGGCCAGGGTGTTGCCGAAGGCAGAGTGGCTCGGCTTCGAGGACGATGTCGCGGCCATTCTTGAGCTGAAGAAAAAGCGCAACGCCGTCATCCTCGCGCATAATTACCAGACGCCGGAAATCTACCACTGCGTGGCCGACATTGTCGGCGACAGTCTGGCGCTGGCACGCAAGGCGGCTGAAGTCGATGCCGACGTGATCGTGCTGGCGGGCGTGCATTTCATGGCCGAAACGGCCAAGCTGCTCAATCCCGGCAAGACAGTACTGATCCCCGATATGGGCGCAGGCTGTTCGCTGGCCGACAGCATCACGCCGCAAGACGTGGCGCTTTTGCGCGAGGCGCATCCGGGCGTGCCGATCATCACCTATGTCAACACATCGGCTGCCGTGAAGGCGGCGTCCGACATTTGCTGCACCTCCGGCAACGCCAAAAAGGTGGTGGAATCGCTCGGTGTGCCGCGTGTGCTGATGATTCCCGACGAGTTTCTGGCCCAGAACGTGGCGCGTGAAACCGACGTGGAAATCCTCGCATGGCATGGCCATTGCGAGGTGCATGAGCGTTTCACCCCAGACGATATTCGTGAACTGCGCGAAAGCCATCCCGGCATCATGGTTCTGGCGCATCCGGAGTGCCCGCCGGAAGTGGTGGAGGCAGCCGATTTTGCCGGTTCCACGGCAGTCATGTCGGACTATGTCGGTCAGAAGAAGCCGCAGCGCGTGGTGCTTTTGACCGAATGCTCGATGAGCGACAATGTCGCCGTTGATCACCCGGATGTTGAGTTCATCCGCCCCTGCAATCTTTGTCCGCATATGAAGCGGATAACCCTCGCCAATATCCGCGATGCATTGGCAAACAATCGTCATGAAGTGGTGGTCGACGCCGCTTTGATGGAACCGGCCCGGCGCGCCGTCGAACGGATGCTGGCAATATGATCAACGCCCGGACGGCTCCGGTTCTCATCGTCGGCAGTGGACTTGCCGGGCTGATGACCGCGCTGACGCTATCACCCCAGCCGGTCCTGCTGGTGACAGCGGGAAGCCTTGGCCTGTCTGGTTCCAGCACTTTGGCGCAGGGCGGGATCGCTGCGGGTATCGGGGCGGACGACAGTGCGGCGCTGCATCTGGCCGACACGATTGCAGCAGGCGACGGCCTGTGCAATGCGGCGGTTGCTGCGGAAATCATCGCAGCAGGCGCGGACGTCATTGCTGCTCTGGAAGCCCATGGCGTGCGCTTCGACCGCAAGGCCGACGGTTCGTTGTCCCTTGGTCTGGAAGCCGCACACAGTCGCCATCGTATCGTCCATGTCGATGGCGATGCGACGGGCGCTGGCATCATGCGCGCTTTGATCGCGAAGGTTCTGGCAACGCCCTCGATCACCGTCATGGAAAACACCCGCGCCCTGCGGCTCATCAAGCAGGATGGCCGTGTGGTCGGTGCCTGCCTGCAGAATATTGGACCGGTTGCCGCGCGCAGCGTGGTTCTGGCGACCGGTGGTATCGGCGCGCTTTATAAAGCAACCACAACACCGCTTGGCAATCTGGGGCAGGGGGCTGCTTTGGCGGGTCGCGCGGGCGCAGTGCTTGCCGATATGGAGTTTGTGCAATTTCACCCGACTGCACTTGCCGTCTCTGCACCACGCCTGCCGCTGGTCAGCGAAGCGGTGCGCGGCGAAGGCGCGGAACTCATCAATGATCGCGGTGAGCGGTTCATGGCCGACATTCCGGGCCGCGAGCTAGCCCCACGCGATGTCGTTGCCCGTGCCATTGGCAGCGAGATCGGCCAAGGTCGAAAGGTTTTCCTCGATGCGCGGGCGGCTCTGGGGGCAGGTTTTGCAACCCGCTTCCCGGGTATCGATGCGCTTTGCAGGCAACATGGCATCGACCCTTCGCGCGACCCCATTCCGGTGCGGCCCGCCACCCATTACCACATGGGCGGCATCAAGACCGACGCTGACGGGCGCAGTACCATACCCGGCCTGTGGGCTGTTGGTGAAGCTGCCTGCACCGGCCTGCACGGCGCGAACCGGCTTGCCAGCAATTCTTTACTCGAAGCTGCGGCAATGGGGCTGCGCGCCGCTCACGCCCTTGTGGATGAAGAAGTAATCGGTGTTCGCCATCTCGTACCCGTCAGCCTGCCCGGAGATACCGATCCCGAACCGGTACGGCGCGTCGTTTCCAGTCATCTAGGCCTGCTGCGCGATGAAGAAGGTTTGCGCGTGGCGATCACCACCCTTCTTCCGCTCGCTGAGTCAGACGATGCCGCCGCGGTGGCGCTGGTCGCTGCGGTAGCGGCCTATGAACGGTGCGAGTCGCGCGGCAGCCATGCCCGCATCGATCATCCGCAAAAGGATGCAGTCGCCAGACGCCGTTTTCACACATTCGAGACGGCGTTCGCGCAGGCTCACGAGATCATTGGTCCAAATCGAATTTCCAGGATAGCTTCATGAACCTGCCGCACCTGTCTCCGCTTGTTGTCGAACCGCTGGTGCGCACCGCGCTTCTGGAAGATCTGGGGCTTGCCGGTGATATCACCAGTAATGCCGTCGTACCGGAGGATCACCGCTCGGCCATGCTGTTCAGCCTGCGCCAGCCGGGTGTCATCGCCGGGCTGGATGTGGCTGAAATGGCGTTTCGTCTGGTCGATCCGGACGTCACTTTCGAGCGCATGGCCCGGGATGGCCAGTTTCTTGAAAAAGGGAGCGACATTGCGCGCGTTTCCGGCAGTTCGCGGTCGATCCTGGCGAATGAGCGAACGGCGCTCAATTTTCTCGGTCACCTGTCCGGTATCGCCACGGCAACGGCCAATCTGGTGAAGGCGGTGGCGGGAACCAGGGCTTCCATTGTCTGCACGCGCAAGACGACGCCGGGGCTGCGTGCCTTGCAGAAATATGCGGTCAGGGCAGGCGGGGGAATGAACCATCGCTTCGCGCTCTATGATGCGGTGCTCGTCAAGGACAACCACATCGCAGTCGCGGGCGGCGTGCGGGAAGCCATTGAGCGCGCCAAGGCCCATGCAGGCCATATGGTCAAGATCGAGGTTGAAGTTGACACGCTGCAACAGCTTGATGAAGCAATGGGGGTGGGTGTGGACGCAGTTCTGCTCGACAATATGTCACCGGACCAGTTGCGCGAGGCCGTATCGATCATCGATGGCCGCGCCATTTCGGAAGCTTCGGGCGGCATCACACCGGAAACGGTCGCAGCTGTTGCCGCAAGCGGAGTCGATCTGATTTCGGTCGGCTGGACGACGCACAGCGCGCCAAACCTCGATATCGGGCTCGATTTTGAATTGAATGGCTGAGGCGATAGCCCGCAATCTTCCCGAATATTCGGACCTGTTCGCTGCAAAACCCGACACATGTGCCGGGGTGGGCTGCGGTTTGGTCCGCGCCCGGCGCCTTCCAAATCCGCGCAACAAACTCCCTTCAAAACATGATTGTAATATTCATATTTTCGTGTCACAAATTCACTGACTGATAGTCAGTCATGAGTTGTGCGGCGGTTCGGACACCTGCTTGTGTGCGTGCGGATCGCCGGATCGTCGTCACGGCTCGCAGCGGCAACATTGCTGCGAAATTCAGGAATATCGATCAGGAGGGAGTGTAATGCTTCACCATACGGAAAACTGGCCTTACGTGGTCACCCTGTCGAAGGGCGCATCGACCATGGAGGAGACGCGTGAATTTTTTGATGCCTGGAACCGCTGGCTTGATGAAGGAAAGCCCTTTGTCACGATCCGCCGGTTTCTGGACGAGGATGCTCTCACGCATCCGGAAGGATCGGCGCGTGAAGTCAAGCAATGGTTTCAGCGCAATGCGCAGCGCATTCGCGAACAGGTGCTGGGGATGGTGAATATCGTGCCGGAATCTGTGTATGAACAGGCAAGCCGCATGGACGCTGAGAAGCTGTTCCGTGTTCCGGCTGGCACCTTCTCTAATGTCGAGGCAGCGCTGCACTGGCTGGAAGACCGCGTGGTTCGGCCAAACAGCCTTGTTTTTGACAGGGCGGCAATCCGGGGTAGATTGGCGGCATCCTGAAGTTCCGGAGATTGCTTTGCCGCCGACCGCCACCAAGCCCAAACCCCGCACCAAGCCCGCTGAAATACGTCGCGATGAACTGATGGCTGCAGCCGAGGCCCTCTTCCTCGAAAAGGGCTTCGCGGCGACGAGCGTGGATGAAATTGTCCGCCTTGCCGGTGTGGCCAAAGGTACGTTCTATCTGCATTTTCGCAGCAAGGACGACATCCTGATCGCCTTGCGGGAGCGATTTATCGACGGGTTCTGCGAGGGGCTGGAGCGTCAGCTGGGCCAGTATCCGGCCGATGACTGGCACGGAAAGCTGGTAGCGTGGGCCGAGACGGGGATCGCCGGCTATCTGGACAATTACAGGATACACGACATGGTGTTCCATGATTTTCATCCGCCCCTGCGGCGCATGAAGCAGGAAAATCCGGCAATCGTCCGGCTCGATGCGTTGTTGACCGACGGCAATTCCGCAGGTGCGTGGAAAATCTCCAATCCGCGTTTGACGGCTGTGCTCCTTTTCAATGCGCTGCACGGTGCGGTCGATGAAATCATCTCCAACCCCGATATGATGGATCGAGCGGAAATGGTCGCGGGCGTTAAGGCGTTTTTCTTGCAGGCGGTACGGGCTTAGGGCATCCTGTTTTTTTGTTTTCCCCGAGCCCGTTCCAGTTTTCGGCAGGCGCGCACCAGAGAGCGGGCAAAGAAAAAGGGAGGCTGATGCCTCCCTCCATTAACAGTCCAGCCCGTTTCGGCAGAGTTATTTCTCCACGAAAGCCTTCTCGATGACGTAGTGTCCGGCTTCGCTCTGGCTGCCTTCCTTGAAACCGCGCTCTTCAAGTATCTGCTTTGTTTCGGCCAGCATTTCCGGGCTGCCGCAGAGCATCATGCGGTCGTCGTCATGATTGAACTCTGGCAGGCCAACATCGGTGAACAGCTGTCCTGAACGAATGAGGTCGGTCAGGCGGCCACGATTCTTGTAGGGCTCACGCGTGACTGTCGGATAGTAGATGAGCTGCTTCTTGACCATTTCGCCAAGGAATTCATCCTGCGGCAGTTCGTTGGAAATGAAATCCGTATAGGCGAGTTCCGCGACCTGACGCACGCCATGAACAAGAATGATCTTTTCGAAACGTTCATAGGCTTCCAGATCGCGAATGATCGACAGGAACGGCGCAAGACCGGTGCCGGTCGAGAGCAGCCAGAGATTTTTGCCCGGCTTCAGATTGTCGTAGAGAAGTGTGCCGACCGGTTTCTTGGAAAGAATGATCTGGTCGCCAACCTTCAGATGCTGAAGCTTGGAGGTCAACGGACCGTTCGGCACCTTGATCGAGAAGAATTCCAGCCCGTCTTCGTAAAGGCTCGAGGCAATCGAATAGGCGCGCGTGAGCGGCTTGCCGTTTACTTCCAGCCCCATCATGATGAACTGGCCGCTCTGGAAGCGAAAGCCGGGGTCGCGCGTGGTGCGGAAGGAAAACAGCGTATCGGTCCAGTGATGGATGTCGGTGACGGTTTCCTGATTGAAGTTGCTGCTCATTTTCGGAACTGTCTCTGTCTTGCTCCTGCACCGCTTGGGAGGACGGCGCCCGTGGATGGATCGGTCGTTTTGGTCATTGCCGCATTTTGCCCGCAGTCACGCAGCTCCGTGGAGTCTGCATTTCCTGCAGGCAAAACGCCTTGATCGCAATCAATGTAAGCGCGTCATGCTGCCTTCAGGGTGGCTTCCGCGAATTCGTAATTGGCCAGCTTGTCGAGGAAATTCGTTACATAGTCAGGCCGACGATTACGGAAATCGAGATAATAGCTATGCTCCCAGACATCAAGCCCTAATAGCGCCTTGCCTTCGCCGGTTGCCAGCGGATTGGAGCCGTTAGGGGTCTTGGTGACCTTGAGCTTGCCGTCATCGGCCAGAACCAGCCATGCCCATCCCGAACCGAACTGGCCGACGGCTGCGGTCTTGAAGGCTTCCTTGAACTGGTCGACACCGCCGAAATCTTCGGTGATTTTCTTTTCCAGCGCTCCGGGAAGGCGGCCACCGGAAGCAGACAGGTTCTGCCAGAACAGATTGTGGTTCCAGTGCTGGCCGGCATTGTTGAACACCGGGGCCAGATCGGCCTTGTCCTTGGCAAGGAGAATGATTTCTTCGAGCGACTTGCCCTTGAGCGCATCGTTCTTTTCAACGAATCCGTTGAGGGCAGTCACATAAGCCTGATGATGCTTGCCATGATGCAGCTCAAGCGTTTCCGTACCCATTCCCACGCCCTCGAGCGCGTTGGTTGCATAGGGAAGCGGGGGCAAGGTGAAGCTCATTTCAAAACTCCTTGTTACGTACGCCGTCGCGGTACGGACCGTGAGGCCCGTCAATCTGTTGCTGGACGCCGGTTGAGTGCCGTCATTTGATAACTATCTTGCTAAAGTGGGGTAGATAGCTTATTTAACAAGATAATTCTTCTTTAAATAGAAAATCGTCAATATGTCAAGGAATGACTTTCTAAATACCGACGCTCCGGTAGCACGTTCTCCCGCCGAGCGCGTTATGCTCACGCTTAAGATGCGGGGGGCCCAGACGGCAGCTGCGATCGGCGAGCATCTGGGAACGACCGGCGAAGCTGTCCGCCAGCAACTGGTGCGACTGGCTGAAGAAGGTCTGGTCGCTCCCCATTCCGTATCGCAGGGGGTCGGACGTCCGTCTCAATTCTGGGACCTGACAGAGACCGGCAACAGGCGCTTCCCCGATACACATGCCGATTTGACGGTCCAGCTTCTCCATTCCGTTCGCAGCATTCTCGGTGAGGACGCGCTGGACACGCTGATCGCCCATCGCGAATCCGAGACCCGCCGTCAGTATCAGGCGCGCCTGAAAGATATGCCGCTCGGCGAGCGGGTGCTGGAACTTGCCGCGATCCGCTCGGCGGAAGGTTACATGGCCCATGCCGAAAAGCAGGAGGATGGCTCCTGGCTCTTCATCGAAAATCACTGCCCGATCTGCGCTGCCGCGGACGCCTGCCAGGGCTTCTGCCGCGCGGAGCTTCAGGTATTCAGGGCCGTGCTTGGCCCTGATGTTTCTGTAAACCGAACCGAACATATTCTCGCCGGTGCGCGGCGCTGCGCCTACGTTATTTCGCCCGCCGCCTGATAATTCTCAGCATTGGGCCGTTTGCGGCTGTCTTGCGCTGCGGACCAGAGCGAGCGCCGACACGAACGCCAGTGCGGACAGAATGGCGAAGCCGGAAAAGAGCCAGAGCGCGGCATGTGCGGTGCCTGCAAAGCCGCCGGGATTGGTGAGCCCAGCCATATTGGCAACCATTCCGGCAAGTGCTGCGCCAAGGGCGGTTGTGAAAAGCTGCACCATGGTCACGGAGGCGGATGCAAGGTTCTGATCTTCTGCGTTCGCGCGCTTGAAAATGCCGGTCAGCAGGTGCGGCCATGTCAGCCCCACGCCGAAACCGATGACTGCGAGCGCGATGCAGATCGGCAGCAGATCGTACCAATGACCTTCGCTTCCTGCCGGAATGAGGACGGCCAGCGCGACCATCCCGGCTACGCCCATGACGGGGGCGGCGAGAATAACGCGGTCGGTGCGTCCGGCGGCAATCCCCGACGACCCGATCGAGCCAAGTGTCCAGCTGCCGCCCATGATTGCTGCCAGATATCCCGCGACAAGCGGCGACTGGTTATGCAGCACCTGAAAGAACAGCGGTACGAAGACTTCCGAACTGGTAACGGACGCGCTGAGGAAGGCGAGCGTCAGATAAAGCGCGCCGAGTTTCCGGATACTGAAAGACCCTTTCGGAAGAATGCGTCGGCTGGCCTTCTTTTCGACGACAGCGAGGAGAAGCAGCAAGACGATTGCGAGTGCGACGCCGCCGGCATTCAGCGCCAGTTCCGACGAAATGCTTCCGGCGGAAACGGCAAGGACGGCAGCGGTCAAAAGAATGAGCTGTGGCCATGCCAGCCGGTCATTGCTGGCAGCGGAACCGGATTCGCGGGGCAGAACCGTCATGGCCATGATTGTGAACACGGCAATCACGGGCGCAAGCGACCAGAAGGCAGCGCGCCACATGCCGAGTTCCGCAAAAACGCCGCCAATCGCCGGGCCGACAAGCGTGGCAACGCCCCACATGCCGGAAACGAGGCCGATGGCGCGGGGCCATAGCGATTCATCGAAGACGATGCGGATCATTGAATATGACAGGGCGAGCATCATGCCACCGCCAAGACCCTGAATGGAGCGCCCCGCCAGCATGACGGGCATGGAGGGCGCGAGGCCGCAAGTCAGGGTTCCCGCAGCAAAGATGCACGCTGCGACCAGATAGGCGCTGCGCGGGCCTGCCCGCGAAAGCAGGCGCGGCACAAGGGCGGAGCCGAGAATGGATGCGGTCACGAACAGCGCCGTGTTCCACGCGTAATAATCCATGCCGCCAATGTCGGCGACCACCGTTGGGAGGATGGTTGTGGCAATGAACACGTTGATGGCATGAAGCGCCACGCCGCCGACGAGCGTCAGCGATACGATAGCGTTTCTGCCTGCGAACAGGTCTCCCCAACCGGCGGTCGGCTTGTGATCCTGCATCTGATTTTCCTTTGGCTGTCATTGCGTGGGCGAATGCCTGATGAGGTCGCCCTGAACATGGAAACAACGGCTACGCTCGTGTTCGTAATTTGTCAAGCAAATGCTTGTTTAATTAATTTGACGATACTCACCAATCTTAGCGGGCCTTCCAGTTGTATAAAAGCCAGGGGCGCCGGCAAAGACTTTCAACGAAAACGGCGGAGCGGGTAGAGCGGGAAGGGAAGGGGTTCAAATCCTGATAAAAAGCTCTATATGAGACGCGAGCCCTGAAGGCAGGGAAGTAATCCGCGATGGCTTATGGGGAAATTTTCCCGATAATGCTGTGGCGGATTTGTGTTTCTGTCACAAGCTTCCTATAAGCCTTCAAATAATTCGGGAAACCGCCTGATGTTTCCTCAACTTGGCAGACCAGACTTGCTGGCGAGGCCAGATTTTCCCATTAAATGACCCGGAACGCCCATGATCCAGACGCCCTACTACCTGATCGACAAGACCAAGCTGAAGCGCAACATGGAAAAGGTTGCCTATGTGCGCGAGAAATCCGGCGCCAAGGCACTGCTGGCGCTGAAATGTTTCGCCACCTGGTCGGTGTTTGATCTGATGAGCGAATATATGGACGGCACCACCTCGTCTTCGCTCAATGAAGTGCGTCTTGGCCATGAAAGATTCGGCGGCGAAACCCATGCCTATAGTGTGGCCTATGCCGACAATGAGATCGATGAGGTCATCAGCCACGCCGACAAGATCATCTTCAATTCGATTGGCCAGCTCGAACGCTTTGCTGACAAGGCGTCGGGCATCAAGCGCGGGCTGCGCCTCAATCCGGGCATCTCGTCTTCGAGCTTCGATCTTGCCGATCCGGCACGTCCGTTCAGCCGTCTTGGCGAATGGGATGTGGCGAAGGTTGAGAAGGTCATGGATCGCGTGACCGGCTTCATGATCCATAACAATTGCGAAAATTCCGACTTTGGTCTTTTCGACCGGATGCTGACCGACATCGAACAAAAGTTCGGCTCGCTTCTCAACCGCGTCGAATGGGTCAGCCTTGGCGGCGGCATCCACTTCACCGGCGATGATTATCCGGTCGATGAGTTCTGCGCACGACTGAAGGCGTTTTCGGAAAAGTTCGGCATTCAGGTCTATCTGGAGCCGGGCGAAGCCTCGATCACCAAGACCACGACGCTGGAAGTGACGGTGCTCGACACGTTGTTCAATGGCAAGAACCTTGCCATCGTCGATAGCTCGATCGAGGCGCATATGCTCGATCTGCTGATCTATCGCGAAAAGGCGAAGATGGCGCCGAACAATGGCGAGCATAGCTACATGGTTTGCGGCAAGTCCTGCCTCGCCGGCGATATTTTCGGCGAGTTCACTTTCGACAAGCCACTTGCCATCGGCGACCGCCTCTCATTCGAGGATGCGGCCGGTTACACCATGGTCAAGAAGAACTGGTTTAATGGCGTGAAAATGCCAGCCATTGCCGTGCGTGAACTGGACGGCACGGTCAGAGTTGTCCGCGAATTTGATTACGCGGATTTTGAAGGGTCGCTTTCGTAAAGATCCTGTTGCGGCTTCACGCTGCAACGAACTCATGTGTTCCGAATGAGAAGGCAATCGGGACGGTCAATAGATGGCGGGAAACCGCTGGAAGAGGAAGCATCGACAGAAAATGAAGAAGAACGTTCTCATTATCGGCGCCGGGGGCGTGGCACAGGTTGTTGCACATAAATGTGCGCAAAACTCTGACATATTGGGCGATATCCATATTGCGTCCCGCACGGTTGAGAAATGCCGCAAGATTATCGATAGCGTGCATGAAAAGAAGAGCCTCAAGACGGAGGTGAAGCTGGAAGCGCATGCGCTGGACGCAATGGATGTGGAGGCCACCAAGGCCCTGATCCGGAAGACGGGCGTTCAGATCGTCATCAATGTCGGCTCGGCCTTCCTCAATATGTCGGTTCTTCGCGCCTGTATCGATACGGGCGTGGCTTACATGGACACCGCAATCCATGAAGACCCGAAGAAGATCTGCGAGACCCCGCCATGGTATGGCAATTACGAATGGAAGCACCTCAAGGAATGCGAAGAGAAGGGCATTACCGCCATTCTCGGCATTGGCTTCGATCCGGGCGTGGTCAATGCCTATGCGCGTCTTGCTGCCGACGACTATCTCGATGAAGTCAAATCCATTGACATCGTCGACATCAATGCCGGTTCACATGGCCGCTGGTTTTCGACCAATTTCGACCCGGAAATCAATTTCCGTGAGTTCACCGGCACGGTCTATTCCTGGCAGAACGGTGCCTGGCAGTCGAACAAGATGTTCGAAGTCGGCCACACCTTCGACCTGCCGGTCGTCGGTCCGAGCAAGGCCTATATGACCGGCCATGATGAAGTCCACTCGCTGTCGAAGAACTATCCGAACGCCGACGTGCGTTTCTGGATGGGTTTCGGCGATCACTATATCAACGTCTTCACGGTGCTGAACAATCTGGGCCTCCTGTCCGAACAGCCGGTCAAGACCGCCGAAGGTCTGGAAGTCGTGCCGCTCAAGGTAGTGAAGGCTGTGCTGCCCGATCCATCATCGCTGGCACCGGACTATACCGGCAAGACCTGCATTGGCGATTTCGTCAAGGGCACCAAGGACGGCAAGGAGAAGGAAGTCTTCATCTATAACGTTGCCGACCACAGGGACGCCTATAACGAAGTGGGTTCGCAGGGCATTTCCTACACCGCTGGCGTTCCGCCGGTTGCAGCCGCAATCCTCATCGCTTCGGGCGAATGGGACGTGAAGAAGATGGTCAATGTGGAAGAGCTCAATCCAAAGCCATTCCTCCACATCCTCAACCAGATCGGCCTGCCATCCCGCATCAAGGATGAAGACGGCGACCGCGCGCTCGACTTCGCATAAGCATGCGATCCGGATGAATAAAGAAAACCCCGCTTCGGCGGGGTTTTTATTTTCTCGATCCTCATCCTGAGGAGGCCCGCAGGGCCGTCTCGAAGGATCGAGGGGGGCGACGAATGACGGTGGAAGACCAGCGTTGCGGTGGCCGTTCCATCTGGACCTCGCCCTTCGAGGCTGCGCTTCGCTCCGCACCTCAGGGTGAGGGGTGTGGCGCTCGATAAAGAGGTCAGAAGAGCGCGGGTAAAGAAGGTGCGCGGGGGTGATTGAGATTCTGGTGATGACGAAACGAAAATGGTGTTTCTCGAGAACCGGAGCGGAATGTACTTCAGAGCGCATCCCGAAAAGTGTGAAACGGTTTTCGGGAAAGATGCGCGTGAAAACAAAGAATTAGAGCGCCGATCTGATCCAATCAGATCGGAACGCGCTCTAGGGTACATGAACAACGGAAGCGAAGAGAAGCGCCATTTGCAGACCGTCCGCGCCTGAACCTCAGTCGCCGCGCGGCCAGGTATCCGCCAGCCGGTATCCACCGGGAAACGGATCGCTTGGATCGAGCATAAGCTGCGAGGTTGCTGTCACCCATGCGCGACCGGAAATAATGGGGCTGATGGCTGGCTTGCCACCGAGTTCAAGCGTCTTGTCGAGCCGACAATGAAACTCCGTACCCAGCACGGACTTGCCGATGAATTTCTCACCAACCTCCATCTGGCCCTTGGCGTGCAGCACGGCCATGCGCGCCGAGCAGCCCGTGCCGGTCGGCGAGCGGTCGAGTTTGGCCGGGCGAATGGCAACGGTGTTCACGCCCGTCAGCACGTCGCCCTCCCGTGTTACTGGCTCGGTGATCTGGCAGAAGGAAATGTGGTTCCAGTCTTTTTCCGGGTGGCGGAAGCCCAGTTGTTCATTGGCAGCCTTGGTGATCTTCACGCCAATCGCGGCCAGTTCTCGCGCCCGACCCGGCTCGATCTTCATGCCGATATGCGCCGCATCCACAATGACGAAACTGTCGCCGCCATAGGCGGTATCGACAGTGATCGTGCCCAGTCCTTCAACTTCCAGCGATGCATCCAATCGGTCGGCGAAAGATGGAACATTGCGCACACTGATGCGCTCCGCCTTGCCGTTGCGGCATTCGGCTTCCACTTCGATGAGGCCACCTGGAGCTTCCAGCACCATGCGGGTTACCGGCTCCTGCATCGGGATGATGCCGCTGTCCAAAAGCACGGTCGAGACGCAGATCGAGTTCGAACCGGACATCGTCGGCGTATCCGCAGGCTCCATGATGATGAAGCCCATCTGCGCGCGAGGATCTTTCGGCGGCACTAGCAGATTGACGTGGCGGAACACCCCGCCGCTCGGTTCGTTGAGCACGAAATTGCGCAAGGTTTCGTCGCTGGCGATGAAGCGCGATTGTTCCCATACCGTTGCACCCGGAGGCGGAGCCACGCCGCCGACGATGACATCGCCGACTTCGCCCTCCGCATGACAGCCGACAATATGGATGACTTTGGTGCTGCGCATGACGCCTCCTGCGATTAATGCAATCATTCCTATCGGTTAGGCCATAAGCGTCAATCCTTTATCGGACAGGCAATGACGCTTTCGCGTCAGAATGAGGATTTGATTCCTCCATGTGTCTGGAGACGAAAAATCCATTTCGAGACGTGTTGCTTCTTTGAGCAAGTCTGATATCCATGTTGCTCTAATTTTGTGCAAATCGATGCGCAGCCCGCTTGGCTCCGGATCAGTTTCTGGAACATACACAACGTTCCCAATAGAAATTGAGCAACCCGAAAAGTTGGGGCGAAGTCGCTCTTGCAGCGACAAACGCCCTTAGCCGGCATGGGACGGTCGATGATCGTATTTCCGCGCCTCTTCTCAGATTGACATGGTCTCTGATGTTCCGGGGCGTGGCCTCATTCAAATGGAACATCCGGCGGGTTGACGGCCCCGGATGCTTCGGGGAGCGGACTATGGACAGGACAAACAATGCGGGCTTTGAGCAGCCCCATGAATCCGGCACGCAACGCTGGGGCAGGGAGATGGTCGCGGCGCTGACACTCGGCTGGCCGCTGATCTTCACCAATCTTTCGCAGGCCGCGCTGACGGCGACCGATGTCATCTTTATCGGCCGTCTCGGAGCGGACACGCTAGCCTCGGCTTTGCTCGCGACGAGCTTCTATCATACGCTGATGATCTTCTCGATGGGGCTTGTCTCGGCGGTGATGCCTATGATCGCCATTGCGCTTGGCAAGAACCGCCATTCGGTGCGTGATGTGCGCCGCACCGTTCGTCAGGGTTTCTGGACCGCAATCATGATCGCGGTCCCGGTCTGGGTCGTGCTCTGGCATTGCGAGGAAATTTTCCTGTTTCTAGGCCAGCGTCCGGACATCGCCGCCCGCTCGACGGATTTCATGCACACGCTGCAATGGGCGCTGTTGCCTTATCTGGGCTATATCGTGCTGCGCTCATTCTTTGCGGCGATGGAAAAGCCGATGTGGACGCTGCTCATTGCAGCCCTTGCGATCGGTTTCAACGCGCTTGCCGGCTGGACGCTGATTTTCGGCCATTTCGGCTTCCCGCGCATGGAATTGCATGGCGCCGGTATCGCTACCACGGCATCAAGCACGATGATGTTCCTCGGACTTGCCTTCATCACCCTGCGCCATCGCCGTTTCCGCCGCTATCACCTGTTCGGCCGTTTCTGGCGTCCCGACTGGGCGCGCCTGCTTGAACTGTGGCGTATCGGCATTCCAATGGCGCTCACTTTCGTGTTCGAGACCTCCATCTTCTATGCCGCGGTGGTCATGATGGGCCGCATCGGCCCGACGGCTATGGCGGCTCACGCCGTAGCGATCCAGATCGCATCGCTCAGTTTCATGGTGCCGCTCGGTTTCGGACAGGTGGCAACCGTGCGTGTGGGCCGTGCTTATGGCGCCGGCCACCCCAAGGCGATTGCCTATGCGGGCTGGAGTGCCTACGCGCTCGGTGTGGGCTTCATGGCAGTCATGGGGCTGCTTATGGTGCTCATCCCTCGCTTGTTCATCGGCGTCTTCCTTGATCTGCACGACCCGCAGAACCTGCCGGTGATGGAACTGGCCGTCACTTTCCTTGCGCTGGCCGCACTCTTCCAGATCGTCGACGGCGCACAAGCGGTCGCCGCAGGCATGTTGCGCGGCCTGCGGGATACCCGCGTGCCGATGTTCCTGGCTCTGTTTGGCTATTGGGGCGTGGGCTTGCCGCTCGGCGCATTGCTTGCGTTCAAGTTCGAACTTGGCGGTGTCGGTATCTGGCTCGGTCTTGCCGCGGGTCTCGGCATTGTGGCGGTGTTGATGACACTGCGATGGCGCAGGCATCTTGCACATGTTTCGGCTCGCCCTGCCTGAGCGCTCCAATAAAAAAGCCATACGCCCGGCGGGCGTATGGCTTTGACGATCTGATCCTGCGACTTACTTCGTCAGCGCAATGATGCGGTCGAGTGCAGCGCCGAAGCCTTTCAGCGAAACCTTGAAGGCAACCGGCTGGCTTGGGCTCAGGGCTGTCGTGGTGACGTTGATATTGGTGCCGGCCTTGAGGGCGGCAACCTGCTTGGCGTCGAAGCTTACTGGGGCCAGACAGCCCTGCGGCAGGCAGGTGGAGAAAGCGAGATTCGGCGCGGCGGCGTCATCGATCTTGAGGGCCGCGCCCTTGGCGAGATCAAGGCCGAACGGCATCAGCAGGACGCCTTCAACCTTGCCCGCGACATTGCGCAGTTCCGCCGTCAGAACGCGCTGGCCGGTCTGCGTGCTGCTCTGCTCCTGACGCATCACGCAGATGCTGGTGTCTTTCTGGTTCTGACAGGAAACAGTCCAGTCCTCATAGGTTTCCTGCAGGTTGCTGGCGCCGCCGGGAAGCGGGGCAGCAAAGGACGAAGCGCCTGAAATGGTTGCGAGCGTGAATGCAAGACCGATTAAACGATAGGTTTTCATAAATAGATTCTCTCTGAAATGAATGGCTCCCGGAGCCGTATACTCCGAGACAGTGTTCAAGAAAATGATATTGAGCATAAAATATTCGCGTCATCAACTGCGATCGTTGTTTGTATTTTAGTTATATAAATAGCTATCAATATATTTCTTCTTGTGCGGTTGCGTCTCCTGCGGTGCCAGGTTTTTCCCCGCGCCCCTTTTCCTCGCAAGGCGGGAACTTTAAAGTCATTGGCTGAAAGGTCGGCCTGGGACGCCGGGAGGAGAGAACGTGACACTACGCTACCAGATCGTTGCACTGGCGATTGTGCCGCTCATCGTGGCCATATTGACGGTCACGGCCTTTATTACCTGGCAATCGGCCAACCTGGTGCAGAGCAGCATCGCCACGTTCGAGAAGAATATGCTGAAAGCCAAGGAGACCGAGCTTCTCAATCTCACCAATCTGGCCCTTTCCTCCATACAGCAGATTTACGACGAAGCCGGTCCCGACGATACCACGGCCATGGAAAAGGTGCGCGAGATACTGACCTCGCTCGATTATGGTCGCGACGGTTATTTCTTCGTCTATGATTATGACGGCAATAATGTCGTTCATCCGCGCCAGACCTTCCGCCCGGGCCACAACTGGCTCGACCTCGTCGATCCGGACGGGGATCGCGTCATCGCCAATCTGATCGGCAAGGCCAAGGAGGGTGGCGGGCTGCACCAGTATAAGTGGGAAAAGCCGTCGAGCGGCGAAATGGCCGACAAGCTTTCCTTCGCGGTCGGTCTGGATAAATGGAAATGGATGCTGGGAACGGGTGTCTATCTCGATGACGTCTATGTGCAGACTGCCGCCGCTAATGCGGATTTTCGCGCCAATATCCGCACGACCTTCCTCATCGTCAGCCTGATCGCCGTTCCGGCTGTGATGCTCGTCTTCGCGACCTGCATGCTGCTCAACCTGCGTGAGCGGCGCATGGCGGATACCAAGCTGAAGGAACTGGCGCAGCGCATCATCGATACGCAGGAGGAGGAACGGGCGCGACTGGCGCGGGAGCTTCACGACGGCATTTCCCAAAATCTCGTCGGCGTCCGCTACGCCATCGACCTTGCGAGCCGTCAGGTGAGAATGGGCAGCGGGGGTGCGCCGCTTGCAATCGAAAAGGCATCGGACGCACTCAACGGCGCAATCAAGGAAGTGCGGCGGCTTTCGCATGATCTGCGTCCGCGCATTCTGGACGACCTTGGCCTGACCGTCGCGCTCAAGGCTCTGTGTGAGCATTTCTCTGAACGGACCGGCATTGAAACCCGGCTGGAAGCGGGCGGGTTGAGCGAGACGCTGAAGCCAGAGGCAAGCACTGCGCTTTATCGTGTCGTGCAGGAGGCGCTCACCAATGTGGAGCGTCATTCCGGCGCGAGTCAGGTGAACATCCGTCTCTGGGAAGCCGGTGGCAAGGTGACGATGACGGTTGCCGATGATGGCAATGGTTTCACCGCGCGTGATTTGAAGGATCCGCTTTCCGGACTTGGCCTGCGAAATATGCAGGAGCGGATGGCACATTTCGGCGGGGTGCTCTTGGTTGAAACCAGTGCAGATGGTACGCAACTGACCGCGCGCCTGCCGCAGTCGGCAACAGAAAGAAAGCGGGAACCGGAAGTCGCATGACGAATGAATGCAAGATTCGCGTATTGCTCGTGGACAACCACCCGCTGGTGCTGGACGGTTTGCGGGCTGTACTCGAAACCTATGACGATATTGATGTTGCTGGTGCGGCTTCCAATGCGCGGGCCGCTCTCGAACTGGCGCTCGCCGTCAACCCGGATGTGGTCCTGATGGATATCAATATGCCACTTCTTAACGGTATCGATGCCATCGAACTGTTCAAGAAGCAGTTTCCCGGCATCCGTATCCTCATGCTGTCCATGCACGACAGCCGCGAATATATCTCGACCTCGATCATGCGTGGGGCTTCGGGATATGTCTTGAAGGACGTGTCCACGGCAGAAATCGTGGCCGCCATTCATGCGGTCGCGTCAGGCGGAACATATTTCTCGTCCGGCGTTTCGGAAGCGCTGCTCGACAGCGGCGAGAGGAAGTCGGAAGGTTTGTCCGTTCGCGAGAACGATGTGCTGGTGCTGGTGGCCGAAGGCGGCAGCAATCGCGAGATTGCAATCAGGCTCGGCATTTCGGAAGCAACCGTTGAAACCCACCGCAAGAACATCAAGAAGAAGCTTGGAATTGCCAGCACGGCGGGGCTTACACGCTATGCCATAGAAAACCGGTTGCGCCTGTCTTCGCCATAACCGGCATCGGCCACGGACTGCTGATTTCGCCTTACCCACTAATGGGTAGTCCTTTGTTCCTTAGAACTTTCGTCCGCTTGCGAGGCGGATTCGCCGGTCCTATCATCCGCCCCAAAACCGCTTGAGGAGGCGGAACAGAAGGGGAGGAGCGATGTCAGTCTTGCTGGCGTTGTCGCGCGCTATCGACGCGGCCAATAATATCATCGGAAAATCCGTATCGTGGCTCATACTGGTGGCCGTGCTCATCAGTGCCATCAACGCGGTTTCACGCAAGCTGTTCAATGTCAGTTCGAATGCATGGCTGGAAGCGCAATGGTATCTGTTCTCGGCGGTCTTCCTGATCGCAGCCGGATATACGCTCTTGCACAGCGAGCATGTGAAGGTCGATCTTCTTTACAGCCGCTATTCGCGACGGACACAGCTTCTGGTTGAAATTTTCGGTACGATCTTTTTCCTTCTGCCTTTCTGCCTCATCACGATTTACCTCTCCTGGCCCATCGTGGAAGCAAAGATCGCCAGCGGCGAGACTTCCAACAATACCGGGGGGCTGGTTCTCTGGCCGGTCTGGGTGCTGATACCCATCGGCTTCGGCCTGCTTGCATTGCAGGGCATCTCCGAACTCATCAAGCGCATCGCAATCCTTCAAGGGCGCATACCGGACACGGTCGCCATTGAAGATGCGGAAGCCCAGGCGCTCTGAGGGGAACGGACATGATTGCTTTTATTGCGGAAAATCTCGCCCCGCTGATGTTCCTGTCGCTGGTGGTCGTGCTTCTGCTCGGCTATCCGGTTGCCTTCGCGCTGGCTTTCGTGGGCTTCGCCTTCGGTTTCGTCGGCATCGAAATGGGCCTGTTGCCGGTCAATCTGTTCGGGGCCATACCGGACCGCATCTTCGGACAGATGTCGAACGAGACATTGCTTGCCATTCCCTTCTTCACCTTCATGGGGCTGATACTGGAGCGAAGCGGCATGGCGGAAGAACTGCTCGATACCATCGGGCAGCTTTTCGGTCCCGTGCGCGGCGGTCTCGCCTTTGCCGTTATCGTCGTCGGCGCGCTTCTGGCGGCAACGACCGGCGTGGTTGCCGCTTCGGTCATTTCCATGGGGCTGATTTCGCTCCCGATCATGCTGCGCTACGGCTATGATCGCAAAGTGGCGAGCGGCACGATTGCCGCCTCCGGCACGCTGGCACAGATCATTCCGCCAAGCCTCGTTCTGATCGTTCTTGCCGATCAGTTGGGCCGGTCGGTCGGCGATATGTACAAGGGCGCGCTGGTTCCCGGCCTGCTGCTCGTCGGCTTCTACTGCGCCTTCATCATCGGCATGGCGATCCTGCGGCCCGATTCGGTGCCCGCGCTGCCGCCGCAGGCCCGCACCCTGAAAGGCTGGAGGCTGCTGCAGCGTGTGGTGATCTCGCTCGTCCCGCCGCTGGTGCTGATCTTCCTGGTGCTGGGAACGATCTTCATCGGCGTTGCAACGCCGACGGAAGGCGGCGCCATGGGCGCGGTCGGCGCGCTCTTTCTGGCCATTATCAACCGCCGCCTCAACATGACGATGCTGAAATCGGCGCTTTATGCCACGGCGAAACTGTCTTCCTTCGTTATTTTCATTCTGCTCGGCGCCCGCGTGTTTTCGCTCACCTTCTATGGCGTCAACGGACACATATGGGTCGAGCACCTGATGACCTCCATTCCGGGCGGCGAGATCGGCTTCCTGATCGTCGCCAACATACTGGTGTTCTTCCTGGCCTTCTTCCTCGATTATTTCGAGCTGGCCTTCATCATCATCCCGCTTCTGGCGCCGGTCGCCGACAGCCTCGGCATCGACTTGGTCTGGTTCGGCGTCATGTTGGCGGTTAACATGCAGACATCGTTCATGCATCCACCGTTCGGCTTCTCGCTCTTCTATCTGCGTTCGGTGGCGCCATCGCGTCCCTACAAGGATAAGGTAACGGGTGCGACCATCCAGCCGGTGACATCGGGTCAGATCTATATGGGATCGATCCCGTTCCTCTTAATCCAGCTTGTCATGGTCGGCATCATCATCGCCTTCCCGGGCATCGTGACCCACTACAAGAGCGGCCATCCGCAGGCCGATCCGGCCTCAATCCAGATCAATGTGCCGATGCCCGATGCCGGCGGCGGCAATCCGTTCGGCGCGGCTCCGCCACCTTTTGGAGCGCCCGCGCCATCGAACGAACCCTTGCCCGCGCCGTCATTCGGTTCGCCGCAGCCGAGCTTCGGGCAGGACAAGGACCAACAGCAAAAGCCTGCTCAATGAGGGGAAACGAGCATTGAGCAGGCCCAATAAAACCAGAACAATCTTTGGAGGAGACACATGAAACAGGATTTGAGCCGCCGTACATTTCTGACGAAGAGTGCAGCAATCGGCGCTGCCGCCGCAACGAGCGGAGCGGCGCTCGCAACTCCCGCAATCGCGCAGGAATTGCCGACACTGCGCTGGCGTCTGACTTCGGGCTTTCCGAACAATCTGGATACCATCTATGGCGGCGCGGTCTTCATGGCGAACGCCGTGTCGAAGATGACTGACGGCAAGTTCCAGATTCAGGTCTTCCAGGCTGGTGAAATCGTGCCGGGCCCGCAGGCCATCGATGCGGTTCAGGCCAATACCGTCGAAATGGCGCATACCTGCGGCTATTACTTCACCGGCAAGAACCCGGCCTTTGCCATCGGCACGGCCATCCCCTTCGGCATGAATACGCGCCTGCAGAACGCATGGCTCTATCACGGCGGCGGCAACGAGCTTTATAACGCCTTCCTCGCCGATTACGGCATCGTGGGTATTGTCGGGGGCAACACCGCTGCGCAGATGGGCGGCTGGTATCGCAAGGAAATCAAGAGCCTTGAGGATCTCAAGGGCCTGAAGATGCGCATCGCGGGTGTTGCCGGTGAGGTCATGTCGCGGCTCGGCGTCGTTCCGCAGCAGCTTCCGGGCGGCGACATCTATCCGTCGCTGGAGCGCGGCACGATCGACGCCGCCGAATGGGTCGGCCCCTATGACGACGAGAAGCTCGGCTTCTACCAGATCGCGCCTTACTATTATTACCCGGCCTTCTGGGAAGGCGGTGCTTCGGTGCACTTCTTCATCAACAAGCAGCAGTACGAAAGCCTGCCTGAGGCCTACAAGGTTGCGCTCAATACGGCTGCCGAAGCCGCGACCCAGAATATGATCGCGCTTTACGACGTGAAAAACACCGCTGCAATCCGATCGCTGGTGTCCAAGGGCGTAAAGCTTCAGCCATTGCCGCGTGACGTTCTGGATGCTGCCTACAAGGTCGCCTTCGAACTCTACGCGGAATACAACGAAAAGAATCCGGCATGGGCGAAAATCTATCCATCGTGGAAGAAATTCCGTGACGAAGGTTTCGAATGGTTCCGCGTCGCTGAATATACCTATGACAGCTATGTCTATGCGCAGCAGGCGGCAGGGAAGTAGCCGCTGACGGGGGTGGGCGCCGATCCGGTCGACCGGATCGAAACGCGCGCCAGATGCCGATGCTTGTAAACGGGGCCTTCGGGCCCCGTTTGTTTTATGTGTGAGGAAGTATAGAAATAGTTCGATAAAAATTGTTAGCTTGAATATATTGGAAATATTAATTGAGATATAAATTCTGAGTTATATAATTCTTATAAGTAAAGAAGTTAATAATTAGTGCTAAAATTGACACATATGCTTTCATAACGCAGTTTTATTCTAAAATTGGAATTGATGGTTTTGAATAATTCATTCTATCACGTCTCGTCTGAAAAATTCTGGAGATAGTGAAATGAAAATCAAGAGCTTGCTGTTCGGCTCGACTGCGGCGCTGGTTGCAACCACCGGGGCATATGCTGCGGATGCTATTGTAACGCCCGAGCCTGAGTCCGTTGAATATGTTCGCGTTTGTGATGCCTATGGTGCGGGATATTTCTACATTCCGGGTACCGAAACCTGCCTGCGCATCTCCGGTTATGTTCGTTACGACGTCACTGGCGGCAACAATGTCTACGGTCGCGGTTTTGTCGATGGTAACAAGGCCGATACGCGCCGTGATACCTGGGATAACAAGGCTCGCTTCACGCTGGACATGACGACCGTTTCGGAAACCGAACTGGGCACTTTGAAGACCTTTGCTGAAACCCGTTACGATTGGGGCAATGGTGTTGAGGGTTCGTCCGGTTCGCTGCGCTACGCCTATATCCAGCTGGGCGGACTGCGTGTCGGTCTTGATGAATCGGCCTTTGTTACCTTCCCGGGCTATCTCGGCAATGTCATCAACGATGACGTGATCCTCGCGGGCGGCTATCGCACGAACCTGATCAGCTATACCTTCACCGGCGGCAACGGCTTCTCTGCCATTGTGTCGCTCGAACAGGGCAACAATGACGATACGGATGGCAAATACGGCTTCAACGGCGTCATCAAGGATTACACGCCGCATGTCGTCGGTGGCCTGAAGTATGAAGCCGGCTGGGGCAAGATCGCGGGTGTCGCCGCCTATGATGCGCGCAACGAAGAGTGGGCAGGCAAGGTCCGCGCTGATGTGAACATCACGGACCGTTTCTCGATCTGGGCGATGGGCGGTTACAAGTCCAACAAGGACGAATACATCACGCAGACCGATGGAAATGGCAATGTGCTCGGTTCCGTCCGTGCAATCAGCAGCTTCTACGGCACCTGGGGTGGTGACTGGGCAGTCTGGGGCGGCGCGGCATTCAAGGTTACCGACAAGGCGATCTTCAATGCGCAGGCAGCCTATGATGGCAGCAAGACTTTCGCAGCCACTGCCAACGTAGCCTATGAAATGGTTCCGGGCTTCACGGTTACGCCGGAAGTTTCCTATACCAAGTGGCAGGACGACAAGTCCTACCTCAAGGGCAAGGACGCGTGGCAGGGCATGGTTCGCTTCCAGCGCTCGTTCTAACACATTTCCAGCAAACTGCGACGCGGTTTGCATAGGATATGCGAATGTTGATCCGGGAGGTTCGTCCTGGCCTCCCGGGTCTCTTCTTATGCCCGATTATCCGTTCACTTGGTGTAACGGAGATGAATTCATTTAAGTTTTGTTGCTATAGTATTTTATCGAATTGAATGAATATTATTGAAATGCAAGATGCATGCGGGAGATCGATGCATCGGTTTAACAAAATTGTAATTTGAATTTTTATATTCTTGTCATATGTTTAAGGAACCATTCGATAGCGTAGAAGGACTGCGCTGTTTTCAAGTCTGATCTCCAGTCGGAAGAATGGTACGGCGAGCTTCGGCTCGCCGTTTTTATTTGCATTCCAACCAGGGAAAAAGGCCGGGACGTGCCCGGCCTTTGGTCGATATGCAAGTGGTGGATATGCTGGTCGCCTATCGCGAAAGCTTCATGTGCCGGTTGACGTCCTTGTAGAGCAGGTAGCGGAACTTGCCGGGGCCGCCTGCATAACAGGCCTGCGGGCAGAAGGCGCGCAGCCACATGAAATCGCCGGCCTCCACTTCCACCCAGTCCTGATTGAGCCGATAGACGGCTTTTCCTTCCAGCACGTAAAGCCCGTGTTCCATGACATGGGTTTCGGCAAACGGAATGACCCCGCCCGGCTCGAACGTAACGATGGTTACATGCATGTCGTGGCGCAGGTCGTTCGGATCGACAAAGCGCGTCGTCGCCCAGGCGCCATTGGTGTCTGGCATGGGATTAGGCGCGATATCCTTTTCGTTGAGGAATAGGGGTTCTGGAACGTCGAGGCCATCGACATATTCATAAGCCTTGCGCACCCAATGGAAGCGGGCCGTAGCCGCGCCGTTGTTACGCAACGTCCAGCCGCTCTTCGGCGGCAGATAGGCGTAGCCGCCTTCGGTCAGCGTATGGGACTTGCCCGCCACCGTGACCGTGATCTCACCTTCGACCACGAACAGTACGCCTTCCGCGCCCTCATCCAGTTCGGCGCGATCGCTGCCGCCGCCCGGCTGCACTTCCATGATATATTGCGAGAAGGTCTCGGCAAAGCCGGAGAGGGGCCGCGCAATGACCCAGAGCCGCGTCTTGTCCCAGAAGGGCAGGAAGCTCGTCACGATGTCGCTGAATGTGCCCTTGGGAATGATCGCATAGGCTTCGGTGAACATGGCGCGATCGGTGAGGAGCTGCGTCTGCGGCGGCAGGCCGCCCGTCGGTGCATAATAGGTGCGATTGTTCTTGTCGTTGCCCATGTGGGGAATTCCTTATGTGAGAAGCTGATCCACGACGCATCAGAAGGTCAGCCGTGAAATCGTAAAATAAAAGCGCCCGAAAGCGAACCTCCGGGCGGCGGGGATCAATAAAGCGCTTCGGGCAGAATATCCTTGAGGCGCAGCAGGGCGATGCGTTCCACCTGAGCGCAGGCGGTTTCAAATTCCGTATCGCGATCATTGGAAACGCGGCGCTGGAAAGCCTCGAGGATTTCCTTTTTGTTGCGCCCCCTCACGGCGATGATGAAGGGAAAGCCGAACTTCGCGGTATAGGCATCGTTCAGTTCGGTGAAGGACTGTTTTTCCGCGTCCGTCAGCGCGTCGAGACCGGCGCCAGCCTGTTCGGCGGTCGATTCCGCGGTCAGGCGTTTTGCCTGTGCCAGCTTGCCGGCAAGGTCAGGGTGCGCTTTGAGCACGGCCAGCCGTTCCTCCGGCGAGGCGGCGCGGAACACCTTGGTCATGGCTGCGGCGAGACCCGAAGCGGTGTCTTCCTCCACGGTGAGGCCCTCATCGTAGGCACGTTCCGCGATCCAGGGTGAATGTTCGAAAATGCTGCCATAGCGTGCGACGAATGCGTTTTTTTCAGCGCTGGAAGGCACGACGTCCGCAACGGCCGGCTTGTAGTTTTCATGCCAGTGACGGGCGATATCGACGCGCTTGGCGACCCAGACCTTGTCATGGCTCTGCACGTAATCGAGGAAGCGTTCCAGCGCGGCCACGCGGCCCGGACGCCCGACAAGGCGGCAATGCAGGCCGACGGACATCATCTTCGGCGCGCCTTCGGCACCCTCGCGATAGAGCACGTCGAACGTGTCTTTCAGATAGGTGAAGAACTGGTCGCCGGAATTGAAACCCTGCGGCGTGGCAAAGCGCATATCATTGGCGTCCAGCGTATAGGGCACGATCAGGTGCGGCCCCTTCGGTCCCTGCACCCAGTAAGGCAGTTCATCGGCATAGGAATCGGCGGAATAGAGGAAACCACCTTCCTCCATCACCAGTTTCAGCGTGTTGTCGGACGGCTTGCCCTGATAGATGCCGAGCGGGCGCGAACCGGTAATTTCCGTATGAAGGCGCACGGCTTCGCGGATGTGCTCGCGCTCGATCTCTTCGGGAACGTCCTTATATTCCCACCAGCGCAGTCCATGGCTGGCGATTTCCCAATCCGCTTCCTTCATGGCGGCGACGGCTTCGGGGTTCCTCGCCATGGCAAGCGTCACGCCATAGACGGTTACGGGCATGTTGCGCCGGGTGAAGGCGCGCCACAGGCGCCAGAAGCCGGAACGGGCGCCATATTCGTAGATGGATTCCATATTGAGGTTGCGCTGGCCCTGCCAGGCTTGAGCGCCGACAATCTCGGAAAGCAGGCATTCGGACGCCGGATCGCCATCAAGAACGCAGCATTCGCCGCCTTCCTCGTAATTGACGACGAACTGCACGGCGATGTTCGCCCCTCCCGGCCAGCGCGGATCTGGTGTGTTGCGTCCATAGCCGACGAGATTGCGCGGATATTTCATTGCGGGTCTTCCCTCGTATTCGTTCGTTTTACCCATGATAATAAAGATTTATCGCTATTATTCCCCTTCAAAAATTTGAAAGACATCCAACGATAACCATCTTTCCCAATGCGCAGGATCGCGAAATACTGAATGCTGGGAACATGGTGTGGTTGCGGCCCCACAGCCGATGCCGATATCGGGCCGAAATAAACCACCGGAAATCAAAAGCTTGTAAGTTCTCCAGTCGGGACGGCAGGAGAATCGCAGAGCGGCAGGAGTGCAAATGGGTCAGGAAAAGAGCGGTGATGGCCGGTTGACGACGCATGTCCTCGACACGGTAAGCGGCAAGCCGGCAGCAAATCTGCGCATCGAATTGCGTCGCATCGAGAATCAGCAGGCAGAACCCATCCGTGAAATTCGCACCAATGACGACGGCCGCTGCAATGAGCCGCTGCTGTCGGGGGGAAACTTGCGGGCCGGTTCCTACGAGCTTCTGTTTCATGTCGGCGAATATTTCGGCAAGACTGACGATGCCGTACCGTTCCTTGACGTTGTTCCTTTGCGCTTTGGCATTTCAGACGAAAAAGCGCATTATCATGTACCGCTTCTCGTTTCGCCCTTTTCCTATTCCACCTATCGCGGGAGCTAAGCGCCATGAACCAGTCTGTGCACCAGTCTGTGCGACACACGATCCGCTTTCTTCTGAACGGTGAAAAGATCGAACTCGACCGTGTTTCGCCGACCGAAACGCTGCTCGATTATCTGCGGCTGTCCGCCAAGCTGCGCGGCACCAAGGAAGGCTGCGGCGAAGGCGATTGCGGTGCGTGCACGGTGCTGGTCGGCAAGATTTCCGACGGCAAGCTGGTTTATGAGAGCGTCAATGCCTGCATCCGCTTCATGGGTTCGCTGGATGGTTGTCATGTGGTGACGATCGAACATCTGCGCGGAGCGGATGGCGGTCTGCATCCCGTGCAAAAGGCCATGATCGAATTTCACGGCTCGCAGTGCGGTTTCTGTACGCCAGGCTTTGTCATGTCGCTCTATGCATTGTGGATGCGCGAACCGAAGCCTGCCGATGCCGAGATTGAAAAGGCATTGCAGGGCAATCTTTGCCGTTGCACCGGCTATGAGGCGATCATGCGCGCCGCGCGCGCCATTTCCGATTATGGCACGGCAACGGAAGATCCGCTCGCAGCCGAACGCGCGCTCGTGCTGGAACAACTGGCGGCGATGCGCGATGGCGTGCGGGTGGAAGTGGGCGAAGGCAAGGACCGGTTGATCGTGCCTGCCGACCTCGACGATTTTGCCACCATTCTGGCAGCGGAACCGAAGGCGACCATCGTCGCCGGTTCCACCGATGTGGGCCTTTGGGTCACCAAGATGATGCGCGACATTTCTCCGGTCGTCTTCATCGGCCATCTGGATGAACTGCGTTTCATGCGCGAGGAAAATGGTGTCATCACCATCGGCGCGGGCGTCACCTACACGGAAGCCTTCGGCTTCCTCGCCAGACGCATTCCCCAGCTCGGCCAGCTCATCAACCGCATTGGCGGCGAACAGGTGCGCAACATGGGAACCATCGGCGGCAATATCGCCAATGGTTCGCCGATTGGCGACACGCCGCCGCCGCTGATCGCACTTGGTGCAAAGCTCACCTTGCGCAAAGGGGCGGAGCGCCGCACCATACCTCTGGAAGAGTTCTTCATCGCCTATGGCAAACAGGACCGCGGGGCTGGCGAATTCGTTGAGGCCGTGCATGTGCCGGTGCCGGCGGAAGGCAGCCATTTTGCCATTTACAAGGTGTCGAAGCGTTTTGAGGAAGACATTACGGCGACGCTCGGCGCTTTCCATCTGACGCTCGACGCGGCAGGCAATGTGGCGACCGTTCGTATCGCCTATGGCGGCATGGCGGCAACGCCGAAGCGGGCAAGCGCGGTGGAGGCAGCACTGACGGCCAGGCCCTGGACAGAGGCGAGCGTTGAAGCGGCGCTGGAAGCCTATTCGCAAGATTATACGCCCTTGAGCGATATGCGCGCGACTGCCGAGTACCGGCTGCTCGCGGCGCGCAATCTGTTGCGGCGTTTCTTCGCCGAAACGGAAGGCAGTTACACGCCGCTGCGCGCGGCGGAAATCGCCGCGGCGTGAGGAGGCAATCATGAACAAGCATCCTGCAAACGCACTGAAAGCGGCCCGTATCGTCGGTGGTGTGGCGACCGACCAGAAGCACGATTCCGCGCACAAGCATGTCACGGGAACGGCTGTCTATATCGACGATATACCGGAGCCCGAAGGCACGCTGCACATCGGTCTCGGGTTTTCTTCCGTCGCACATGGTACTTTCAAGTCGATCGATTTGTCGGCGGTTCGCGCCGCTCCCGGCGTGATCGACGTGCTGACCTACAAGGACGTGCCCGGCGAGAACGATGTTTCGCCGTCAGGCATGCATGACGATCCGATCTTCGCCGTCGACAAGGTCGAGTTTCACGGCCAGCCGATCTTTGCGGTTATCGCCAAAACCCGCGATCAGGCGCGCCGCGCCGCACGTCTGGCGAAAATCGACTATGAGGAAGCAGCGGGCATCTATTCCATCGATGGGCTGGATGGTCTGAAGGACCGGCTTGTCACCACGCCGCTGACGTTGAAGCGCGGCGATGCACGCGCGGCCATCGATGCCGCACCGCATCGCATCAAGAACCGCATGTATCTCGGCGGGCAGGATCACTTCTATCTTGAAGGGCAGGTTTCGCTGGCTATCCCCGGCGAGGATGAGGACGTCACCGTCTATTGCTCCACGCAGGGACCGAGCGAAACCCAGCATCTGGTTGCCCATGCGCTGGGCGTTCCGAGCCATTCCGTGACGGTGGAAGTGCGCCGCATGGGCGGTGGCTTCGGCGGCAAGGAAACGCAGGCCAACCAGTGGGCGGCGATTGCAGCCATCGCGGCCAAGAAGCACAAGCGTGCCATGAAGATCAGGCTCGACCGCGACGAGGACATGACCTCGACCGGCAAGCGGCACGGCTTTGTCATCGACTATGAAGTCGGCTTCGACGATGAAGGCAATATTCTGGGCATCGATTATCTGTTTGCGCTCAATGCCGGGTTTTCGGCTGACCTTTCCGGTCCGGTCGGCGACCGCGCCTTGTTCCACTGTGACAATGCCTATTTCTTTCCGGCAGTTCATGCGCAGTCGGCGCCGCTTTACACGAACACAGTGTCGAACACGGCGTTTCGCGGCTTCGGCGGCCCGCAGGGCATGGTCGGTGCGGAACGTGTGATCGATGAAGTGGCTTTCGCTGTCGGCAAGGACCCGCTGGAAATCCGCAAGCGCAATTTCTACGATGAAATGGGTAAAGACGGCACGCGCAACGTCACGCCCTATCACCAGAAGGTGGAGGATTGCATTATCCAGCGCATCGTTGCGGAACTGGAGGAAAGCTCCGATTACGCAAAGCGCCGCGAAGCGATCCGCGAATTCAACGCCAAAAGCCGCTATGTCAAACGCGGCATCGCACTGACCCCGGTGAAATTCGGCATTTCCTTCACCAAGACGGAGTCCAATCAGGCTGGCGCTCTGGTGCATGTCTATAATGACGGTTCGGTGCATATGAACCATGGCGGCACGGAAATGGGGCAGGGGCTCCATATGAAGGTGGCGCAGGTCGTGGCCGAGGAATTCCAGATCGATATCGACCGGGTGAAGATCACCGCGACGACGACCGCCAAGGTGCCGAACACAGCGCCGACGGCAGCTTCTTCCGGGGCCGATCTCAACGGGATGGCGGCACAAGATGCTGCCCGCCAGATCAAGAAGCGCCTTATCCATTTCGCGGCCCAGCAATATCAGGTGCCGGAAGACCAGATCGTCTTTCTTCCCAACCGCGTTCGGGTCGGCAATCAGGAAATCAGCTTCAACGATCTCGTCAAGCAGGCCTTTATCGGTCGCGTGCAGCTTTCGGCGGCAGGTCACTACAAGACGCCGAAAATCCATTGGGATCGCGCCAAGGGCCGGGGCCACGCTTTCTACTACTATGCTTACGGAGCAGCCTGTTCCGAAGTTTCCGTCGACACTCTGACTGGCGAATATGTGGTGGAGCGCACCGATATTCTGCATGATACCGGGCGTTCCCTGAACCGCGCCATCGATATCGGTCAGGTCGAAGGCGGCTTCGTGCAGGGCATGGGCTGGCTGACGACCGAAGAACTTGTGTGGGACGACAAGGGGCGGCTTCGCACCCATGCGCCATCCACCTACAAGATTCCGCTGGCTTCCGACCGGCCCAAGATATTCAACGTGGCGCTGACCGACTGGTCGGAGGCATATGAGCCGACGATCCATCGCTCCAAGGCTGTCGGCGAGCCGCCGCTGCCGCTGGGCCTGTCGGTGCTGCACGCTCTGGCCGATGCTGTCGCCAGCGTGGCGGATTACAAGGTCTGCCCGCGTCTTGACGCGCCAGCAACACCGGAACGCGTGCTGATGGCCATCGAGCGGCTCCGCAAGCAAAAGGGCTAGAAAAATGCCGGGCGCACGTGACGATATCCGGGCTTTTCTCAACCGGCGTCCCGATAGCGTGCTGGTGGAAGTCACCGATGTGAAAGGTTCCGCGCCCCGCGATGCGGGGGCGTGGATGCTGGTTGCCCGCGATATGATCTTTCGGACCATCGGGGGCGGTCAGCTTGAATATATGGCTATCGATCATGCCCGGAAAATCTTGGCTGGCGGCAGGGACACACCCATGGACGTCCCACTCGGCCCGGAAATCGGCCAATGCTGCGGCGGACGGGTGGGCCTGAGCTTCAAACGTGTCAATCGCGGGCTCACCGACGAGCTTGTCGGCAAGGTCGATGCCGAAATAGCCACGCGCCCGCATGTCTATGTCTTCGGTGCGGGCCATGTCGGCGATGCGCTGGCAAGTGCGCTTTCGTTCACCCCCGTCCGGGTCGTTCTCGTGGATACGCGGGAAGCCGAGCTGATGGCCTGCGATGTGCCGGGCGTCGAGACCTGTCTGTCGGCGATGCCCGAGCAGGTGGTGCGTTCCGCCCCTCCGGGCAGCGCCTTCATCGTCCTCACCCACGACCATGCGCTGGATTTTCTCATCGTTACCGAGGCTTTGCAGCGGGGCGATGCCGTCTATGTCGGCATGATCGGCTCGAAGACCAAGAAGGCCACTTTCAAGAATTGGTTGAAGCGCGAAATGGGTAGCGACAATCTTTTTGAAAATCTCGTCTGTCCGGTCGGCGGAGCCGTCGTGAAGGACAAGAGGCCGGAAGTCATCGCAGCATTGGTCGCTGCCGAAGTTCTGACAGCAGTTCTGACCTCCGCACGTGTCTCGCAGCCCGCCTGATCCGGCAGGCTTTCTTTTAGCGTTCCTGAGGCGGCAAAGAAGTATAGAGCGGTGTCCGCCGCTCTATGCCAAAGCCTCGCGGATCAGTCGCTGGCACCGTTCCGTCATGAAATCGATGATGAGACGCACCTTCGGGTCCTGAAAGCGCTTGTGCGGATAGATCGCAGCTAGCTGGATCGGCGCGGGTGGGGTGTTTTCGAGGATGGGAACCAGCCGTCCGTCGCGGATATATTCCTTCACTTCAAACAGCGGCTTGTTGATGATGCCTCGCCCGCCGAGCGCCCATTGCGTCAATACGTCGCCGTCATCGGAGTCATAAGGCCCCGTGACTTCGAACTTGCGCAGGCCTTCCGCCGTTTGCAGGGACCAGTAATATTCCTTCGAGCCCGGAAAACGCAGCAGTAGACAGTCATGCTTGTCGCCCAGCAACTCGTCCGGTGACTGCGGAATCCCGTGTTTCTCAAGATATGCGGGCGCCGCGCAGATCACGCGTTCGCAATTCATGATGCCGCGCATGCGCAGGTTGGAATTTTCCAGAACGCCGAGCTTGAAAGCCACATCAACGCCTTCGCTCATGATGTCCACTTCATGATCGGAGAGGCGGAGTCGCACTTCAATGTCGGGATATTTGTCGTGAAACTCCGGGATTCCCGATGCGATCAGCCGTCTGCCGAAGCCAAGCGGCGCGGTGATGCGAATCGATCCCTTCGGATTTTTCGCAAGTTCCGCCACGGCCGCTTCCGCCTCATCCACGGCTTCGAGGATTTTCAATGCACCGTCATAGAATACGCGGCCATGTTCGGTCGGCGTGAGCTTGCGCGTCGTCCGGTTGAAGAGCCTCACTCCCAGGTGCTTCTCCAACTCCTTGATTCGATTGCTTGCAACTGCCGGCGATGCGCGCTGATCGCGGCCCGCCGCGGATAGATTTCCCAATTCGACAACGCGCACAAAAACGCGCAGATTATCAAGATATGACATACGTCCCCTCCACGATTGTCTAGATTTTTTTGAAAGTGCTGGTCGTGATGTGACGTTCCCTGAACCTGATTCCTTTGGCACATAATGCAACAACGAACAATGGGCTAAGAATTGGCTCAAGAAACGGGATAAGAAATGGGAGTCCCTGATGTATGATTTCGCCGTAGCCTGGGACTGGCTGGGCTTCGCAGCGCGGTGGCTGCACGTGATTACCGCGATTGCGTGGATCGGCTCGTCCTTTTACTTCATCGCGCTCGATCTGGGCTTGCGCCAGCGCCCCGGCTTGCCGGAAGGCGCGCACGGCGAGGAATGGCAGGTCCACGGTGGCGGTTTCTACCACATCCAGAAATATCTGGTTGCGCCCGCCGAAATGCCGGAACACCTGACCTGGTTCAAATGGGAATCCTACGCCACCTGGCTGTCGGGTTTCACGCTGCTCTGCATCGTCTACTATGCGGGTGCCGATCTCTACCTGATCGATCCGAACGTCCTCGACGTCTCGCGTCCCGTCGCCATCGGCATTTCGATTGCCTCGCTGGCCTTCGGCTGGATCGCCTACAACACGATCTGCAAGCTGATGCTCGGCAAGAGCGATACGCTCCTGATGGTCATTCTCTACTGTATTCTGATCGTGGTGGCCTGGGGCTATACGCACCTGTTCACGGGACGCGCTGCCTTCCTGCATCTGGGTGCCTTCACCGCGACGATCATGTCCGCCAATGTGTTCATGATCATCATCCCGAACCAGAAGATCGTGGTCGCAGATCTGATCGCTGGCCGCAAGCCGGACCCGAAATACGGCAAGATCGCCAAGCAGCGTTCGACCCACAACAACTATCTGACGCTGCCGGTTCTGTTCCTGATGCTGTCGAACCACTATCCGCTGGCTTTCGGGACGCAGTTCAACTGGATAATCGCCTCGCTGGTATTCCTGATGGGCGTCACGATCCGCCACTGGTTCAACACGCAGCATGCCCGCAAGGGCAGCCCGACCTGGACCTGGCTGGTAACGGTCATCCTGTTCATCGTCATCATCTGGCTCTCGACTGTGCCGAAGGTGCTGACCGGCGAGCCGGAAGAACAGAAAATCTCTGCCTTGCAGCAGTCCTTCATCTCGGACCCGCACTTTGGAAAAGTGCGGGATACCGTTCTGGGGCGCTGCGCCATGTGTCACGCCAAGGAGCCGGGCTGGGAAGGCATCATCGCGCCGCCGAAGGGCGTCGTGCTCGACACAGATCGGGATATCGCAGCCCATGCGCGTGAAATCTATTTGCAGGCAGGCCGTTCGCATGCCATGCCGCCCGCTAACGTTACCGGCGTGAGCGAGGAAGAACGCCAGCTTCTTGCCTCCTGGTACCAGTCCGCCACGCAAGGCTCGAAATAAGGACCAAGACCACAATGACCAAGCTTCTGATCCGCGGCCGCGTGCTGACCTTTCGTGACGAGCCGCAGAGTCTCGATGACAATGCCGCCTACCGCTATATCGAAGACGGCGCCGTTCTGGTCGAAGATGGCCGTATCCTGCGTCTTGGCGATTATGCTGAAGTCAGTAGCGAGGCAGGCAGCGACATAAAAGTCGCCGACCATCGCCCGCACCTGATCCTGCCCGGCTTCATCGATACGCATATCCATTACCCACAGACGCAGGTCGTCGCTTCCTATGCAGCCAATCTTCTGGAATGGCTCAACACCTATACGTTCGTGGCCGAGCAGAAATTCGCCGACGAGCAGCATGCGGAATTCATCGCGGAGCGCTTTCTGGACGAGCTGATCCGCCACGGCACCACCACGGCGGTCGCCTATTGCTCCGTGCATCCGCAGAGCGTGGATGCCTATTTCCGCGCCTCGCAGCATCGCAACATGCGCATGCTCGGCGGCAAGGTGATGATGGACCGCAACGCGCCGCCTGCCCTCTGCGACACTGCACAGTCGGGTTATGACGACACAAAGGCGCTGATCGCGCGCTGGCAGGGCAAGGGGCGCCTCGATTACGTGATCACGCCGCGCTTTGCCATCACCTCCACGCCGGAGCAGCTCGAAGCAAGCCAGGCGCTTGTCCGTGAGCACCCCGGCAACTACATCCAGACGCATTTGTCGGAAAACCACGACGAAATCACCTTCACCAAGTCGCTTTACCCGGATGCGCCCGACTATCTCGGTATTTACGAGCATTACGGCCTTCTGGGAAACAAGACCCTGCTCGGCCATTCCATCCATCTGGAAGACCGCGAAGTGCGCGTCATGGCGGAAACCGGCTCGATTGCCGTCTTCTGCCCGACCTCCAACCTGTTCCTCGGCTCGGGCCTCTTCGACCGCGACCGCCTGAAAGCATCGGGCGTGCGCATGGCGGTGGCGACCGATGTCGGCGGCGGCACGAGTTTCTCAATGCTGCGTACCATGGATGAGGGCTACAAGGTTCAGCAACTGCGTGGAAACCGCCTGAACCCGTTCCAGTCCTTCTACATGGCGACGCTCGGCAATGCCCGCGCGCTCTCCATGGAAGACAGGATCGGCACATTGGATGAAGGCACCGAAGCCGATATCGTGGTGCTGGATTCGTTCGCCACATCGCCGATGCGGCTTCGCATGGCGGCTGGCGCGACGCTGGAGCAGGAGCTGTTCCTGTTGCAGACATTGGGCGATGACCGCGCCGTCATTGAAACCTATGTGGCCGGCAAGCCGCTCAAGGCTGAACTATAAAGCTTCATCGCTGCGCTTCTTCCTCATCCTGAGGTGCGGAGCGAAGCGAAGCCTCGAAGGACGAGGGCACGCGCAGCGCGGTTTCCCTCAGCCCTTCGAGACGCTCCCCTTTGACAAGCTCGGGGAAGCTCCTCAGGATGAGGGAAGGAGGGGCGCAGAGCGTCGATTAGCCCAAATTCACTGTGCGTTAAAACTCTTCCGGGCGCTTGCCGCCCATGGCGCGGGTCAACTCATCGGCGGTGGAGCGGATGAGCGGCCCGAATTCCTCGAGCTTCTTTTTCGGCAGGCGCACGGCAGGGCCGGAAACGGAAATGCCGGCAATCGCCTCGCCATATTCATTGAAAATCGGCGCGGCGATGCAGCACATGCCGAGCGTGTGTTCCTCATCGTCGACAGACCATCCGCGCGTCCGCGTTGCCTGAATGTCTTTCAATAGCGCGGGCAGGCTGTCGAGCGTGCGCTGCGTAAAGTGTTCGAGCGCGCGTCCGGACAGGGCATGGGCGATTTCCTTGTCCGACCAGGTGGACAATATGGCCTTGCCGATGCCGGACGCATGGATAGGCCCGCGCCGTCCAGGCCGGAAAAAGGCGCGCATCGGCGCATGGCTTTCAATCTGCGAGATGAACACGACATCGCCGCCGTCCTCGACGCCGATATTGGCGGTCTCGCCGCTCGTTTCCATCAACGTCTTGAGATAAGGGCGCGCCAGAATACCGAGCTTGCGGAACCGGCGAAAGGCATTGCCGATCTCGAAAGCCTTGACGCCGATGGTCCAGTCGCCGCTTTCCAGATCGTGGGAAACCATTCCATGATTGGCCAGCGACGATAGCAGGCGGTGCACGGTGGAAGGCGCCATGCCGCTCGCATCGGCAAGGTCGGTCAATGTCGAGCCGTCATTCTCTGCGATCAATGCCAGCAGCTTCAGGCTTCGATCGAGAACCTGCACAGACGAGGGCGCCGCGTTTTCCGCCGCCTTGCGGCCCCGCTTTACCTTCGCCTGTTCCATCACCGTCTCCGAATCCCGCCTAAACTCAGGAATTATCACTATCGCATCCATTGCTACTCGGAAAGACGCAGGCGGATTATCTCCGTTCCGTTGAAAATCTTTATTTCCATATAGTGATATGCATTTCCATTTTTTGATAATAGCATTGGTAAATGGATTAGAGTTCCATAGGAGGAATGGCCATGGCCAGAATGCGTGCAGTCGATGCAGCCGTGCTTGTGCTGGAGAGAGAAGGGATCAATTGTGCTTTCGGTGTACCGGGCGCAGCGATCAATCCGTTTTATTCGGCGATGAAGGCGCGCGGCTCGATCCGCCATATACTGGCACGTCATGTCGAAGGCGCTTCGCATATGGCCGAGGGCTACACCCGTGCAAAGCATGGCAATATCGGCCTGTGCATCGGCACCTCCGGCCCGGCCGGAACGGATATGATTACAGGTCTCTATTCGGCTTCCGCCGATTCGATCCCGATCCTCTGCATCACCGGTCAGGCGCCGCGCGCACGTCTCGACAAGGAAGACTTTCAGGCCGTCGATATCGCCAAGATCGCAGCTCCCGTCACCAAATGGGCGGTCACGGTCATGGAACCGGCTTTGGTGCCTTATGTCTTCCAGAAGGCGTTCCACATCATGAAGTCGGGCCGTCCCGGTCCGGTCCTCATCGACCTGCCGGTCGATGTCCAGCTTGCCGAAATCGAGTTCGACATCGACACTTACCAGCCGATGGAAGCCTACAAGCCTGCCGCAACGCGGGCGCAGGCCGAAAAGGCGCTCGCCATGCTGAACGAGGCGGAACGCCCCCTGATCGTGGCTGGTGGCGGCATCATCAACGCCGATGCGTCCGACCTTCTGGTCGAATTCGCCGAAATCACCGGCATTCCGGTCATCCCGACCCTGATGGGCTGGGGCGTCATCCCTGACGACCATCGTCTGATGGCGGGCATGTGCGGTCTCCAGACCTCGCACCGCTACGGCAATGCCAATCTGCTGGCCTCCGATGTCGTCATCGGCATCGGCAACCGCTGGGCCAACCGTCATACGGGCAATGTCGACACCTACAGGAAGGACCGCAAGTTCATCCATATCGATATTGAGCCGACCCAGATCGGCCGTGTATTTGCGCCGGATTTCGGTATCGTTTCGGATGCGGGCAAGGCGCTGAAGCTGCTGCTGGACGTTGCGACCGAATGGAAGTCGGCAGGCAAGCTGCGCGACTGGTCGGGCTGGGCCAAGGAGTGCCAGGAGCGCAAGCGCACCATGCTGCGCAAGACGCATTTCGACCAGACGCCGCTGAAGCCGCAGCGTGTCTATGAAGAGATGAACAAGGCGTTTGGTCGCGATACCTGCTATGTGACGACCATCGGCCTAAGCCAGATCGCCGGTGCGCAGTTCCTGCATGTCTATCGCCCGCGCAACTGGATCAATTGCGGTCAGGCCGGTCCGCTTGGCTGGACACTGCCCGCAGCGCTCGGTGTCCGTGCCGCCGATCCCGACCGTCCGATCGTGGCGCTTTCCGGCGATTATGATTTCCAGTTCCTGATCGAGGAACTGGCGGTCGGCGCACAGCACAAGCTGCCCTACATTCATGTGGTCGTGAACAATTCCTATCTCGGCCTCATCCGTCAGGCGCAGCGCGGCTTCAACATGGATTTCGAGGTCAGTCTTGCCTTCGACAACATCAATGCCGGTGGCGATGCGGAAAAGGGCTATGGCGTCGATCACGTGGCGGTTGCCGAGGGCCTTGGCTGCAAGGCGATCCGGGTTCGCAGCCCCAACCAGTTTGCCGAAAGTTTTGAACAGGCGAAAGCGCTGATGGCGGAGCATCAGGTGCCGGTGGTCCTGGAATTCATCCTCGAACGCGTTACCAATATTTCCATGGGTATCGACATCGATCAGGTCGTCGAATTCGAGGAACTGGCAGAACGCGGCGAAGATGCACCGACCGCTATCGCAGCACTTTTGGATTAACGTGTTGCCGATTTAATGCTCCGTATCACTCATCCTGAGGTGCGGAGCGCAGCGAAGCATCATCCTGAGCCCGTCGAAGGGTCGAGGACGAGGGCAGGCACGATGCATCTTCCTTCGTCGTTCGAGACGCCTCCCTTCGACAAGCTCGGGAGGGCTCCTCAGGATGAGGGAAAAGAACAACGTGGAAGGTAATTCGAGGAAAATTGTGAAACGGCTTTTTTCCGGAATTGCGCAAACAGAGAATTACAAGGAGGCGAAAATGCCGAGATTTGCAGCCAATCTCACAATGCTTTTCAACGAAGTACCCTTCATGGACCGCTTCGCATTGGCGGCAAAGGCCGGGTTCACCGGGGTGGAATATCTCTTTCCCTATGAGTTCAACCGGCACGAGCTGAAGGCGGCGCTGACCAGACATAATCTGGCGCAGGTCCTGCATAATCTGCCTGCGGGCAACTGGGCTGGGGGAGAGCGCGGCATTGCGGTTCTGCCGGATCGGGTCGATGATTTCCGTCGCGGCGTGGCCGATGCCATCGACTATGCCACCACGCTTAACTGCTCGCAGGTCAATTGTCTTTCGGGCATTGCCCCGCAAGGTGTCGATCCGGATGTGTTGCGCGCCACTTTCGTCAGCAATCTGCGTCTGGCCGCGAAGGAACTGGGCAAGCACGGCATCCGCCTGCTGATCGAGCCGATCAACCACTACGACATTCCCGGCTTCTACCTCAACACGGTGGAGCAGGCGGTTTCGATCATCGATGAAGTGGGCAGCAACAACCTGTTCATCCAGTATGACCTTTACCACCAGCAGCGCACACGCGGCGAACTGGTCGCGACCTATGAACGCTACAAGCCGCTCATCGCCCATATCCAGCTTGCCGACAATCCGGGCCGCAATGAGCCGGGGACCGGCGAGATCAATTATCCGAACGTGTTCGAAGCGCTGAAAAACGCCGGATACAAGGGCTGGATCGGCTGCGAATACAAGCCGAAGACCACCACCGAGGAAGGTCTCAGTTGGTTCAAACACCATGAAGCCGAACGGCTGACTGCATAATTTTGATTAGGGAGTATACGACATGGCCAAGATAGGCTTCATCGGACTGGGGATCATGGGCACGCCGATGGCGCGTCATCTGCAGGATGCCGGACATCAGATCGTCACCTCGAGGTTCAATCCTCCGCCGCGTCAGGAACTGATCGATAACGGTCTGCAAATCGTGGATACGCCGAAGGCCGTCGCGGAAGAATGCGATACGGTTATTCTCATGCTGCCAGATACGCCGCAGGTGGCCGAAGTCATCTTCGGGGAAGGCGGCGCAATCGGGGGGCTCGGCAAAGGCAAGCTGCTCATCGACATGAGCTCGATCTCGCCCATCGAGACGAAGGAATTCGCAAAGAAGGTCCGTGCAACGGGCGCCGAATATGTCGATGCGCCGGTTTCGGGCGGCGAGGTGGGCGCGAAGAACGCCAGCCTCTCCATCATGGCAGGCGGTTCGCAGGAATCGTTCGACCGTGCGCTGCCGCTTCTGAAGCTCATGGGCAAGAACATCACCCTCGTCGGCGATTGCGGCGACGGCCAGACGACCAAGGTCGCAAACCAGATCATCGTCGCGCTCAATATCGAAGCCGTGGCTGAAGCACTGGTCTTCGCTTCCAAGGCAGGCGCGGACCCGGCAAAGGTGCGCGAAGCCCTGATGGGTGGCTTTGCATCGTCCCGCATTCTCGAAGTGCATGGCGAACGCATGATCAAGCGCACCTTCGATCCGGGCTTCCGCATTTCCCTGCACCAGAAGGATTTGAACCTCGCACTGCAAGGCGCAAAGGCACTCGGCGTTTCGCTGCCGAACACGGCCACGGCACAGGAACTGTTCAACTCCTGCGCGGCGCATGGCGATGACGGTCTCGACCATTCGGGTCTGGTACGTGCTCTCGAGAGGATGGCGAACCACGACGTAGCTTGACGTCTCAGGCGAACTCTCTGGAGGGAGAGGGCGGAGCTGGCTGCTTGGAGGAGGTAGCCGGCTCCATTGATTTTAGATCTCGGGCGGGGAATAGTGCCGCCGTTAACACGCCAGCATCGGGAAACTCATGTCTGCCATCACCGATCCCAAGAAGTTTCTGACCAGCCTGTTCGACGCAGCCGTTGCGGCTGCCGATCCAGAACTGGTGATCCGCGCCAATCTCCCGGCCAAGCCGAAGGGACGAACGATTGTCATCGGCGCGGGTAAGGGATCGGCGCAGATGGCGGCGGCTTTCGAGCGCGCATGGGCCGAAAAACACGATGCCCCGCTGGAGGGCGTGGTGGTGACGCGCTATGGCTATGGCACACCTTGCCAGCACATCGAGATCATCGAGGCCGCGCATCCGGTTCCCGACGAGGCGGGGCTTCAAGCCTCGAAGCGGCTGTTCGATGCCGTGTCCGGCCTCACGGAAGACGATCTCGTGGTGGCGCTTGTCTCGGGCGGCGGATCGGCGCTGCTGCCGTCGCCGCCGGAAGGTCTGACGTTGCAAGATGAGATCGCCGTCAACAAGGCATTGCTCGCTTCCGGCGCGCCTATTTCGGCGATGAACGCCATCCGCAAGCACCTGTCGACGATCAAGGGTGGCAGGCTCGCCGCCGCCGCGCATCCGGCAAAGGTGTTCTCGCTGGTCGTTTCGGATATTCCCGGCGACAACCCGGCCTTCGTCGCTTCCGGGCCGACCGTGCCGGACGCAACCAGCCGCGACGAGGCCTTGAAGATCATCGAACGCTACAGGCTCGAACTGCCACAGGCAGCGCTTGATCACATCAGGAGCGAAGCCGCCCATGCGCCGAAACCGGACGACGAGGTTTTCGCTCGAAACGAGGTGCGGGTGATTGCTTCCGCTGCCGTCTCGCTGGATGCGGCGGTCAAGGAAGCCCGGCGTCATGGCGTCGAAGCGGTGATCCTGTCCGATTCAATGGAAGGTGAGGCGCGGGAAGTGGCGCATGTCCATGCGGCGATTGCCCGCGAAGTGGCCGACCGCGACCGCCCGTTCAAGAAACCCGTGGTCATTCTGTCGGGCGGCGAAACGACCGTCACCATTCGCGGCAAGGGTGGCCCAGGAGGTGGCAAAGGTGGGCGCAACAGCGAGTTCCTGCTGTCATTCGCGCTCGATATCGATGGCTATGACAACATCCATGCGCTCGCCGCCGACACGGACGGCATTGACGGCTCGGAGGACAATGCCGGAGCCTTTGCCGATGGTTCCACGGTTTCGCGACTGCAAAAGGCGGGCGAGGATGGCGCTGCGCGGCTCGCCAACAACGACGCATGGACGGCATTCGACGCCATCGATGATCTGTTCGTGCCGGGGCCGACCGGCACGAATGTCAATGATTTGCGGGCTATTTTGATAACGGACTAGTTTCGTCGTCCAGCAGGATGCGGTTTGCCGCGCCGTCGAGATCCTCATACTGGCCGTTTTTCAACGACCAGAGAAAGGCGACGAGGCCGAGCAGGCCCAGAAACAGCGCGATGGGAATGAGAAAGATAAGTCCGCTCATTTGTGCGCTTCCTTGATGACGGCAACAGGCGCGATGGTCTTCTGCGTCTGCTGCTTTTGTTTTCCGGCGCGCAACCGCAATGCGTTGCTCACGACCACGACGGACGACAGCGACATTGAAAGCGCCGCCACCAGCGGGGTGACATAGCCGAAAATCGCGATCGGCACGGCTATGATATTATAGCCGATGGAAAGCGCAAAGTTCTGGCTGATCAACCGGCCCGCTTCCCTCGATACGGCGAAGGCAAGCGGCACTGCCGACAGGCTTTCACGCAGGAAGACGAAATCGGCTGCATTGCGGCCAATATCGGCTGCCGTCGCGGGCGCCATGGAAACATGGGCCGCGACAAGGGCCGGAGCATCGTTCAACCCATCGCCAACCATCAGCACCTTGCTGCCTTCGGCTGACAGTTTCTGCACCAGTTCCGACTTGTCGGCAGGCAGCACTTCCGCCCGGAAGTCATTGACGCCGAGATAACCGGCAAGCCTCTCGACGGCAGGCAGGCGGTCGCCGGAAATGATGCCAAGCTTCAGCCCGTTGCGCTTCAGTGTGGCGATGGCTCCCGCAGCGTCCTCGCGCGGGCTGTCTTCAAAGCGGAAGGTTTCAACCAGCTTGCCATCGATGGAAAGACAGGTCTCGGGGCCATCGGCATGAACCATCGTGGCGCTGTCGTCCGCCCAGTCGCGCTTGCCAAGCCGATAGATGGAACCGTTCAGTTCTGCTTCGATGCCTGCGCCCGGCACTTCCTCGATGCGGGTAAAGGCGGTCATCGGCTTTGCGCCCGAGAACAGCGCCAGCGCCCGCGACAGCGGATGGCGCGAATAAAGCGACAACTCGGCTGCGATCTCCAGATTATGGTGATCGATGGCGTCGACATCGATCAGCCTCGGCTGGCCGAGCGTCAAAGTGCCGGTCTTGTCGAAAATGGCGGTGTCCACCTCGGCCATCCGCTCCATCGCGGAGCCGTCCTTGATCATGATGCCGTTTTCGAACAGGCGGCGGGCCGCAACTACCTGCACAATCGGCACCGCAAGGGCGAGCGCGCAAGGGCAGGTGATGATGAGGGTGCAGATCGCGATATAGATCGAGCGATACCAGTCCCCGCCGGTGTAGAACATCCAGCCGACAAAGGCGAGGAAGGCGATGGTGTGGACCATCGGCACATAGAGTTCGGAAGCGCGGTCGGCAAGACGACGGTAATAGGCGCGTCCGCCTTCTGCGACATCCATCAGCCGCACCATTTCAGCGAGGAAGGAATCTTTGGCTTCCGCCGTCGCGCGGATGATAAGCGGCGTGGAAAGGTTGAGCGTGCCGGCGCGAATGTCGGAGCCGGGACCGACAGGCACGGCATCGCTTTCACCCGATGCAATGGCGCAATCGAGTTCCGAACGGCCTTCTTCCACCTTGGCATCAACGGGTACGCGCTCGCCTGCTGCAAGGATGATGCGCATGCCGGGGCGGATTTCGTTGACCGGCAGGTAATTGCGTTCGTTATCATCGCCGATCACCACCGCGCCGCGGGAGCCAAGCTGCGCCAGACCTCGGACGGCGGAACGGGCACGGGCGCGCATCATGTAGTCGAGCGTGCGGCCGATGAGCAGGAAGAACAGCAAGGTCACCGATGCATCGAAATAGGCGTGCTGGCCATGATGCAGGGTTTCATAGACACTCATGCCAAAGGCCAGCGTGATGGCAAGCGCAATCGGCACATCCATGTTGACGCGCCGCGCACGCAGCGCATTCCATGCGGAAACGTAGAAAATCCGGCCCGAATAGATCAGCGTCGGCAGGGCGATAAGGCCGGAAATCCAGTGGAACATATCGCGTGTCGCCGCATCCGCCCCCGACCAGACCGCGACCGACAAGAGCATCACATTGCTGGAAGCAAACGCCGCGACGCCAAGCGCGATCAGAAGCCGCGTGAAGGTCGGGTCTTTCTCCTGCGCCATGTCGAAAATATGCGCTTCGTAACCGAGCCTGCGAAGCGGATCGACCACATCGGGCGGCGTCTCGCCATCCTTCCAGCGCACGGTCACGCGGCGGGCCGTCAGGTTGACGCGGACATAGGCAACCCCTGTGATCTTGCCGAGCGTCTCTTCGATATTCTTGATGCACAGGCCGCAATGAACGCCGGGAACCGACAGGTCGAGCTGGCGAAAACCATCTCCCAGCGCGCGGCTTGCGACCTGCATTTCATCTGCGGAGACGGCCTGAACGACGGTCGCTATCTGTGCATTCTCGACGCAGCAGCTCATAGCATTCTCCCATCCTTCACCAGAACGCGGATGATATGGCGATAAGGGTCTTCAAGACCCGCATCTGCATTCACTTCCATGATCCACGCGCCCTCGCCAAGTTCCAGCGGTGCGGTCAGCATCCCGGGCTCGCGGACGCTCAGCGTGACCTTGGTATCGTTCACGTCACCGACCGGACGCTTGAACTCCACCGTGCCGCCGGACATGGCGACGGCCTTTCCTTCATGGTCGGCGAGCCGCCAGGTGAAGATGCCGTTCTCATAAGCCGGCTTCGACTGCCAGTTCAGCGCGGCCTGTTCCTTGCCGGTCTGGGCCTTGTCATTGAATTCCTGACTGGCGACATAGGTGTTCTGCACCACCAGCCCGCTCCAGCTATGGATCGCGTTATAGGCCATGGTCAGGTTGACGGCGATAATGACGCCGAAGAAAGCGACCATGATGCCCAGCATGTGCCAGCCGGTGAACGTGCCTGCGGTTTTCGACTTGATCGACATTATCTGCCCTCCGGTGCCATGAAAGTTGCCTTGTAGCGTGCGTGTTCCGCGCCGTCCGCGTCACGCACTTCGATTTCATAGTCGTGGCGATGTTCGGTAATCGCATCATGCGGCATGGTGACGAACACGCGCAATGTCTTCAGGCGGTCCGGCTCCACCGGCACATCGTAATTGCCGTTCGCATCCGCGGTTTCGTCCTGAACGGTCAGCGTTGCGCCCGGCAGGCCCTCGATGGAAAGGCGGAAGGTGCGCGGCGTCGGGATCATGTTGAGCAGCTTGACCGTGTAACCGTTGCGGATCGAACCGTCCGACAGAAGCACATATTGCGGGTTGCGGTCATGCAGCACGTTGATGCCGATGCGCTGCCGCGTCGACAGCGAGATGACGAGCGTCAGGCCGATCAGCGCCCATACGGCGAAGTAGAACATGCTGCGCGGGCGCAGCACCTTCTTCCATGACAGGTTCTGCACCTTGTCCGAGAAGCTGTTGGGCGCCTTGTAGACGCGGGCGGGATCGATCGGCGCCGTGCCGTTATTGGTCGCAAGCGCCATGTTGGCGTTGTAATCGGCCAGCGTCGCATAGGAGATGAGGCCGCGCGGCTTGTCGATCTTGTCCATGACCGTATTGCAGGCATCGATGCACAGCGCGCAGGTGATGCATTCGAGCTGCTGCCCGTCACGAATGTCGATACCCATCGGGCAGGCGGCTACACAGGCATTGCAATCCACGCAATCGCCCACGGTTTCACCAGCGGCAATCGCCTTCTTGGAATGGCGTGAGCGCGGCTCGCCGCGCCAGTCATTATAGGTGACGGTGAGCGAATTTTCGTCCAGCATTGCGGCCTGAATTCGCGGCCACGGGCACATATAGGTGCAGACCTGCTCGCGCATCAGCCCGCCGAAAACATAGGTGGTGGCGGTAAGGATGGCGACGGTGAAATAGGCGACCGGCGCTGCCTGACCGGTCACGAAATCCATGAGCAGTTGCGGCGCGTCGGCGAAATAGAAAATCCATGCGCCCCCGGTCAGCCCGCCGATCAGCAACCAGATGGTATGTTTGCTCACGCGCTTCCACAGCTTGTCGAAGGTCCATGGCGCCTTGTCGAGCTTCATGCGCGCATTGCGGTCGCCTTCGATGGCGCGTTCGACGACGAGATAGAGATCGACCCAGACGGTCTGCGGGCAGGTATAACCGCACCAGGCGCGACCGGCGACGGAGGTCACGAGAAACAGACCAAGGCCCGCCATGATGAGCAGGCCCGCGACGTAGTAGAATTCCTGCGGCCAGATTTCGATAAAGAAGAAATAGAAGCGCCGATTGGCAAGATCGATCAGGACCGCCTGATCCGGCGCATAGGGGCCGCGATCCCAGCGCAGCCATGGCGTCAGATAGTAGATGCCGAGCGTAATGAGCATGACAATCCACTTGAAGCGCCGGAACTCGCCCTGCACGCGCTTCGGAAAAATCTTCACCCGCGCCGCATAAAGCGATTGGCGGGTTTTGGGGGAGTTGACTGCCTGAACGTCAATGCGTTCGACATCGTCTGACATTTTTTCGCTCCTTGGGGAGAGGAGGGCAATAGGGCAGTAAGGCAATAGGGCAGTATGTGATGGCCGCGATCAATACTGTCCCTAGTTTCTCATTTCCCTACTGCCCTATTGCCTTACTGCCCTGTAGCTGGGGCTTGTGCCCCAGCTATTCACCGCCGCCCAACGAATGGACGAAGATGGCAAGCTGCTTGACGGTTGCGTCTCCGAGGCGTGTTTCCCATGCGGGCATGACGCCGTGCTTGGGATGCGCAACCTGACGCACGATGGCGTCCTCTCCGGAGCCGTAGAACCAGATGGCGTCCGTCAGGTCCGGCGCGCCGAACTCGCGCAGGCCCTTGGCATCCGCGCCATGGCAGACGGCGCAGTTCTCTGCGAAAACCTTCTTGCCTTCCGGCACCATGGCGGGGTTGTGCGGCGTGCCGGAGAGGCTCACCACATAGGCGGCGACATCGCGGATCTGCTGCGGTTCCAGAACGTCGACAAAGGCGGGCATTTCGGAAATGCGGGTGTCGGCATCGTCCTTGGAGCGCACACCATGACGGATGGTCGTCAGGATGTCGTCGATCGAACCGCCCCACAGCCAGTCGTCATCATTGAGGTTGGGATAGCCGGGCGCACCTTGCGCGCCGGAGCCGTGGCACTGCACGCAATTGACGCGGAAGGCGGCAGCGCCACCGGCAATCGCATATTGGCGCAGGTTTTCGTCCGCCAGAATCTCGTGGACGTCCTTGGCCTTGATCTGGTCGATGATGCCCTGCCGCTCGCTGTCGATGCGGGCGGTTTCTTCCCAGAAAGCGCCGCGGCTCGACCACCCGAGCATGCCGCCGGTGGAACTTGAGATCAGCGGCCATGCCGGATAGGCGATCACATAGGCAAGCGCCCAGAAGATCGTCGCGTAGAATGTCCACAGCCACCAGCGGGGCATAGGATTGTCGAGTTCCTTGATGCCGTCCCATTCGTGGCCGGTGGTCGCTACGCCGGTTACTTCGTCGATTTGCTTGTCAGTCATTTGCGTCATCCTTGAAAGGAATGTCCTTCGCGTGGTCGGCTATCTGCTTGCTGCCTGGCCGGAAGGCGTAGAGAACGACGAAGAGAAAAAAGAGCGCCATGCCGAGCAGACCCCAGCTATCGGCGAAAGTGCGCATGGTGTTGTAATCCATCGCTAAATCTCCGCTTTATCTCGCTTTGGGGGACTGGTCGTAGGTCGAGAAATCGACGAGCGTTCCGAGCATCTGGAGATAGGCGATGAGAGCGTCCATCTCCGAGATCATCTGCGGATTGCCGTCGAAATCGCCGACCTTGGCCTTGGGATAGCGTGCCTCGACACCGGTCGTGTCGGCATCCGGCGTGGCCTGTGCCTTCAGATCGTCAAGCGCGTTGTCGATCATTTCCTGGCTGTAAGGTACGCCGACCGCCGCATTGGCTTTCAGATTGGCCGCAATGTTGGAAGCCTCCAGCGGACGGTCCTTCAGGAACGCATAGCTTGGCATGACCGATTCCGGCACCACGTCGCGCGGACGGACAAGGTGCTGCACGTGCCACTCGTTCGAATAGCGGCCGCCGACGCGGGCGAGGTCAGGCCCCGTGCGCTTGGAGCCCCACTGGAACGAATGGTCGTACATGGATTCCGCAGCCAGGCTGTAATGGCCGTAACGTTCCACTTCATCGCGGAACGGGCGGATCATCTGGCTGTGGCAGAGATAGCAGCCCTCACGCACATAGACGTCGCGGCCCGCGAGTTCCAGCGGCGAGTAGGGGCGCATGCCTTCCACCTTCTCGATGGTGTTCTCGAGATAGAAGAGCGGTGCGATTTCAACGATGCCGCCGACCGTGACCACGGCGAGCGATGCGATCAGCAGCAGCGTTGCGTTTTTCTCCAGCTTGGAGTGGTTCTTTAGTATCGACATAAATCACACGCTCCTTATTCGGCAGGCTGCATGGTCGCACCGGCTACAGTCCGGGTGCCGCCCATTGGGGCTTCGTTGCGCAGATTGCCGCGAATGGTCTGATAGACGTTCCAGGCCATCACGAAGCCACCGGCGAGGTAGAGCACGCCGCCAAGTGTACGGATGACGTAGTATGGGAACATGGCGAGCACGGTTTCCGCGAAGGAATAGACGAGGAAGCCCTGATCGTCGTATTCGCGCCACATCAGGCCCTGCTGGATACCGGCAACCCACATGGCAGCCGCGTAGAGAACGATGCCGAGCGTCGCCAGCCAGAAGTGCCAGTTGACCATGCGGATCGAATAGAGCCGCTGGCGGTTCCACAGCTTCGGTGCGAGATAATAGACGGCGGCAAACGAGATCATGCCGTTCCAGCCAAGCGCGCCCGCATGAACGTGACCGATGGTCCAGTCCGTATAGTGCGACAGCGAGTTGACGGCCTTGATCGACAGCATCGGGCCTTCAAAGGTCGCCATGCCGTAGAAGGCGATGGCGGCAACCATCAGGCGGATGATCGGATCGGTGCGGACCTTGTCCCATGCGCCCGAAAGCGTCATCAGGCCGTTGATCATGCCACCCCAGGACGGCATCCACAGCATGATGGAGAAGACCATGCCGAGCGTCTGCGCCCAGTCGGGAACGGCGGTATAGTGCAGATGGTGCGGGCCGGCCCAGATATAGAGGAAGATGATCGACCAGAAGTGCACGATCGACAGGCGGTAGGAATAGATCGGACGCTCTGCCTGCTTCGGCACGAAATAATACATCATGGCCAGGAACGGCACGGTCAGGAAGAAGGCGACGGCGTTGTGCCCATACCACCACTGCGTCACCGCATCCTGCACGCCCGCGAAGGCGGAATAGCTCTTCACGCCGAGGAATGAGACAGGGATCGCCAGGTTGTTGACGATATGCAGCATGGCGATGGTGATGATGAAGGACAGGTAGAACCAGTTCGCCACATAGATATGCGGCTCCTTGCGCTTCAGGATCGTGCCGAGGAAGACGACCAGATAGGCGACCCAGACGATGGTGAGCCAGATGTCGACATACCATTCCGGTTCCGCATATTCACGGCTCTGCGTGATGCCGAGCAGATAGCCGGTCGCGGCCATCACGATGAAGAGCTGGTAGCCCCAGAACACGAACCATGCCAGATCGCCGCCGATGAGGCGGGCGCGACAGGTGCGCTGCACGACATAGAAGGACGATGCAATCAGCGCATTGCCGCCGAACGCGAAAATCACCGCAGATGTGTGCAGCGGGCGCAGGCGGCCGAAGTTCAGATAGGGTTCCAGATTGAGATCTGGAAAGGCGAGCTGCGCGGCGATGACGACGCCGACCAGAAAACCGGTCACGCCCCAGAAAACCGTTGCGATGACGCCGTAGCGGATCGGGCCGTCCATATAGGCGGACTGGTCGACCTTTTTGGGCGTCAGGCCGTAATTGGCATTCCGCATCAGAAGAATGGTGAAGATGGCCAGTGTAGCGAACAGAATCCACATATGGGTTCTGAACAGCTCATCATGGGAAAATCCGGCCAGAAGCACAGCAAAAAGTGCCCCCAGACCGGAAAGGACTGTTCCAGCGGCGTAGTTCATGAAATCCCCTCGCAGCGCATGACAAGAGCCGCCTCGGATGAGGCAGCAATAGCGATAGGTTCGCTATCTGCGTTCGGGGAGCAGGTGTCATTGATCTAAATCAAAGACACGGGCTCAAACGCCTGAAAGCAGGGGAATGAGCCTTGTTCGATGCGCGCCGTGGTTCCGTTTGAGATGGCCGTCATCCGACGATGGTGCCCGGCACGATGATCGACGCGCTTAAGCCCCCTTGCGGGCGGTTTTGCAGCTGCAATTCGCCGCCCATACGCTCCACCGCCATTTTCACGATGGGAAGCCCAAGGCCGCTGCCGGTTTCATTGCGATTAGCGCCGCGGAAGAAACGCTCGGTCACGTGCGGCATTTCGCTTTCGGGAATGCCGGGCCCGTCATCCTCGACGACCAGCTTGAGCTTGTCGGCTGAGGCTTCAAGGCGGCAGCGCACGGTGCCGTTGCCGGGCGAGTGGTTGACGGCGTTTTCGATCAGGTTGCGCGCGGCAAGCGTGAAGAGGTGCGGGAAGGGCATCTGTACCAGCGGCATGTTGCCCGGCAGCTCGATGGAAACGCCGCGCTGCGCCGCAAGCATCCGCATGTCGGTGGACACCGCAACGAGAAGCTGGCACGCCGGTTCGCATGCCGGTGCTTCAATGTCGTCTCCGGTTTCGAGTGCGGCGAGGTCCAGAAGCTGATTAGTGAGACGGGTGGTGCGGTCGACCCCCGCTGCGATCTGGCGCACCGCATTGGCGCGCATTGTTTCGTCCTTTGCGCTTTCGGCAATCTGCGCCTGCGTCTTCAATCCGGCGAGCGGCGTCTTCAGTTCATGCGCGGCGAAGATCGCGAAATTGCGCTCACGCTCGCGCGCCTCCTCGACGCGTTGGAAAAGCCCGTTCAGCGCGGTGACGGCAGGCGCAATCTCTTTGGGCAGGTTGTGTTCGGGCAGTGGCCGCAAATCCTGCGCCTGGCGCTTTGAAAGCACGGATGCAAGACGGCTCAGCGGATCGAGGCCGCGCCGTACGCACAGCCAGATCATGAGCGCCAGAACGGGCAGCATCAACAGCGCGGGCAGCACAAGCCCGGTCACGACATTCTGCACCAGCCTTTCGCGAACGCTCAGGCTGTCGCCGACCATGACGCGCAGGCCGAGCTGGGTATTTTCCACCGCGAACACGCGCCAGCGGTCCCCCGCAACTTCCGTATCCGAAAAGCCGTTCGCGATATTGGTGAGCCGCACGCCGGGCGCGCTTTCGGAACGTCCCACGAGCTTGCCGTCGAGAGCCCATATCTGGCAGAAAAGCTGCCGGTCATAGAGCGGAAAATCGGGCATCGGCTTCAACGACAATTGCCCGCCATCTCCATCCGGGCCAACCGCGACCCGATGGTCCGTCAGAAGCGAGTTGACCATCCGCGCGGCTTCCATCAGGCGCGCATCGAGCACTTTTTCAAGCTGTGACTGGGTGCTGATATGGATCCACACGACCGCGAAAAGCCAGACGACGCAGGTGACGCCGATCAGGATGCCGGTAAGACGGCTGCGAATGGAATTCATGTCCTTGCTCCCGCCAGCCGATAGCCGACCCCGCGCACGGTTTCGATATAATCGGAGCCAAGCTTGGAGCGCAGATGGTGGATATGCACCTCCACCGCGTTGCTCTCCACTTCCTCCTGCCAGCCGTAAAGCGCTTCCTCCAGCGAGGATTTGGAGAAGGTGGCGGCGGGCCGCTCCATCAAGGTGCGCAGGATCGAGAATTCGCGCCGGGTCAGCCGCACGGGTTCGCCATGGAAGCGCACCGACATCTCCGCCGGGTCCAGTTCCACGCCGCGCCATTCAAGCAGGGCATTGGCGCGTCCTGCGCCGCGCCGGGCGACGGCGCGCACGCGGGCCGCAAGCTCATGCAGGTCGAAGGGTTTGCCGACATAATCGTCCGCACCGGCATCGAGCCCCGCAATGCGCTCGGGCACCTGATCGCGCGCGGTCAGCAGCAGAACCGGCGTCTCGTCGCGTCCGCGCCGCATGGATTTCAGAATGTCGAGGCCCGAGCCATCGGGCAGCATCAGGTCGAGCACCACCGCGTTATAGTTCTGCGCGGCAAGCGCGGCTTCCGCGTCGCAGCAGTTCGACACGGCATCCACGGTGAAACCGGCAAGCCCAAGCCCTACAGTCAGTCCGTCGAGAAGGATCGTGTCGTCTTCCACCACGAGTATGCGCATGAGTTCCTGTTTCTGCCTTTATTGATGTTTAACCCCGCACGGGCTTTTCCCTGCGCCAGCTTAAGGCTGCCTTAAGGTGGCGGGGACATTCGCCATTTGCAACATGATCAATTTGTCCGAATCGAATTATGCGGAAAATCGTAATGCGTCTCCTTGCGGGCCTAGCCAGCTTGTTCATCGGTTTGTTCCTCGCACTCGGCCCGGCCTCGGCGGCAAACCCGCTACCGGTCGATCAGGCATTCCGCCTGAGCGTATTGAAGGACACGGATGGCCAACTGGTACTTAACTGGCAGATCGCGGACGGTTATTATCTTTATCGTGACCATATAGCGGCGAAGGACGGGCAGGGAAATCCACTTGCCGTCGACACGCAGCCCGGGCAGCCCAAGGACGACCCGAATTTCGGGCGGCTTGAAGTCTATTACACCCACGCCACGGCAAGCGTGAAGGCGGGTACAGAGCCGCTGGAACTCACCTATCAGGGCTGTCAGGAAGACGGCATCTGCTACCGCCCGGAAACCAGGACGGTCGATCCGGTCACGCTCGCAATCTCGAGCGAGAAGGGCCAAAAGGCCAAGCTGCTGGCGCAGACGCCGACCTTCACACCGGCTGCGGTGCCAGCCGCTCCACCAAATGCGGCATTTGCCCTTGCACCCGAAAAGGGCATGGTCGAGGGGCTGCTGGATCGCGGCGGTGCCGGGCTGGTGATCGCGGCATTTCTGGCTTTCGGTGTGCTGCTTGCTTTCACCCCTTGCGTCTTTCCCATCTACCCCATCCTTGCCGGAACGCTGGCGCGTGAAGGTGAGAAGCTGACCGCAAAACGCGGCTTCGTGCTTTCCGCCACCTATGTCGTCAGCTTGGCGCTGGGTTTTGCCGTGGTCGGCGCAATCGCAGGCTGGTCGGGACAGAACCTGCAGATGGTGCTGCAATCGAAATGGACAGCACTCGTGCTGGCAGGATTATTCGTGCTGCTCGCGCTCTCCATGTTCGGCCTCTTCCAGATACAGCTTCCCAATTCATGGGTCAGCGCGATTTCGTCGCGGACTGGTCCCCACGGCCAGCAGCGGGCAGGCTCCAAGCGGTCGGCTGCCATTCTCGGCTTTTCGTCCGTGCTGATCGTCGGCCCTTGCGTTACGGCGCCGCTTGCAGGCGCGCTTATCTATATCGCGCAGACCGCCAATGTCGCGCTTGGCGCTTCCGCGCTCTTTGCGCTCGGCATCGGCAAGGGATTGCCGCTCATTGCCTTCGCCACGCTTGGCGCTGGCACGCTTCCGCGTGCAGGCGCATGGATGGAAACGGTAAAGCAGATATTCGGCTTCGGTTTTCTCGCGACCGCGATCTTCATGGCGGCTCCCCTTCTGCCGCCGGGTGTCGATATGGTGCTGTGGGCGCTCCTGCTTTTCGGGACCGCAAGTTTCGCATTCCTCAAAATTCCGGGGCGCAGCGTTGTCGCCCGCACCATAGGCACGGCGGCATTCGTCTACGGCGTCATTTTGATGATCGGCGTGGCGTCGGGCGGAAAAGACCCGTTGCAACCGCTGGCCGCATTCGGTAACCGTGGCGGCAACCAGAATCTGGCCGCGCTGCAATTTGCGCCGGTCGAGACTGTTTCTTCCCTTCAGGAGAAACTTGGCGAGGCGCGCGGCGACAAGCCGACGCTTGTCTATTTCACGGCGGACTGGTGCGTAAGCTGTTCCACCGTGGAGCGCCGGGTTTTGCCCGACGCTGGCGTGAAGAAGGCGCTGGAAGGTTACCAGCTTGTCAAGGCGGATATTTCCGAGCTCACAGCGGGCAATGCCGACCTGATGGCAAAGCTCGGCGTGGCCGGGCCGCCGACGATGATCTTCTTCAATCGCATCAGCAAGGAACCGGAGGGAACCAGACTGGTGGGCGATGTCACGACCGCTTCCATCGAACGTTCGGTCGGTCTTGTGAGCGCTGACTAGAGCATTTCCAGCAAAAGTGCGAAGCGGTTTTGCGTCGGACAATGCGTAGAATAAAGACGGGGCATTTCCAGCAAAAGTGCGAAGCGGTTTTGCGTTGGATAATGCGTAAAGACAAAGAGATAGAGCATTTCCAATAGTTCTGGAGAATGCTCCGGCGACAAAGGATGTAAGGATTTCAAGATGGCCCGGGGGCAAGAGAATTGACTGTATCGATTGACAAACAGAACGCGCGGAAATCACTGCTGCGGATGGCCGTGGTTGTCTGCCTGCCTTTTGTTGCCGCGGCATGCACGACCGCATCTGCGGAGCGGCCCATCGCCGTCACCATGCCGCAGCCGGTGGCCTTCAGGCCCGAGCCTGTTGCAGCCGAACCCGTGAGGCAGCCTGCGCCGGAAATGCAGACGGCGAAGAGTGAATATGAGACCATGTATGGCGCGGTGAACGACCGCGGCAATCTCATTCCCGCACTTGATGTCAGTAAGATCGCGGATCGCAATCTGCGTCGGGAAGTCGACTATGCCACGAACGAGCCGGTGGGCACGATCGTGGTTGATCCCTATGCGCGCTATCTCTATCTCGTGCAGCCGGGCGGCAAGGCAATCCGTTATTCGGTGGGGGTCGGTCGCGCTGGTCTGACTTTCTCAGGCGATGCCAAGGTTGCCTACAAGTCGCAATGGCCGCGCTGGACGCCGACTGCCAACATGATCAAGCGCAATCCGGAGCATTACGCAAAATACGCCAATGGTCTGGAGGGTGGCATCCGCAACCCGCTCGGTGCCCGTGCGCTCTATCTCTATCGCGATGGCAAGGACACGCTTTACCGCATTCACGGCACCAACGAGCCATGGTCCGTCGGCAAGGCTGCGTCGTCCGGCTGCATCCGCCTCTACAATCAGGACATACTCGATCTCTACAAGCGCGCCAGCGCCGGTGCGCGTGTCGTGGTGTTGGATAAATCCCAGTCTGAAGCAAAGTCGGGCAAAGGAGCAAGCTCATGATGAATCGTCGTCAGATACTGGCCGCAACGGCGGCGGGCGCCGCAACGATAGCGATTTCGGGTGGCGAGAGCCTCGCCCAGCGTGTTCCGACGGTTGCGGAAGTACTCTACGACAAGGAAATCCCGGTTCTGGGCAATCCTAACGGCAATGTCACCATTGTCGAATATTTCGATTACCAGTGCCCTTACTGCAAGAAGGGGCATGCCGAACTGATGCGCGTGGTCAGGAATGACGGCAATGTGCGCCTTGTCATGAAGGACTGGATCATCTTCGGCGACACGTCCGCCTATGCCGCGCGCCTCGTTCTGGCGGCGGAAAAATCCGGCAACTATGTAAAGGCGATGGAAGCGTTGATGGCGACGCCCGGTCGCCTTACGCCGGAACAGGTGGATGCGGCGCTGAAAAAGGGCGGACTCGATCCGGCGAAGCTCAATGCGGCCTATAAGGCTGATTCCAAGCGCATCAATGCCGTTCTTGAGCGCAATATGGATCAGGGCGAAGCCTTCAATTTCGGTGGCACGCCTTCCTTCGTCATCGGCACCAAGCTCTATGGCGGAGTGATGAAGGAGCCGGAGCTGATCGAGGCGATCAAGGAAGCGCGAAAGTCTTGAACGGATACCGATGATGAAAGGGCGGAGTTGAAAGCTCCGCCCTTTCTCGTTCAAAACGGATAATGCTGCGGGCCTTCGATGGTGATCCAGCGCAGGTCGGTAAATTCGTTGATGACGGCCTTTCCGCCGAAACGGCCATAGCCGGAAGATTTCACGCCGCCGAAGGGCATCTGCGCTTCGTCTGCGACCGTCGGGCCATTGATGTGGCAGATGCCGGTCGCAAGCTTTTTCGAAAGCGCCAGCGCCCGTTTCACATCCTGGCTGAAGATCGCGGATGAAAGGCCATATTCGGTGTCGTTGGCCACACGGATCGCCTCATCGGCATCCCTGACGCGGATGATGGGTTTCACCGGCCCGAAGGATTCCTGCGTATAAATGTTCATGTCGGGCGTCACGTGATCGATGATCGTCGCCTCGACGATGGAGCCTTCGCGCTTGCCGCCCGCCAGAACCTTGCCGCCTTTCGACACGGCATCCTGGATGAGCGCATCCATGCGCTCGGCGGATTTGAGATCGACCAGCGAACCGAGCACGACATTGCCGCGCGGATCACCGGCGGGAAGGGATTTTGCCTTGGCGGCAAGTTTTTGCGCAAAGGCATCCGCCACCTTCTCATGCACGATAAAGCGTTCCGTGGACATGCAGATCTGGCCCTGATTCATGAAAGCGCCAAAAGCTGCCGCATCGACCGCCTGATCGAGATCGGCATCCTCCAGCACGATGAAGGGCGCCTTGCCCCCCAGTTCCAGCAGCACGGGCTTGAGATGCTCCGCGGCCTGTTTGGCGATGATCTTGCCGACATGGGTGGAGCCGGTGAAGTTGATGCGGCGGATGGACGGATGGGCAACAAGGGCGGCGACGATTTCCGGCGCGTCCTCGGGCGCATTGGAAATCACATTGACCACACCGGCGGGGAAGCCAGCATCGTTGAGTGTCTTGACGATCAGGTGATGAACGCCGGGGCAGGATTCGGACGACCGCAGGATAACCGTGTTGCCGCAGGCAAGGGCGGCTGCAACGGCGCGCACGCCCAGAATGACCGGCGCATTCCAGGGCGCCATGCCAAGCACCACGCCAACCGGCTGGCGCACCGCCATGGAAACGATGCCGGGCTTGTCCGAAGGGATGATCTCGCCCGTAATCTGCGTGGTGAGCGCTGCGGCTTCGCGCAGCACACCGGCGCCGAGATGGACATTGAAGCCCGACCAAGGCGCGGTTGCGCCGGTTTCTTCCAACATGAGGCGGATGAATTCATCGGCGCGGCTTTCCATCAGGTCAGCCGCCTTGTTCAGCAGTGCACGACGCTCGCCCGGCCCGGTTTCCGACCAGCTTTCAAAGGCTTTCGCGGCAGATTCCGCAACCGCATCGACATCGGCAAGGCTGGCCGCCGGCGCTGTGGTGGCGACCTTTCCGGTGACGGGGTCCTTGCGGTCGAATGTCTTGCCGGAAGCGGATGGTGTTTCCTTGCCATCGATGATGAAGCCGATTGTCGTCATGGTCTTCTCCCTGTTTACCTTTCATATCATGGTATAAAAGCTGGAAGCTTGCATGTTCCTTATTTGTGAACAGACTGTGCAACGGCGCCGTTTCGAATTTGAAAGCAAGCAGCGGAGTGCAGCTTCGACGCGGTGGCATTAGCCTTCCTTCATGCTCATATTGAAGGAGTACGGACATGAACCTTATGACCATGAAGACCCACGACCCCGATGAAAGCCGCTGGCAGAAGGTGCTCGACCGCGACAAGGCGTCGGACGGGGCATTTGTCTATGCTGTGCGCACCACAGGCGTCTATTGCCGCCCGTCCTGCCCGTCGCGGCGCGGAAAGCGCGAGAACGTGCAGTTCTTCGACGGTTGCGAGGATGCCGAACGCGCCGGTTTCCGGCCATGCATGCGCTGCAAGCCGCATCTGTCCGAAACGCTCGCGACGCAGAACAGCACCCGCTATGCCGAGATGGTGGCCTCTGCCTGCCGTTTCATCGAAACGGCGGAAGAAGTGCCATCCCTTGAAGAAATAGCGGCTTCGGTAAAGGCAAGCCCGGCCCATTTTCATCGCATATTCAAGGAGTTCACGGGACTGACCCCGAAAGCCTATGCGGATGCGCATCGCGCGAGGAAGATGCGGGCGGCGCTTGATGCGCCGGAAATCCGCGTAACCGACGCCATCTATGATGCCGGTTACAATTCCAGCAGCCGGTTCTATGAGGCTTCGGATGGGATTTTGGGAATGACTCCAAAGGCTTACAAGCAGGGCGGCAAGAATGCGGATATCCGTTTTGCCATCGGCCAGTCGACGCTGGGCGCGGTGCTGGTGGCGGCAAGCGACAAGGGCGTCTGCGCCATTTTGATGGGCGACGACCCGGAAGAACTGATCCGTGACCTGGAAAAGCGTTTTCCGCAGGCCAATCTCATCGGTGCGGACCGCGATTTCGAGGATATGGTCGCCGAGGTGGTCGGTTTCGTCGAAGCGCCGCGCATCGGGCTCGACCTGCCGCTTGATCTGCAGGGAACCGCGTTCCAGCAACGCGTCTGGCAGGCTTTGCGAGAAATTCCTGTCGGTAAAACAGTAAGTTATACAGAAATTGCCGAGCGCATCGGCGCACCGAAATCGGTCCGTGCGGTGGCGCAGGCCTGCGCGGCCAACAAGATCGCGGTCGCGGTTCCGTGCCACCGCGTGGTGCGCAACGATGGCGGCCTTTCCGGCTATCGCTGGGGTGTCGAGCGCAAGCGCGATCTCCTGAAGCGGGAGGGTCAGGCATGAACAAAAATGAACCCACGCAGGGCCAGAATATTCCCGCCTATGACTGGCAAAAAATCGGCGCCGAACTCGACCAGTTCGGGGCCACAATTCTCGAAAACATAATTTCGCCACAGGATTGCCACGAGATTGCCGCAGGTTATCACACCTTGGCCGCATTTCGAACGGTGATTTCGATGCGAAAACACGGTTTTGGGCGCGGAGAATACAAATATTACGCAAATCCCATTCCTGCCTTAATTTGGAATCTGCGCCAGAAGCTCTATTTTCAGTTGGCTCCCATCGCCAATCGGTGGAGCGAAAGACTGGGATCGGATGTCCGGTTTCCGCCCACCCATGATGCCTTCCTGGAGCGGTGCCACGCGGCAGGGCAGACGCGCCCGACACCCCTCATCCTGCAATATGTCGAGGGCGACTATAATTGCCTGCATCAGGATATTTACGGCGATATCGCCTTTCCGTTGCAGGTGGCGATTTTGCTGTCCGAGCCGGAGAAGGATTTTACGGGCGGCGAATTCGTCCTGACCGAACAGCGCCCGCGCATGCAGAGCCGGGCCGAGGTTGTGCCGCTCCGGCAGGGCGACGGCGTGGTCTTCGCGGTCAATGACCGTCCGATGCAGGGGACGCGCGGCGATTATCGCGTCAAGATGCGGCACGGCGTCAGCCGCATCCGTTCCGGCAAGCGGCATACGCTGGGCATAATCTTTCACGATTCCAGATAGAGGTTGAAACCGGCGTTTCGATCGCCTTTGATCGCGGCTGGAGCGTGATTCCGAAAAGTGTGAACCGGTTTTCGGATAAAAACATGCTCAAACAAAAAGTTTGGAGCGGGATAATGGTTCAACCTGAAAACATCACGCTCTAAGCGATCAAAGGAGTCGGATATGAGCGTGACCATCTACGGTATCAAGAACTGCGACACCATGAAGAAGGCGCGCACCTGGCTTGAAGACCATGGCATCGACTACGCGTTCCACGATTACAAGAAGGAAGGGCTGGACGGCGAAACGCTCGACCGCTTTCTGAAAAGCGTTCCGTGGGAGCAGCTGCTCAACCGCGCCGGAACGACATTTCGCAAACTGCCGGAGGAAGAACGCCAGAACGTCGACGCGGGCAGGGCGCGGGCACTGATGCTGGCGCAGCCTTCCATGGTCAAGCGCCCGGTTCTCGACAGGGATGGAAAGCTGACGGTCGGTTTCAAGCCGGACCAGTACGAAAACTTCTTCAAGCCTTGAGGCGGGAAAATGCTGCCATAGATAGCTGCCGGTAAGCAGATGGAGAAATCGATGCGGCAGCGCGCGAAGAAGGTCGTTCAGCAATGGTCTGCGAGCTGGCGCGATTCCCTGATCGCTTCCTTTGCAGGCGGCGTCGCATGGCTGATCTGCCAGCTGCTTCTGGACCAGCCGAAACCGGTTTTCGCCATGGTGACGGCGGTGATCTGTCTGGCGCCGAACCTGCCCAACCACGGCAAGCAGGCGATCGGCGTGGTCGTCGGCGTCACGACGGGCGTGCTGGTCGGGGAGCTTTCGCTGCTTTTGCCCGAAACTGTTCCGGTCTTCCACACCAGCATCGTGACTTTCGTTGCCATGGTGCTGGCAACCTCTTTCGGCATGGCGCCTGCAATCGCCATCCAGTCGGGCGTTTCGGCGATTCTGGTTCTCGCAATGGGGCCGCAGGTCGCAGGCGTGACGCGACTGGTCGATGTTCTGGTCGGCGCGGGCGTGGGCTTGCTGTTCAGCCAGATCTTGATGACACCGAGCCCGTTGCTTCTGATCGACAAGGCCGCTCGCGGCCTGCTCGACCGGCTGGCAAAGGGCCTGAAACAATCGGCCGTGGCGCTGCAAAAGCAGGACCCGGTGCGGGCGCAAAGTGCGATCAACCAGTTTACCTCGGCCCACCGGGCGGTGATCGCATTGGGCGACGGCATCGCACTGGCCCGCAGCAATGCGCGCTGGTCGCTGCGCGGGCGGCTGGTGGCGCGCGAGGTCACGGAAATGGCGGGCCGTTATGATCGGCGCGGCATCCGTCTTTACGCATCGGCGCTGCTGTTCGGTGAAGCGCTGGGCAATGCGCTGCGCAAGAAGGAGGCGCCGCCGCCGCCATGGTTGATGGAAGCCTTGCAGGTAGTCATTGCCAATTGCGAGCTGGAGGAAGGGGAGGAGCCGCGCCGGATTCCGTCCATGCCGAAGGATATTCCGTTCGGCTGGCGCGATTGCGCGCACCGCCTGTCGTCGGTTCAGGACACCCTTCTGCACTTCCTGCATTCGGATATTCCCGACAGCGTTCCGGTGCCTGCGCAGCGGCAAAAGGATGAAGCCGCGGCCTGAAGATTTTCAGAAATGCAGCCGCACCTGATGTGCCAGTTCGTCAGCCGCCTGCCGTGCGAGCAGGGGATGGCTTTGCCAGTCGTCAACAGCCGCGCCCCGATAGGCCGCCTGCGCGAGCGCAAGGGCTGCGGCGGTTTCGGGGGAAACAAGGGGCAGCGCCCATTCGGCGGCGGCGTCCTTCGGCACGAATGTTCCGGTTTCGAGCGTGTACCACATCCGCGCCAGCGTCAGCAGGACATTGCGCTCGTCGCCTGCAAGGTTGCCGATAAGGGCGGGCAGGGCATCGGCAATCGCCCGTCGCACATCTCCATGCGGCACGGATGGCAGAAGATGCTCACGCGTGGGCCCCACAAGGCTTATTGCTTCTTGGCCGGCTTGCGCGAGCACCAGTGTATATTCGGGGTCGTTATGGGCCTGCGGCACGATCCCGGCCTCGAATTCGTCACGCAGCCATTCTCCATAGATGAAGGCGCACCGCGCAGGATAGCTAGAAGCGGCGAGGTCCTGCCGCAGAAAGATCATCACCTCCAGGCATCGGGGCATTCCGGGGGCGACCGGGTGCCGGCCCGATATCTGCATCAGCCGGTCAACGAGAAGCGCGCTGGTTTCAGGTGCCGGATTCCGGTCGCAGACCGCCAGCAGGTCAACGTCGCTGTTGGGGCGAAGGCCGCCATTCACGGCGGAGCCATGCAGATATAGGGCCTGTAAGGATGACCCCAGGCATTCCTGCAGGACGGTCAGGGCCTTTGCCGCTTCTTCGGGGATTGCTGCGTGATTTCTATCCATCCGGCGTTGATACTGTTCCCGGCGGACATATACAACGCTGCTGGCGACAGAAGACCCTGCTTCTCACGCCGCCGCAACTTCCCGCCGTTCTAGAATGCGGTCGATCAATCCCCATTCGAGACCCGCTTCCGCAGTCATGAAATTATCGCGGTCAAGCGCGCGTTCCACCTCTTCATAGGTGCGGCCGCAATGTTCGGCGTAAAGACGCGTCATCAGCCGCTTGGTTCGCTGGGCTTCCTCGGCATGGATGAAAATGTCCGATGCCTGCCCCTGAAAGCCGCCGGAAGGCTGGTGAACAAGCAGGTTCGCATTGGGAAGGGCGGCGCGATGGCCGGGCTCCCCCGCCATCAGCAGGAAGGAACCCATGGAACGGGCCGTCCCCATGCAGAGCGTGTGCACCGGCGCGCGGACATAGCGCATGGTGTCATAGATCGCGAGGCCGCTGGTCACGACGCCGCCCGGCGAGTTGATATAGAGATTGATCGGCTGTTTGGAATTTTCCGCTTCCAGAAACAGCAATTGCGCGCAGATCAGCGCGGATACGGTGTCGTTCACTTCGCCATTGAGAAAGATGATCCGCTCGCGCAGCAGGCGCGAATAGATATCGAAAGACCTTTCGCCGCGGCTCGACTGTTCAACGACCATAGGGACGAGTTGCATCGTTTCGCGCATGGCGAACTCCTCTCTTCCAAAATCAGAATGTAGATGCTTCAGGCTGCGCGCATGGCCGGCATCCGGTTGCTGTTGGCGGCAACCGGTGCGGCATGTTTCACCCGCGCGTCGTTCAATTCGTGGATGACGCGCAGACAGGTGCCGCCGGAAATGCCCGGCACGATGCGGAACGTCACCATGCTTTCCAGAAAGGGCGGTTCGTTTTCCCGCACCCGGTAGCTGATCTCCTCGCCGGGCTTGCAGGACGCAGGTTCCGGGTCGGCCAGTGCCTCGGATGGAAGCCAGTTTTGGCGAAATTCCGGAATGCTGATCGCGCGCCAGACTTTCTGGGGTGCGGCATCCAGCTCATATTCCAGCTCTATCGCTTTTTCGCGGTGTTCTTCCTGCCGGTCGGTCATTGGTCCATATCCTTCAGCAAGGTTTTGAGAGCATCGATACGTTCCGGCCAGTAGGCGCGGTATTTGGCAAGCCAGTTGGCGATGAGGGTCAGTCCGTTCGGATCGACTTCATAATTGACGAAGCGCCCCTCACGTTCCTCACGCACCAGTCCCGCGCCGCGCAACACCGCCAGATGCTGCGACATGGCGGGCTGGCTGATCTCCATCCCTTCCCGCAACGCACTGGCATTCATGCTGCCGGATGCCAGCTTCTCGAAGATCATCCGGCGGGTCGGATCGGCAAGCGCCCTGAAAACATCGTTGAATATATCGTTCTCATTCATGCCGTCACATAAGCACGCACTTATGCGATTCGCAAGAGAAACTTTTCGCTCGCTCAAAACGGGGGGAATGTCAGGCAAGTTTGTTCACCGGCACCCAACCGAAAAATCCATTGGGGGCGCTGCACCAAGCCCATCCATGCGTTTCTTCGATAACGTGGAGGATGGTCCCTTTGTTGCAGGTCAGTTCCATCGCCGAGTAGTCGCGCAGAGTGATGACCGTATCATCCTTGACCATGATGCTGTTATCGGGAATCCACCCCGCACGGCCATCCGCTCCCACAGCCCACAGCCACCGGTAGCCGTCCCAGATTTCGGCCTTTCCGGTCAGGGATACCGTCTGGCCTCATGTGAAGGCGATGGGATCATCGTATGGTGCGACGTGATCTTCCAGCAGACGTCTGGGAACCGCCTTGTCTGGCATCGATCAATCCGCCGAATGAAACTGCATGGTGAAGACATTCCCGCCGATACCCTCTGCCAGCGAGGGCGCAAGTTTCAGCGGCGTGCATTTTTCAACCGCGTCGATAGCAGCGTTCACGAATGCCTTTTTCGCCTTGTCATCCCCCTGAACGTTGATCGCGCTGGGGCGGGGCGGCCCCATCAGGCTGCCGTTGCGCTTGAAGCTGAAGCTGAGGGTCACGGCTGAATTCTTGCTGCCCGCAGGCGCGGTCCAGCAAGCGTTCAGCGCGCTGCCCACATCATCCATGGTCTTCAGTTCCTGTGCCTGGACGGCTCCTGCGGTGGCGAACGTCACGGTCGCCCACAGACAGAATTTCGACCCGTTCATCCTGATCCTCCATCAAGAGAGTGCAATAGATCTATTGTAGTTCTGCTCCGGCAGAGTTCAAATCCAACTCTGTCGTCGGGTTTCGGAGATCGGGAGCGGCTTCAGCGTCAATCCGTGTGATCGATCCGATCAGAAAAATTCAATTGTCCTTGGATGAATGAAGCTTATTTTGCCGCCAATGACCGAGACCTCCCTGCAAATGACCAAGCCAGCATCTTCACACCATCGCACCGCCGTTCGCTATGCTTTCGGCGGTTTTCTTGCCATGGCTGCCGCCATGGGGATCGGGCGTTTCATCTATACGCCGATCCTGCCCGGGATGATGGCCGATATCGGCTTCACTGCCGCCGATGCGGGGTTCATCGCGTCGGCAAACTATATCGGCTATCTGCTGGGGGCGGTCGTGGCCGGTTATGGCTGGTCCGCGGGCATCGAACGGGCAAGCGTGATCGCGGGCCTGATAATCAGCGGTTTGCTCTGCGCCGCCATGGCGCTTTTTGACGGCGTCTGGCTGTTTTCCATCATCCGCTTTGCGGCCGGTTTCATAAGCGCGGTGACGATGATCCTGTGCACGGCAATCGTGCTCAGTCATGTTACGGCGGCGGAAAGGGCCGGGCTTGGAGCCCTGCATTTCGGCGGCGTCGGCAGTGGCATTGCGCTTTCTGCCGTTCTGGTGGCGCTGATCCGCCTTGCCGGGCTCGACTGGCGGGCCGACTGGATCGGCGCTGCCGTTCTCACCATTGTGATGGCCGTTCTGGTCGCGGCTTTCGTCCGGGAAGGTCCGGTCGGCGGAAACAGCGGCACGCGCGAACCGGCGCTCCCCAAAAGCCTCGCCTTCAACGCGCTGGCATTGGCCTATGGCATCTTCGGCTTCGGTTATGTGATCACGGCCACATTCCTCATTGCAATCGTGCGCGCGACCGATGGCGGTCCGCTGATGGAAGCGGCTGTGTGGGTGGTGACCGGCCTGATGGCAGCGCCCTCCATCTGGCTGTGGGCTCCCGCCGCCCGTAAATTCGGCCTCTTCAACGCATTTGCCCTGACGGCCACCCTTGAGGCGGTGGGCGTCGCGGCAAGCGTGGTTCTGGCGCCGCCACTCGGTCCATTGGTGGGCGGTGCGCTTCTGGGCATGACCTTCATGGCATTGACGGCGTTTGGATTGCAGATTGCCCGCACGCTCGCACCGTCTTCACCGAAACGCGCTCTGGCTCGGATGACCGTGTGCTTCAGCATCGGCCAGATCGTCGGACCGCTGGTGGCAGGTTTCATGGCGCAGCGCTCCGGTTCGTTCACGTCGGCAAGTCTGGCCGCAGCGCTCTCGCTGGTGGTCGTCGCGGTGCTTGGCATCGTGGCGGGACGCGCCGCCCGGACAGCGGGTTGAAAACCTTACAGGAATTTAACTGGTAAACGCACAAGGACCGGCTTCTTATGAGGATAATTCCTCAGGAGTTGGATGTAACCCGGTGTTTGTGTCGTTTTTCCCCCGTCCGAAACTGTTCTTCTGGTCCGTCGTAATCTGGTGCCTGTTGGCGATAATCGGCTGGTACGAGGGAGGTGAACGGCTGGGCGCAGTGTTCGGCCTGCCGCCGCTGGCGCCCGACGCCGCGCCGATTATCGGCGCAAGCATCTTCTGGTCGGCGCCGTTTCTCTGGTTCTATATCTATTTCGCGGTGATGATATTCGCCTTCTATCTGTTCTGGGCGTGGTTTTCACCGCATCCCTGGCAGCGCTGGTCGATACTCGGATCGGCGCTGATCCTGTTCACCACCTATTTCGGCGTGCAGGTCAGCGTGGCGGTCAATGCCTGGTATGGGCCGTTCTACGACATGATACAGAAGGCGCTGACAACACCCGGCGCCGTCAGCGCGGCCGATTTCTACTGGGGGCTGGTCACTTTTGCCAAGATTGCCTTTATTGGCGTCACGGTCAGCGTTTTGAGCCTCTTCTTCGTCAGCCATTATATCTTCCGATGGCGCACGGCGATGAATGACTATTACGTCAGGTACTGGCCGAAACTGCGTTCCATCGAAGGCGCTGCACAGCGTGTGCAGGAAGATACGATGCGCTTTTCAACGACGCTGGAACAGCTCGGTGTCAATCTGGTGAAAGCTATTCTGACGCTGATCGCCTTTCTGCCGGTCCTGTTCAGCTTTTCCGAGAAAATCACCGAGTTGCCGGTTATCGGTACAATACCGCATGCGCTTGTATGGGCGGCTGTTTTCTGGGCTGCCTTCGGGACCGGTCTGCTGGCGCTGGTCGGCATCAAGCTGCCGGGACTGGAGTTTAACAACCAGCGCGTGGAAGCGGCTTACCGCAAGGAACTCGTCTATGGTGAAGATCATGACGATCGCGCCGGGCCAGTGACAATGGCCGAATTGTTCCGCAACGTCCGGCACAATTATTTCCGGCTCTATTTCCACTATGTCTATTTCAACGTGGCCCGCATTTTCTATCTACAGGCCGACAATATTTTCGCGACCCTGATCCTCATACCGTCCATCGTGGCTGGAAAGCTGACGCTCGGCCTGATGAACCAGATCATCAATGTATTTTCGCAGGTACAGGAATCGTTCCAGTATCTCGTCAAATCGTGGACGACGATCATCGAGTTGCTGTCGATCTACAAGCGACTGAGGGCGTTCGAGGCGACTATCCATGACGAGCCGCTGCCATCGGCGGATCGCGGAGATCTGGAAACGGTGCCTTCGGCCTGAAGTCAGGATCTGTTCTGGCCCGCGTGGACCGTTTCCTTGTCGAGACTGTCCAGATAATCGCCATAGGTCGTGCATTTGACATCCGGCCTGGTGCAGACTTCCGCCACCAGCCGTTCCATGGCGCGCCAGTAGGCGCCGTCATTCATCAGCACGAAATGAAAGCCGAGCTGAAGCGGAATGCGCTCGCCCGCACATTGCTTGTCGAACGCCGCCCGGAAAGCCTTGTAGGCCCGTTCCTCGAAAGCTGACGATTGCTGCGGGGCTTCCTTGCCCTTCGAGTGGCGGACATAGAGATTGTAGTCCATCGCCACGATGGGGCGCTGCGACGGACCTTCCGGGATAAGCGGCAATCCGAATGAGGCGAACTGACCGGCGAGGATCGGCGCTTCCGGGCCGCGGGTGACGGACGATGCCTGATAGCGAAAGCCGTTTGCCTTGAGCGCGTCCTGCACCGGCTTCGACGCAGCGAGATAGGGCGCGCGGAAGCCGTTTATGCCCTTCAGCGCGAGGTCGCGCCAGCCTTCCGGCTCGCCGTCGATGCCGTTATTCCTGTAGGCGTCGGCGGTGATGCGGCGAAATTCCCTGATCTCCTTGTCCCAGTCGGCGGTCGACCAGTCGGTGCCGTCGAAATGGCCGCAGCCATGGCTGGCAATCTCGTTTCCCTCCAGATGCGCCTGCCAGATATTGCCAAGACGCGCGACGACTTCATCGCGGCTGAGCGCAAAGCCGACATTGGACGAACCCGCCCGCTTGTGCGGCGGCTGGTAATCGCGCCGGTCCTGTCTGGTCATCAGGAAGACGCAGGACAGGAAATAGGTGAAGTGGGCGTTGTTCTTCTTCGCCAGTTCGCGCGAGCGGGTCCACAGCGCATTGTCATGGGCACCGTCGAAGGAGATCAGCACATATTGCGGCTTTGCGGGCACCGGTTCCGCCTGCGCGGCGCAGGTGGAAAGAGCAAGGGCTGAAAGCAGAAATGGGCGGGGGGACAGAAAGCGCATGGACCACTAAACGAGGGGGAGGGGAAACAGTTCCGGAAATTCCGTGGCTAGTTCTTGAATAAGGCGATTGTCGGACCGGAATGCACTTTGTAACGCATGTGTTGGCTTATTTCGCATACGGGTCTTACATCTGGCGCGAATTCCGACTAAAAGCGCCAGAACGCATAAATATCGAACATCAATTTGGCTTTAGTGGCAGGTCCATGGCAGACGACAGTTTCATTCGCGAGGTAAACGAGGAAATCCGTTCGGAACGGGCAAAGCAGGTCTGGCGGAATTTCGGTCCGCTGGTGATCGGCGCCGCCGTGGCCATCGTTCTGGGGACGGCTGGCTGGGTCGGCTATCAGCACTGGACCGACAGCAAGGCTTCCGCTTCCGGCGACAAGTTCCTGGCCGCGCTGGATCTCACCTCGGAAGGCAAGAACGACGAGGCGCTCGCTGCACTCGCCGATCTGGAAAAGACCGGCTACGGCTCCTATCCGGTGCTGGCGCGTCTTCGCGCCGCATCGGTCATCGCCGACAAGGGTGATGCCGCCGGTGCCGTGAAGGCGTTCGACGACGTTGCTGCCGACAATGCCGTGCCTGCGCCGCTGCGCGATGTCGCGCGTCTGCGCGCCGGTTATCTGCTGGTCGACAGCGGTTCCTATGACGATGTGGCCAAGCGCGTGGAAACGCTTTCCGCAGACGGCAATCCGATGCGCTCCAGCGCGCGGGAAGCCCTGGGCCTGGCCGCATGGAAGGCCGAACGTTTCGACGACGCGGTCAAGCTGTTCCAGCAGATCGCCAATGACAGTCTGGCCCCGGCCAATATCCGCCAGCGGTCCAACACGATGCTCGATCTGATGCGCAGCGCAGGCGTCAAGGTGCCTGACGCGCAAAGCACATAAATTCGCAAGTTTTGGAGTTATCTTCTTCCATGGGTTTTACAGTCGCCATCGTCGGGCGTCCCAATGTCGGCAAGTCCACGCTGTTCAATCGCCTCGTCGGCCGCAAGCTGGCGCTGGTCGATGACCTGCCGGGCGTCACGCGCGACCGGCGCATCCACGATGCCAAGCTCTACGATCTGAAGTTTCAGGTTATCGATACGGCGGGTCTTGAAGAAGCTGCCAATGACAGCCTGGAAGCGCGGATGCGCGCCCAGACCGAAGCTGCCATTCAGGAAGCCGACGTCATCCTGTTCGTCATCGATGCCAAGAACGGCCTGACGCCGACCGACAGCACCTTTGCCGAAGTGGTGCGCCGTTCCGGCAAGCCGGTCGTGCTGGTGGCCAACAAGGCGGAAGCGCGCGGCGCGCAATCCGGCATGTATGATGCTTTCCAGCTTGGCCTCGGCGAACCATGCCCGATCTCCGCCGAGCACGGTCAGGGCATGCCCGACCTGCGCGACGCGATTGTCGAGCTTCTGGGCGAAGAGCGCGTCTTTGCCGAAGAGAAGGAAGAGGAAGCCGAGGACGAGGTTTTCACGCCGAAGGTTGTCGGTGAACTGATCGGCGACGACATCGAAGACCCGGATGAAGAAGAAATCCCGGCCTATGATGCGACCAAGCCGATGCGCATCGCCATCGTCGGACGCCCGAATGCCGGCAAGTCCACGCTCATCAACACCATGCTGGGCGAAGACCGCCTGCTGACCGGACCGGAAGCAGGCATTACGCGTGACTCGATCTCGGTCGATTGGGAATGGCGTGACCGCAAGATCAAGCTGTTTGATACGGCTGGCCTGCGCCGCAAGTCGCGCGTGCAGGAAAAGCTTGAAAAGCTGTCGGTTGCCGACGGCCTGCGCGCGATCCGTTTTGCGGAAGTGGTGATCATCGTGCTCGATGCGACGATCCCGTTCGAGAAGCAGGATCTGCAGATCGCCGATCTCATCATCCGTGAGGGCCGTGCGCCGATCATCGCATTCAACAAATGGGATTTGATCGAAGACCGCCAGATGGTTCTTGCCGATCTTTACGAAAAGACGGCCCGCCTGCTGCCGCAGGTGCGTGGACTTCGCGCCGTGCCGATTTCCGGCGAGCGCGGGCAGGGCATCGACAAGCTCATGGAGAATGTCGTCAAGACCCACGAAATCTGGAACCGCCGTGTTTCGACCGGGCGTCTCAACCGCTGGCTGGCAGGTGTCATCGCGCATCAGCCGCCGCCGGCAGTTTCTGGCCGCCGCCTCAAGGTCAAGTATATGACGCAGGTAAAGACCCGTCCGCCGGGCTTCGTCGTGTCCTGCTCGCGCCCCGATGCGATGCCGCAATCCTATGTGCGCTATCTCATCAACGGCCTGCGCGAAACCTTCGACATGCCGGGTGTGCCGATCAGGCTTTCCTTGCGTACCTCGGACAATCCGTTCGCAGGCCGCGCCAAAAAGAAGAAGTAAAAAAAGCCCGGAGTGATCCGGGCTTTTTTATCTAGGCTCAGGACTTCGGTAACGGGGCCGTTCCAGTCAAGCAAAAAGTGACGACCGCAGCCGCGCCGTCATGGTGCCATTGCGGTAAATAATCCCGACAGATCCCCTTTCGCCGCTGCCTGACTTGCTTTGCCCTTCGTTTGAGGTCCGCCCGGGCTCATGCTTCGGTCCGTGGTCAGCGCGATAGCTGCCAACATGATGCTGGTCCAGTGCGGTAATTCCGATGTGCCCATCTCATTGGCGTGCTCGGCAGAGGCCGGCGACAGTCCTGACCACGGCATCATCGGAACCGCGTCCCGGTTGGGACCTCGAAGGTCTGCGGTCAGGCAGACGTCAACGATATGGTTCTGATGTGAAGGCTCAGGCCGACTTGGTGAGCAATCGGTCTGAAGAGAATTCGGTGCCATCCGTCCACATCCGGTGAAGGATGGTACCGATGCGCCTTGCCAAAGCCACCATCGCACGCTTTGCACCTCGGCGTTTGGCGACTTGTGCGGCCCAGCTTCTCAGCCATGTCGAGCGACCCCGATGTATCATAACGGTAGCCGCCTGACACAAGGCTCTTCGCAGATTGGCGTCGCCAGCTCGCGTAATACCGCCGATCACGTCGCGCTCACCGGACTGGTTGCGCGAAGGTGTAAGGCCGACCCATGGACCCACCTTCTTGGACGATGAGAACCGCGCGGGATCATCGACCGCGGATCGGAAAGTTAAGGCGACGACCGCCCCGATGCCAGGCATCGTCATCAATAGCCGGCACACCGCGTCGTCCTTCGCAAGCAGACGGACCTGACGTTCGAGTCCCGCCAGTTCATGGCGAAGGCTGGTGCGCGCGCGTAACATCGGTCCGGACGCTGCTTGCAACATGGAATTGCCTTCCACCAACTGTTTGATCCTGGCGTCGAACTGGCCGCGCGAGATGGCGCCGACCTTCAGGCCGAAGTTTCTCAGCAATCCGCGCAATGACAGTTCCAGCGCGATCATGCCTTGTTGGATCGCCTTGCGGGCAGACAGAAGTGCACGAACTTCCTGTGCCGACACGGATTTACAATGTACGGGCCTGAACCAGCCCAGATGAAGCAGTCGGGCAATCCCTTCCGCGTCGCGCCGATCCGTTTTGATCGGCATTGCCTTCAGAGCACCCTTCACCTGTCGGGTTTCCATCAGAACAACTTCCAGCCGGGCATCGGCCAAACCGCGATGCAGCCACTGGGACAGCGGCCCGGCTTCAAGCCCTATGATAGCGACCGATCCCTCCAGGGTGTTTGCAAAATCCACGATCGATTGGGGATCACTGAGAACCTGCGCTTCTTTTACGATCTTGCCGTGCTCATTGATTACACAGACCGCAGTCTTCGCCAGTGATACATCCAGTCCTATGAACAGCTTCATCCCATATTCCTCCGATTGAGACCGATACGGGAACAACGACAGCTTGCTGCGGGCAATTTCAAGATGCGTCAGCCGGTGGCGTGGCGCAGGCCCCGTTACAGCATCTCGTTAAATCAAAACCAGAAGATAACGGCAGCGGCGATGCATATTGCTGAGAAGAAAGTATGCGCACATCGGTCGTAGCGCGTCGCGATGCGCCGCCAGTCCTTGAGTTTGGCGAAGAGGTTCTCGACCTTGTGACGCTTCTTGTAGAGCGCCTTGTCGTAGGAATATGGAACCTTTCTGCTGCGGCTTGAGGGGATGCAGGGCTCGATGCCCTTTGCCTGCAAGGCTTCCCGGAAGGACTTGCTGTCATAGCCCCTGTCGGCAATCAGCGTTTTTGCAGCAGGCAATACATTCAGCATCAGACGAGCGCCTTTATGGTCGCTCATCTGGCCTTCGCTGAGCAGCATGATGATCGGGCGTCCCTCGCCATCGCAGACAGTGTGCAGCTTGGAGTTCAGCCCGCCTTTGGTTCGCCCGATACGACGGGGAACATCCCCTTTTTTAGCAGGCTCGCGGCCGTGCGATGCGCTTTCAGATGTGTGGCGTCGATCATGATGCGTTCGGGATTGGGACCTTCGCCGGCCAGCGCCGCGAAGATGCGGTCGAACACGCCGAGCCGGCTCCAGCGAATGAAGCGGTTATAGAGGGTCTTGTGCGGCCCGTAATCCTTTGGCGCATCCTTCCATTGCAGACCATGCTTGATGACGTAGACGATGCCGCTGACGACACGGCGATCATCCACGCGTGGAACACCGTGGGCCAAGGGAAAATGCGGCTCGATCCGAGCCATCTGGCGCTCGCTCAGCAGAAACAAATCACTCATCACGGTCTCCTTCTAGAAACCGTGAATCACATCTCAACTCAAATTAATAGGTCCTGAGCCTAGAGCATTTCCTGTTTTTCATGAATCGTTGGAGATGCTCTATCTGTTTGTTTTATCGCGCATCTTATTCGATCGAAGCAGGATCAGAAATCAGTCCAGTGGACTGATTTCCCTGCGTAGGCGTTTCACACTTTTCGGGATGCGCTATCTGTTTGTTTTATCGCATGTCTTTGACCCGAAACCGGTTCCCGCTTTCGGGAGACATGCTCTAGTCTGCGCCAAATCCACACTTTCGGGTTGAGCTTGGCTGCGACGGCTGCTAATCCGCCCGCTCCCCGATTTCCTCCAAAAAAGGTGCAGTGATGACGAAGGCTGACCAGAGCCCATTTGACGGCGTGACATTGGGCATCGATTTTGGCACGACCAACACGGTTCTTTCCGTTGCCGCAGCCGATGGCACGACGGCGGTTCTCAGTGTGCCGAAGGATGGGGTTGATATCACCGGCTACCGTTCGGTTCTCTGCTTCTGGCAGGATCGTGAAACCGGCGAGCGCACCGTCGAAAGCGGGCCATGGGCGATGGACGTATTCGTCAACGCGCCGCACTCCACGCGCATGCTGCAATCGTTCAAGACATTCGCGGCATCGAAGTCCTTCACCGACACGCCGGTTTTCGGCAAGCGCTTCAAGTTCGAGGATATTCTGACCACTTTCCTCGAAACGGTTGCCGCACGGCTGGGCGACCGCCTGCCGCCAAAGGGCAATCGCGTGGTCATCGGCAGGCCGGTGATCTTTGCAGGCGCTTCGCCCGATGAAGCGCTGGCCATGCAGCGCTATGAAAAGGCGTTCCGGGCGTTCGGCTTCACCGACATTCATTATGTCTATGAGCCTGTCGCCGCCGCTTATTTTTATGCGCAGGAACTGACGGCCGCGTCCACCGTTCTGGTGGCCGACTTTGGCGGCGGCACCAGCGACTTTTCCATTGTGCGGTTCGACGTGGACAGGCAAGGCCTGAGTTTCACGCCGCTCAGCCAGACGGGTGTCGGTATTGCAGGCGATACGTTCGATTACCGCATCATCGACAATGCCGTGTCGCCGCTGCTTGGAAAAGGGACGGAATATCAGTCCTTCGGCAAGAGGCTGACTGTGCCGAACCATTATTATGCAAATTTTGCCCGCTGGAACACGCTGTTTCTGATGAACTCTCCGGCCACCATCCGCGATCTGGACGAACTGGCCCGGCAAGCGGTTGACCCGAAGCCACTCGAACATTTCATCAACCTGATCGAGAACGATTATGGCTACGAAATCTATCGCGCCGTATCGGACCTGAAAGTGCGGCTTTCATCGCAGCGCATATCGGAACTGCACTTCAAGGCGGATGATTTTGAAATCCGTTCCGACATTACCCGCAACGATTTCGAAAACTGGATCGCTGACGATGTGCGCCAGATCGAAAACTCGGTGCAGCAGGCGGTCGAGAAAGCGGAGCTGGAAACCTCGTCTATCGACCGGGTTTTCCTCACCGGCGGCACGTCTTTCGTGCCGGTCATCCGCACCGTGTTTGAAAGCCGCTTTCCCGATGCCGAGGTGACAAGCTCGAACCAGTTCGATTCCATTGCCAACGGCCTCGCACTGATCGGGCAGAGTGCGGATATCGAACGCTGGTCTGTGAAGAGCTAGAGCATGTCTCCCGAAAATGGGAACCGGTTCCGGGAGACATGCTTAAAGAGAAACGATAGAGCATTTCCAGTGATTCAGTGAAAACAGGAAATGCTAGAGGCAATCTGGAAGGCTAGCGATGGGTCACTGGCCGTCAGGGCAGAATTTCTATCGGCGTTCCGGTCGGAACCCTGGCCCATATGTCACGCATCTCCGCATCGGTGACGGCAATGCAGCCATCGGTCCAGTCCCAGAGCCGGTGTGCCGATTTCAGCCAGCCCCAGCCATTCGGCAGGCTGTGGATCATGATATTGCCGCCCGGGGCATGTCCGGCAGCCGCTGCGGCCTGTTTGTCGTTTTCGTTGGGATAGGAAATATGCAGGCTCAGATGCGCCATTGAGCGCGGGTTGCGCCAGTCGATGACGTAATGCCCTTCCGGCGTCTTTTCATCGCCTTCGCGCTGTTTGTGACCGCCATCGCCGTTGCTGCCGAGCGATATTTGATAAGTGGCGATTGTCTTCCCGTCGCGCAACAGGGTCATCTGGCGGTCAGCCTTTTCAACCCTGATTGCATCGGCCTGTTGTTCGGACGGGGCGGCAAGCGGAGGTTCGGCCAGGCTTATCTTGGCCATGACCTTCGTATAGCCGAATAATGCGATGGCGATGAGCACCACGGCGAAGAGGGTTTTCTTGAACATGGTGCTCGCTTTGAACAGGTCAGTATCTGCCCGCTTTTCACAGATGATTGGGGCTTTCACAAGTCGAACATGGTCTGTGAAGTCATTGCATAACTCAAGGAGCAGTTGCCGTATCGGCAAAGCAGGCGGCAATTTCCTTGTTGGCACCAAGCTTTTCAGCCCATTTGACCAGATCGGGCATCTCGTCTCTTTCAGCCATCCCGCCCCAGACGTCCTTCAGTTTGGGCGATTTACCGGAAAGATCGAAGAAGAAATAGCCGGGATCAGCCACCGGAACATCCGCATAGACAACAGACCAGTTGCCATGTTGCATGAAGCTCTCGATGCTGACGGAAGCTGGTTTGACTTTCTTGCCGAGACTTTGTGCGATGAGCGACCTGTAGTCTGTTTTCTGCTGTTTGGTGAGCGTGGTCGTCACGCCATCACAGGCGGATTTGGCAAAGGCACTCCCTGCCGGAAGAGCCAACGCAACAGCAAGCAGAACTGCGGCACAGGCAGGCGAAAAGCGTGTGTTCATCATTCCCCTCAGAAAAAAGCCAGCGTGATAATTCCGATTTTCAAGCGTCTCCATAAATTCCCTCCTCGAACCGACTCGACCCATCGCGGTCGCGCTCATAGCCATGCATGTCCGGGAAAGGCGGCAGCCAGTTTTCGCGGCGGATGGTCCAGAGTTCATAGGTCGGCTTGAACTGATCCGGCGCATCGAGCGAACCGAGGTTGATTTCGATCTCATCGCCGCTGTGGCCGAAAACGGACGACCCGCAGCGCGGGCAAAAATGCCGTCCCGCATAGTCGCCGGTTTCTCCCTCGACCGTAACCGCAGTCTCGGGAAATATCGCCGAGGCATGAAACAGCGCGCCATGATGCTTGCGACAATCAAGGCAATGGCAGATGCCGACCCGGTACGGCTGTCCCGCCGCTTCGAAGCGTACATTGCCGCACAGGCAGCCGCCCGTGACCTTATCCATGATGCACCTCCTCACCGTAGCTGTCCGCAATCTGTAAAGCGGAATTCGCTTAAACCCCGCATTAACCATATTCGTTCATGGTTAACGCGCTGCTGATAATGACTGTATTCGCCAGAGCTGCAAGCGTGTCCCCAACCCACAGGACAAGGTTAATACTCCGTTATCACCGGCATGGTTCAGTCAGTGTGAGTGGAGTGTGCGGTGCGTCTTGTATCTTTACGAGCGCTGTTTGGTCGAAGGAAGGCCGTTGCCGAGCCGGTGTGGCATTACCCTGTCACGGGCTATTGCCCGGAGGAGGGGCGCTATTACGCCGTCCGCGCAAAGCCCCGCCAGACAGTCCATAAACCGCACCGTCTGGTGCCGCTGGTTCTGGCTGTCATTACCTATCTCTTCAATTCCAATGCGATTGCCTTTCAGGACATGGCGAGCCTCGTGCCGTCGGCGGACATGGGAACGCACCGCTGGACTGCCTTCGTCGCCAAGGCGCCGGTCGGCTCCGTCCATCAGGCCGAAATGCCCTTCGTCGATGCAACGACCGTGACGGGCAGCATCGCCAACAACGGCATCGAGGTGCCGGGCATAGGCCGCGTTGCGCTGTCGGGCGGGCGCAAGACGGCAAAGCTCGGCCCGGACGATCCGAATCCCGATGAAAACCGCATCCATCGCGCCGACAAGACGGGCCGTCTTGTCTCGGTAAAGCCCAAGGCGCCGGCCAAGGCCTTCACCGCCGGCAGCATGTTTGAAAAGATCAGCATGATCACGCGTCCGCCTGAAAAGACGGACGCGAAAATGGCTTTCTCCAGCAAGCTGGAAGGCAAGGAAGTCGCCATCACCATGGCGTTCCATGCGGTCCAGCCGCCGAAGCCGCGCGCCGAAATGCCGACCCAGCTTGCCAAGCTCATTACCAATGACCAGCCGGATGTGCTGGCCCTTGGTTATGCGCCTGCGACGCCGGACTACGGCAAGACATCGCCTTTCGAAAGCATCCTGAAGCCCCAGCCGGATGAAGGGCGCTTCGTGCCGCCTATCAGCGAACAGGATCATGAATGGGCCGCGACGCCGCTGCCGCCGTCAGCGTTCAGCAAGAGCGAGCAGAAGTGCCTTGCCGAAGCCGTCTATTATGAAGCCCGGGGCGAAACGGTGAAGGGACAGGTCGCGGTCGCCCAGGTCGTCCTCAACCGCGTGCGCAATCCCGCCTATCCGGGAACGATCTGCGGCGTGGTCTATCAGAACCGCGACTGGCTCAATGCCTGCCAGTTTTCGTTTGCCTGTGACGGCCAGAAACACCGCGTAACCGAAATGCCGCAATGGCGCATGGCCCAGCAGGTGGCAAAGACTGTCTCCGCCGGTCAGATATGGCTGCCGGAAGTCGGCTCCGCCACCCATTATCACGCGACCTATGTTCGTCCGTTCTGGGCTCCGACCATGAAGAAGGTCACCAAGATCGGCCTTCACGTTTTCTACCGGACCTATGGCGGCGGGTGGAGCTGATCATCCCGTCTGCGGCAGTAACGCGATCGGCGCGTTCAAACTCACGTTTTTGTTAGCGGACTAAAAGCCCGAACAGGCGCATATAACCGGCTTTGGAGCGGACCCGAATATGGCGCGATCCTCCAAAATCGATTCCGTTTTTTTGGCCAATAATGTGGCCAATCTGGTTCTTTGGTCGGAAAATGAGTCGCACCAATATCTAAGTAATTGAGATTACTGGATAAAAAACCTTCTGGACCAATGCCTGCACCGCCTTGACTAGCGGACGGCGTGTCAATATGTTGCGCGCAACTTGGAAATGGGATTGAAATCCTCGTATTTCTTGAAAAAAGGAGCTGCCAATGGCGCGCGGGACTGAACCCGGAAAGCCATCCGGTGCGATCAAGAATGCGAGGAATGAGCCCGGTTCCGGGGAGCTGGATCAGCGCCTGAATCGCCTGGAGGCCGAACTGGCCAAAAAAGGTGTATTCAAGCAGCCTGCTTCCGAGGATGAGCGATCGGCGACTGCAGGTTCGGTCGCGCAGGCCATGAAGATTTCCAGCGAGTTCATCGCAGGGGTTCTGGTCGGTGCGCTGATAGGCTGGTTCATCGATCGTGTCGCCGGTACGTCGCCCTGGGGATTGATCGTATTTCTCCTTCTGGGCTTCGGTGCGGGCGTCCTCAACGTGCTTCGTTCCGCTGGATATGTTGCCGAACAGGGCAACATCAAATCTAGCGCGGAAAAGAACGACAAGAAATAGGGCTTGACGGGCTTCACGGTAAAGTTCGTTCAAGTGTAAGTGAACAAGTGGGCCTTCTGGTCCGAGACTGAAACGCCCTTGGGCAAGCAACGTTGCCTTCGGGCAGGCCAAATTGCCTTCGGGCAGGGAAGACAGACGAGGTTAAGGTGGCGAACGATCCGATCCATCAGTTCCAGGTTTCCCGGTGGATTCCCATCGACGTAGGCGGTGTTGACCTGTCGTTCACGAATGTTTCGGCCTTCATGGTCGCAACCGTCGTGGTCGCTTCGGGCTTTCTTTATCTGACGTCCTCGGGCCGCGGCCTGATCCCGACCCGTCTTCAGTCGGTTTCGGAAATGGCTTACGAATTCGTGGCCACCAGCCTGCGGGATTCAGCAGGGTCGAAGGGCATGAAGTTCTTCCCCTTCGTCTTCTCGCTGTTCATGTTCGTTCTGGTCGCAAACTTTCTCGGCCTCTTCCCGTATTTCTATACGGTTACGAGCCAGATCATCGTGACCTTCGCCCTTGCTGTTCTGGTCATCGGCACGGTCATCATCTACGGTTTCTTCAAGCACGGCTTCGGCTTCCTCAAACTGTTCGTGCCGAGCGGCGTTCCCGGCATCATCGTGCCGCTGGTTGTCGCCATTGAAATCATCTCGTTCCTGTCGCGTCCGATCAGCCTCTCGGTTCGTCTCTTTGCGAACATGCTTGCCGGTCACATCACGCTCAAGGTTTTTGCGGGCTTCGTCGTCTCGCTGGCAGCCCTCGGCCCGATCGGCATCGGCGGCGCTGTCCTGCCGCTGATCATGACGGTTGCGATCACCGCACTCGAATTCCTCGTAGCCTTCCTGCAGGCCTACGTGTTTACCGTTCTCACCTGCATGTACATCAACGACGCTGTACATCCGGGACACTGAGTTCAAGCCGGCGGGCGACCGCCAGAACTGAAATCCGCGCTTATATTCAATCCAGAAGGAGCTTAACATGGAAGCGGAAGCAGCAAAGTACATCGGCGCCGGTCTCGCCTGTTTCGGTATGGCCGGTACGGCTCTCGGCCTCGGCAATATCTTCGGCAACTACCTCTCCGGCGCTCTGCGCAACCCGTCCGCTGCTGACAGCCAGTTCGGCCGTCTGGTGTTCGGTTTCGCCGTTACGGAAGCTCTGGGCATCTTCTCGCTGCTCATCGCGCTTCTGCTCCTCTTCGCCGTCTAATCAACGGTCGCAAGAAACGGGCTGGCCGCGAAGCAGCTTTTGGAACATGGTCCTTGAGGTCATGTTCCGCTGGAAGATGCAGGCGCGGCTGGCCTTTGCATATGTCGTCTGAGTAAGGCATGGTCTTTCTCCATCGGGATCGGATCGTGCTGGATTAAAGGGGAAATCTGGATGTTCGTGTCCACGGCGTTTGCCCAAACCGCCACCGAATCGCAACCGGCACCTGCTGCTGGCGAGCACGGCGCAGCCGATGCTGTGCACACCGAAACCGGGGTCGCTCACGATGCCGGACACGGCAGCGGCGTATTCCCGCCGTTTGATTCCACCCATTACGCTTCGCAGCTCCTGTGGCTGGCGATTACCTTCGGGCTTTTCTATCTGTTCATGTCGCGCGTGGTTCTGCCGCGCATCGGCGGCGTGATCGAAACCCGTCGCGACCGCATCGCTCAGGATCTCGAGCAGGCAGCCCGCCTCAAGCAGGATGCCGACAACGCTATCGCTGCCTATGAGCAGGAACTGGCCCAGGCCCGCACCAAGGCTGCTTCGATTGCAGAAGCCGCACGCGAAAAGGGCAAGGGCGAAGCCGACGCAGAACGCGCTTCCGCCGAAGCAGCCCTCGAAGGCAAGCTCAAGGAAGCCGAAGAACGCATCGCCGCGATCAAGGCCAAGGCCATGAACGACGTCGGCAACATTGCCGAGGAAACCACGGCGGAGATCGTCGAACAGCTTCTGGGCACCAAGGCCGACAAGGCATCGGTAACAGCAGCCGTCAAGGCCGCCAACGCCTGAGGAGAGGACAATGGACGCTACATTCTGGGCACTGATTGGCCTCATCATCTTTCTGGCGATCCTCGCCTATCTGAAGGTTCCGGGCATGGTCGGCCGGTCGCTCGACGAGCGCGCTGACCGCATCAAGAACGAGCTGGAAGAAGCACGCACGCTTCGCGAAGAAGCCCAGCAGCTGCTGGCCGAATATCATCGCAAGCGCAAGGAAGCCGAAAAGGAAGCAAGCGATATCGTTGCTTCCGCCGAACGTGAAGCCAAGGCGCTTCTCGAAGACGCCAAGCGCGCGACGGAAGAATATGTTGCACGCCGCAACAAGCTTGCCGAGCAGAAGATCGCAACGGCTGAAGTCGATGCCATCAATGCGGTCCGCGCATCGGCGGTCGACCTCGCAGTCGCCGCAGCCGGCAAGATCGTTGCCGAAAAGGTCGATGCAAAGGTTGCAGGCAACCTGTTCAAGGATGCCTTGTCTCAGGTCAAGACGAACCTGAACTGATCGCGGCTCATATAATTTTCAGAAAAACGCCGCCTCCAAAGGGCGGCGTTTTTGTTTTACGTCGAGAAAACGTTTTTAAAACCGGTTGGATCCGGGGCCGGTTTCCTTTCCCCCGCAATCTGCGGAACAGCGGGCGGTACTCTTCGAGCGCAAGGTCAGCCAATGCCTCTGCTTCATGCGGCGTGAACCATCGCAGCTCGGTGTGTTCGCGGTCGCGAATGGCAGGCTGGCCGTCCCATGCGGTAACGGTATAGAGATGGAATGAAGCTGCCGGTTTTGCGATCTCTATCGTCGTGAGAAAGGAAAACGTGCGAAGCGTCAGTCCAAGTTCCTCGTGGATTTCTCGTTGCAGCGCGCAATCAAGATCTTCCCCGGCTTCGACATGCCCGCCCGGAAAACTCCACCGGTTGGGGTAGGCCCGACGATCCGGGCCGCGACGGCCCAGAAGAATGCCTTGGGAACCGGGGAGAACCGCATTGACGATGTCGGGCATGACGGGCTCCGATGGACAGACGTGCAGTCAGTCTTCGTTCTCAGTCAGATGCGCAAGCGGCAGTTCTCCCTGCGATTTGACCGTCTGGATAGCAAAATTGCTCCGAATGTCGATCACGCCGGGAAGGCGCAGCAGCGTGCCGGATAGAAACCGTTCATAGGCTGCAAGATCGGCCACCACGACTTGCAACAGAAAATCAGATTCCCCGGAAACGAGATGACAGGAGAACACCTCGGGCAGGTTCTGCACGGAGGTACGGAACGCGGTCGCCGTTTCCTCGTGATGGCGCTCCACGCGAATGCCGACGAAGACAGTCAGGCCAAGTCCGACCGCATTGCGATCCAGTGCTGCATGATAGCCCCGGATGACGCCTGCTTTTTCGAGCATCTTGACGCGGCGCAGGCAGGGCGAGGGCGAAAGGCCGATTTTCTCGGCCAGCTGGACATTGGAGAGCCGGGCATCTTCCTGAAGTGCCGTCAGTATCTTGCGGTCGATGGCATCTAGCTTAAGTTTTGGCATGATCCGGCAACTTGAGTTGTTCTGTTGGCTGATTATATCAAAAAGAGAAAGCATTGCGCCACAAATCGCAAGGACATGCGCCTCCATGCCCGGATAGTCTGCGACATGACACTGCTTCGCAATCGGCATCATTCTCGGTGAGCCTCTGCGTCGCGGTCAATTTGGCATGATCCTTACAGGCGATATTGATGAGCGAGATGTGGTTATACGCGGGCGCACTTGCTGCTGCATTTCTTATTCCGGGGCCGGACATGCTTCTGCTGCTCCAGACCGGCGCGGCGCAGGGCAGGGCCCATGCGCTGGCAACCGCCGCTGGCCTCGCAATAGCGCGCACGTGCCATGTGGCCCTTGCCGCGCTCGGTCTGGCGGCGCTTCTGCATGCCTTTCCTGTGGCGTTCCAGTGCGTGCGGATCGTCAGCGCCTGTTATCTCGTCTGGCTTGCCATAGGGATCATCCGCCATCCTCTGCCGACAGTGGATGCGGTTGGCGGTGTCCGTGAACGGCGGTCCTATCTGGCTTCGGCCCGCAAGGGCCTTCTCACCAATCTGCTCAATCCGAAAGCGCTGCTGTTCTGTTCCGTCCTGTTGCCGCAGTTCGTCCATCCGGGAAATGGCAGTATAGCGCTGCAATTCGCGGTTCTGGGCGGCGTCATGACCACGGTCGGATTGTTGTTCGATACGCTCTATGCCTTTACAGGCTCATCGCTCGGAACCCTGTTCAAACGTTATCCGGCCATACAGTCGGTCCAGCGCTGGGGCTTTGCGGCGCTGCTGTTCGGCTTTGCTGCCAGGCTGGCGACGGTTTAAACGCCGAAGCGATCTTTGATGGGGGCGAAGGTGTAGCGGTGGATGCCGGGTACGGGCCCCGCCGTCTCGATGGCGGCACGGTGCCTTTCGGTGGCATAGCCCGCATGAATTTCCAACCCGTAGGGTGGGTGCGCTGCCCCGGCCCGGATCATCATGCGGTCCCGCGTTACCTTGGCAACGATGGAAGCCGCAGCGATCGAAATGGAGCGCTGATCCCCTTTGACAAGCGCCGAACCGGGGCAAGCGAGCCCCGGCGGCACATCGCGGCCATCGATCAGCGCGTGACATGGGCGCAGGGTCAGCCCGATGGAAGCGCGCCGCATGGCTTCCAGCGCGGCCTTCCTGATATCGCTTCCGTCGATGCTGCGGGCGCTGAGGCTTGCAACCGAAACGGTGATGGCCTTCGCCAGAATGATTTCGTAGAGCGCTTCGCGTCTCGCAGCCGTAAGCCGCTTGGAATCGTCCAGCCCATCCGGGAGATTGTCGATATCCAGCACGACGGCAGCGGCAACCACCGGCCCGGCAAGGGGACCGCGTCCGGCCTCATCTATGCCGACGATATTTTTCAAGCCACGCGAAAGCAGCCTTTTCTCTTCCGAGAAGTCAGGCGCGATCGGGATGTCAAAGAGGAGCGGAGAATCAGAAGCCGAGCGTTTCATTTGGCGGCAATGCTCGCATTGCTTCCGATTCTCCGCAAGGGCCCTGCTTGAGGATGGTGGCGTGAAAGCAGGCGGCCCCTCCGTCTGAAGGACAATCAGACGGAAATTGAACAGGCAACTGGCAGGTCGAACAGGTTGAAAAGCGACGCGGGGACAGGCTGCACATTTGGGTGTTTTTCCACAGCGAGTCCTTCACAGAGAAACGCGGAAACCGCTCCGGCTATTTGCTTTATCGCCTTATCAAACGCAAAACCGGCACACGCTTTTGCTGGAAATTCTCTAGAACAGCGACAGCTGCTTGCCTCCCTTTTCGACCGATTCGAACAGATCGGTGCGCAACTGAAGGCGGCGTGCATTGAAGCCGAGCTTGCGCGCGGTGATTTCGAAACGGCGGCCGATCTGCCATGCATATGGACCCGTGCCGCGCATGCGCTTGCCCCATTCGGCATCATAATCCTTGCCGTCGCGCATGGAACGCACCAGCGACATGACGTGGCGGTAGCGATCCGGATAATTGCGCAGCAGCCAGTCCTTGAACAAGGGCGCGACTTCAAGCGGCAGGCGCAGCAGGACATAGCCTGCCTCCCGCGCACCCTGCGCATAGGCGGCATCCAGAATGCGTTCGATCTCGTGATCGTTGATGCCGGGGATAACCGGTCCCATCATGACCGAGGCGGGAATGCCCGCATCGGCCAGTTTGCGGATGGCCTGCAGCCGCAACGTCGGCGTCGAGGCGCGCGGTTCCATCGTGCGCGACAGATGGGCGTCGAGCGTCGTGACCGACAAGGCGACCTTTGCCAGCCCTTTCTCGGCCATGCGGCCAAGAATATCGATATCCCGCACGACCAGAGCGGATTTCGTCACGATGCCGACCGGATGATTGGCGGCCTCCAGCACTTCTAGAATTTCGCGCATGATGCGCCACTTCTTTTCGACCGGCTGATAAGGGTCCGTATTGGTGCCGATGGCGATGGTCTTTGGCTGGTAACCGGGCTTGGCCAGTTCACGCTCCAGAAGACGCGGGGCATCCGGCTTGGCAAAGAGACGGGATTCGAAATCGAGACCGGCAGAAAGTCCCATGTAGCTGTGGGTCGGGCGGGCAAAGCAATAGATGCAGCCATGCTCGCAGCCGCGATAGGGATTGATCGAGCGGTCGAAACTGATGTCGGGTGAATCATTGCGGGTGATGATCGTCCGCGGCTTTTCGATCTGCACGTCGGTCTTGAACGGCGGCAGCTCCTCAAGCGTAGTCCAGCCATCGTCGAAGTCGTGGCGCGTGGTCGGCTCGAAGCGCCCGGTCGGATTGATGCCCGCTCCGCGTCCGCGCCGGCGGGCGTGATCGATGCGCAATCCGGCCTCGCCGATCACCGCATTGGCGTGATCCGCTCGCCCGCTACCGAAGGCAGCCCTGTCGGCCTGCTTGATGATATCTGCCTGCTGGATCACTTCCATCTTCGTCTCCCTGCATGGAAACATCTGGCTTTGTAGATCACGACGAAACCCAACCGGGACAGCGTCCTTCCAAGATCGGGAGCTGTTCTATGGTGCGTGCCGTGCCGCCATGCGACTCTGTTCTGATGAATCTATTCCTATAACAAGAATCAGAACAAAGCAAGAACATAAAAGCGTCAGCTTTCCGCTCACCCATTCTTGATATATGAAGCGCGCATGTTGTCCGTCGTCATAGAAACCCTGAATTCCGAGAGAGCGCTGGCTCACACGCTTTCGGCTTTGGTGCCGGCGGTCGTGGAGGGGTTGCTGCGACGTGTGTCGGTCATCGACAGAGGCTCGTCGGATGAGACCGTCCTGGTCGCGCTGGGCGCGGGATGTGCATTCCATGCGGAAATGGATATTGAGACCGCGCTCGATGAAATCCGCACACCATGGGTGCTGCTGCTGACGCCCGGTTCCATTCCGCAGGAGGGATGGGAGGAAGTTCTGCGCCGACACATGGAGCATGGCGGTGGCGCCGCGCGCTTCTCGCTGCCGGAAGATGGCGGGTTCGGGGCGGTCCGCAAAGTCTTCGGCCACAAGGCGACGCTTGATGCCGGACTGCTGGTTCGCCTGGATGTCGTAAAGCCGCTGCTGCTCGACGGCATGTCGTTCGCACAGCTTCCGCAGCGCTTGAAGCCGGTCCGGCTCAAACATTCCATCCTGCCGCCCGACGAAGCCTGAACAAACAAAAAGGCGAAGCCTGAGGCTTCGCCTTTTTCAACAGACATGCTGTCTGGATTAGTTCTCGTAGCTGGACGGCGAAGCGTCGCCGAAGCGATGAGCCGAGCCGTTCTGATAGACCGGAGCCTTCTGGATCGAGGCAGGAGCCGTGTAGTCGAGCTTCTGGCTCTGCGTTGCAACCGGCGTGCGGTCATTTGCATAAAGATCGGCAGGTTCGCCGACATGCGGGTTTTCAGCGAAAGCAGCACCGGCGCTAAGGGCAACGGCAACGGCAGCAAGAGCAAACTTCTTCATTCTCATAATCCTTCTGAAGCATTTTGCGGTCAAATGGACACATTCGGCGTCGCACAAATGCATTGAAACAAACCGCCCCTTCGGATGGCATAGAAGCCTTTCCGGGGCTCCCGGGTGGCGACCATGCCATCCATCGGGGAGATAACTGGGTGAAGCTGGACGGTTGGGAGGAACATCCAACTCCGGAATTTACCGGGCGTCATCGGCTGGGAGGCCACTGACGACGCCCTGCGTCAAGTCGTCAAGTCTTGGGAAAAGACTTAGTTCTGGTAGCTCGAAGGCGATGCGTCACCGAAGCGATGAGCCGAACCGTCCTGGAATGAGGACTGGCCGATCGAAGCGGGAGCAGTGTAGTCGACCTTCTGGGAAACAACCGGGGTGCGGTCGTTTGCGTAAAGATCGGCAGGTTCGCCAACGCGTGGGTTTTCTGCAAAGGCGGCACCGGCGGTAAGAGCAAGGGCAGCGGCAGCAAGAACAATCTTTTTCATTTTTCCTATCTCCTTGGAAAGTGGAGCGGCGTTTTGTTCGTCGTTCCGATGCAGCTGAAATGGGTGACAGTGAGCAAAGGTTCCAGTCACGAAAATGTTTTCTTGATCACACATTCGTGCAGCCAATTTTTTGAAATCAGAACGGATAATTCTAAATTATATAATATATTCAATTAATTGCGCTATATATCAGCCTTCACAAAACTGTTGTACAGGGCCTTTTGTTCAAAAAGCACGAACAGTCTGTCCCAATATATTGTCCAATGAGAGTGAACAATCGAGCGGTTTTGCAGGGTTTCATACCCGATGCCGCTCAGAAATTATTCTCGGGAGAGGGGACGCTTTGGGTCGCGACGACGAACCAGTCGGGTCTTTCGGCCGAGAGGTGTTCGGCTGCCCGTTCAGTGGCGGCAATGTCTTCGTAGATGGCGTAGCAGGTCGCACCGGAACCGGACATCTGTGCGTAAAGCGATCCGCTCTGGCGAAGAAGTTCGAGCTTGTCACCGATCCGCGGGGCGAGTTTCAATGCCGGGGACAGGAGATCGTTGCGGGTCGTCTGCAGATAAGCGCAAAGAGGGCCGATATCCGGGTGAGAGGCAAGTGCCAGCGCCGGATGGTCGCGCTTTTCGAGCGCGCGAAAGACATCCGGCGTCGCAACCGCTGTTCCGTCATTGACGAGCAGCATGGGCAAGGCGGGGAAACCGGCAACCGGAGTCAGGTTTTCGCCAATGCCGCGCGCGGCAAGCGGCGTCCCCTTCGATGCGCCATGCAGGCACATGGGCAGGTCCGCGCCAAGATCAAGGCCGATCACGGCCAGTTTCTCGAAACCGAGATTGAGGCCCCATAGCTCATCAAGTGCGAGCAGGGTGGCGGCTGCGTCACTCGATCCGCCGCCTATGCCGGAAGCAATCGGCAGGTTTTTTTCCAGATGGATGGCTATGGGCGGCAAAGCTCGCTGTGTCTGTTGACGCAGCGCCTCGCGCGCCTTGAGAACCAGATTGCCGCCGTCGAGCGGTATGCCCGTTGCAAAAGGACCGCAGACCGTAAAGCTGTCCACTTCAGCAGGTTCGATACGGATGATGTCGCCAAAGCGGGCAAAGACCACCAGCATGTCGAGCAGATGATAGCCGTCGGCACGACGCCCCGTCACATGCAGCGCGAGGTTGATCTTGGCGGGAGCCAGGCGCGTCACCGCAGGCGCGGAACCGGCATCTGCATGTGTTTCGGTTTTCGGAAAAAGGGTCATTTCTGCTGGTGGACCGTGACACGAGAAAACACGGCGATCGCATCGCTTCGTCGGCAATCGTTCGTGGAGGAAAGGTCAGTCCTTCTTGACGTAATATTCGCCGGTTTTGGGGTCCTGCACCAACGTGCCGTGAGCCCGGTTCTGCGCTTCCTTTTCCGCCTGACGCACACGCTGTGATACGCGCGAGGCTTCGCGCTTGAACGAGCGGTAGCCGTACCAGGCGGCGGCGATGATCAGCAGCAGAAAAATGAGCTGGGGCATGGCCTCAAGTCCTTAAGGTTGCGCATCGGATTGCCGGATTGCGAAGGCCGAAACGCCGGATGTTCCCGAATGTTCATGGAGGGGCGGGAAGCGGCCCGCCCCGCTTTCTGACACCATATCATGGTGAAACGAAGGAATTCAAAGCATTGGTGGGAAAATCGACGGTGTTTTTCGCCGGAGCGTTGTTTTTCCCACTATTCTTCAAAGCCCGTAACGCGCCCAAAGAGCCTTTTCCTCCGCCACCGAAAGCAGGCCGTCGCCAAGATGCGCGGCAATGGAAGCCGGTTCAAGATTTGCGAGCGCCATGTCAACGCCGGGAACCTTGCGCCCCAGGAGGCTGCGCTTCTGCTCAACCAGCTTTAGCTTGACCTTGTCGCCATAGGTCTTGCGCAGGAAGCTGCGCATATCGCCCAGCCCATCGATCAGGCCAAGCTGTTGTGCCTTGATGCCGGTCCAGAACAGCCCCGTGAACAGATCCTGGTCTTCCGCAAGCTTGGCTCCGCGGCGTTCCTTCACCATGTCGATAAAGGTTTCGTGGATTTCAAGCTGCAAGGATTTCAGCCGCTCGATGTCTGCCTTCTTTTCTGGCTGGAAAGGATCGAGCGTCACCTTGTTGGAGCCTGCCGTATAGACGCGGCGTTCCACGCCGATCTTCTTCAAAAGCTCGGGGAAGCCAAACGAGGCCGACACGACACCGATAGAACCGACGATCGATGACGGATCGGCGATGATCTCGTCACCGGCCAGCGCGATCATATAGCCGCCCGAGGCGGCGACATCCTCGACGAAGATGAAAACCTTCTTCTGATGTTCGGCGGCGAGATCACGGATACGCCGGTAGATCAGGCGGGATTGCACTGGCGAACCGCCCGGCGAGTTGAGCGAAATGGCGACGGCGGGCGCTTCCTTGTCGGTGAACGCCTTTTCGAGGATCGCTGCCGTCGACGCTATGGAAAGCGACGGGCGGAACGCCGAGCCTCCGGACATGATGGCGCCATGCAGTCGCACGACTGGTATCTCGATGGAAACCGGGCGGAAGCGGCGCGGAACAAGACGCGTCAATAAACCGGGCAAGGCAAACTCCTGAACTGAATCTCTCAGCCGCAATGTAGGGAGCAATATGGGAAACACAAAGAAAACCGCCCGGAAATTTGTTTCCGGGCGGTGGTATTTGTTTCGTCAGGCGCTTTTCGGCCTGGTGACCAGCCGCAGCAGGATATAGCCGCAGATCGCCGACAGACCCGAGCCCGCCAGCACGCCGATCTTGGTTTCCGCCTGCATGAGGTCGGACGGGAAGGAGAGGAGGCCGATAAAGATGCTCATTGTGAAGCCGATTCCGCACAGGATAGCCACGCCGTAAAGCTGCGTCCACGTGGCGCCAAGCGGCTTTTGCGCGAGACCGGTCTTGATCGCAAGCCAGGCCGCCCCGAAGACGCCAAGCTGCTTGCCGATGAAGAGGCCAAGCATGATGCCAAGCGTAAGCGTATCCCGCATGACCGAAGCGTCGAGGCCGGCAAAGGATATGCCCGCATTGGCGAAGCCGAAAACCGGCACGATGATGAAAGCGACGGGCTTGGCCAGCGCATGTTCCAGCACATGCAACGGCGACGACATGTCGTCAGGCTTTCCGGGGGCGGGTTTCAGCGGGATCATCAGTGCCGTCACCACGCCCGCGACTGTTGCATGGACGCCGGAATTGAGCACGAAGAACCACAGCGCCGCGCCGCCGATCAGGTAGGGCAAAAGCTTCATCACGCCCATCCGGTTCATGATGAGCAGAACGATGGCGGCGGCAAAAGCCCCGCCGAGATAGGGCATGGAGATTTCAGCCGTGTAGAAAATGGCGATGATGACGACAGCCGCAAGATCATCCAGAATTGCAAGCGTCGCCAGAAACACCTTGAGGCTCGAGGGCACCCGCGATCCCAGAAGCGACAGAACGCCAAGCGCAAAGGCGATGTCTGTTGCGGAGGGCACGGCCCAGCCGCGCAGCTTGACGGGATCATGCCAGTTGAGCGCCGAGAAGATGATGGCTGGCAGGATGACGCCGCCAGCGGCGGCAATGCCGGGCAGCATGCGGTTTGGCCAGCTTGCCAGCTGTCCGTCGAGAAACTCGCGTTTGATTTCCAGGCCCACGAGAAGGAAGAACACCGCCATCAAGGCATCGTTGATCCAGTGAGAAAGGCTGAGCGGACCGATATAGAGGTGCAGCGCTTCGAAATAGACGTGCGAGAACGGAGAGTTCGCCACTATGAGCGCGAGCGCTGCCGCCACCATGAGGCTGATGCCACCTGCAGATTCGCTATCCAGAAAGCGCCGCATGATTGATACGGGGCGGCTGTTGTTTGAGCTGTGATTCATTGGTTCCCGTTGCCTGCTCTATCGTTTGTTGTTTCGCTTTTTCGGAAAAGGGCGGCGGGGAGCCGCAGAACGAAAATTGCGGTTTAGAGATATTGGCTGGAATCCACGGTTTCAATCAAAATCGCCCCCCATTGTCCGAAATCGGCGGGTCCGGGCCGCCGGAACTTATGAAATGCTGCCGTGTTATCCGATCCGGGAGGAGACCACGATGGTGCTCACAACTATTGTCGCCCAATTAAGTTGTTCCGAACTCGAGCGCAGTACCGAATGGTTTGCCACGATCTTCGACCGTAACCCGGATGCGCGGCCGATGCAGGGGCTGGCGGAATGGCATCACGGCCCCTCCGCAGGCTTCCAGCTCTACCAGAATCCGGCCGATGCCGGACATGGCACGCTGACACTGATCGTCGGCGATGTGCGCGCCGAACATGCGCGGCTTTCATTCGACGGGATTCGCCCCGGCAATATCGAAGCAGCGGATTATAGGATGATTCTGAGATTGCGCGACCCGGACCGCAATCTGGTCGTGCTGGCACAGCCGAGGAGTTAGTGCATTTTCCAGCAGAGATGCGAAGCGCCTGCGCAGGCAAATCGTTCACGGATGGATGGCTTGTCCCGCTCTAAACGAGGGCGTCGAGCCCGTTATTGATGCCATCGGCGCGCGGCGTGAAGCCATGTCCCTCGTTGCCGTGCAGAACAAGTGCGGGCATCAGCGAGAGACCGGCGCGGCTTCCTCGTATTCCTGTCACGACGATACGTATTGCCGCCGCGTCCGGGCGCGGCTGGACCGGAACGATACTAATGCCGCCGAACCGTCCCGACAGGGCTTCGAGAATGGGAGAGATGGAACCGGGCCGCGCGATGATGGCGATGCCGCCGCCGGGTTTCACGATTGCTGCCGCAGTGCGCACCCATTGTTCGAACATGCCTTCGGGCATGACATGCGCTTCCGCCTTCAGGGGGTCGGGCGTGCTGCGATCCCGCGCTTCGTTGAAGGGCGGGTTCATGATGGCGAAATCGAAGCTGTTGTCGGCAAGTCCGGCGGCGATGCGCGCCTTGCCTCTCAGGGCCACATCGGCCTCGATTACATTGACGCGGCCTGCCAGAGCCGCATTCAGCGGATGGTCGATGCTCTTGCGGGCAAAACCGGCCATGAAAGCGGAGCGCTCGACAAGGGTGACGGTGGCGCCAGCGCAGCGGGAGGCGACGGCAAGCCCGGCAGCACCCGCGCCGCTGCCAAGATCGGCAACGCGTCCGGCAAAGCCGTTCGGAACCGTACTGGCCAGAATCATCGCATCCACACCGGAGCGATGGCCCTTCAATGCGGGCTGGACAAGGTGAAATGCCCCACGATGGAACACATCGAGGGTTTCTCCTGCGTCATTTTCGGTTTCGGGATTCATTGATCGCGCAGTTCGTGTTCAATCTTGGCATCGATCAGGATTTGCCGTGCTTCCTCAACCTGGTCATCGCTGACCAGAAGGCGGCGCGGCAAAACGCCGAGAGAACCTTCAATGATGCTCATATTCGTGTCTGCGATGAAATAAGCGATCCCGGCCTCTTTCATCAAGGCTTCGGCAAAGGACAGCAGAACGGAATCATTCGTACGGATAAGTTCGATCATGTGAACACTTTGTAGCGAATGCACCGCATTGACAACAGCTTCCTTCAATGGTGAACAGGCGTCGGAATAGTAACGCTCGGGAGCGCTTTGGGGGCGCTGTGGGGCCAGTTGCGACTTGAGCAATCCGGTCCGTTTCAATAATGTGGCCGGGCAGCTAGGAGAAATGGCATTGGGTTTGGTTCTGAATCTGGACGGTAAAAAGAAACAGGAAGGATCGGTTCAGCCGCTCGTCGATCTGACGAAAGCCGATATGGCGCGGGTGAACGAGATGATCCTTTCCCGCGCCGGGTCCGATGTCGAAATGATACCGGAAGTTGCCAATCATCTGATTTCCTCCGGCGGCAAGCGCCTGCGTCCCATGATGACGCTCGCAGCCGCCCGCATGTTCGGCTACGAAGGCGATAGCCACGTGCGTCTCGCCACCGCCGTGGAGTTCATGCACACCGCAACGCTTCTGCATGACGATGTGGTCGACGAAAGCGATCTGCGTCGCGGCAAAAGCACGGCGCGCATGATCTGGGGCAATCAGGCGAGCGTTCTCGTCGGCGATTTCCTTCTGGGGCAGGCCTTCAAGATGATGGTCGATGTCGGCTCGCTCGACGCGCTGGACGTCCTGGCGACCTCGGCCTCGGTGATCGCCGAAGGCGAAGTGATGCAGCTTGCCGCCGCCAAGAACATGGAAACCACCGAGGACGAATATCTGGCGGTCATCAAGGCCAAGACTGCGGCGCTGTTTTCGGCTGCCGGTGAAGTTGGCCCGATCATCGCTGGCGCGCGGCCGGCGGATCGCGCAGCCTTGCGCGACTACGGCCTCAATCTCGGCCTTGCCTTCCAGCTCGTCGATGACGCGCTCGATTACGGCGGTTCGGCAGCCGATCTCGGCAAGAATACCGGCGACGATTTCCGCGAAGGCAAGATTACCCTTCCGGTTATATTGAGCTATCGCCGCGGCACCGACGATGAGCGCGCTTTCTGGAAACACGCGATCGAAGAGGGCGCTAGCGACGACGCATCCTTGCAGAAGGCCATCGGCCTGATGACGAAGCACGGCGCGATTGCCGACACGGTGCAGCGCGCGCGGCATTTCGGCGAGATCGCCCGCGACGCCCTGGCGCCTTTGAAAGCGACGCCGCAGAAGGACGCGCTGATCGAAGTCATCGATTTCTGCATCAGCCGTGTGAACTGACCGGCCCGCATCCTTGCAGGCCAAGAATACTCGGGAAAAGCATTCTATCACGGATGCTTTTCTTGCCCCGCCATCCCAAAAAGGCCATGCTTGGGGTGCCTTTTCCGGCAAAGAGACAGCGTGCCCGGCACTTCGGAGCTTTTGTGGTTTGCTTGCCGGTATCTGTCACAGGGATTTGAGAAGAGGATAGGGCTTTATGCGGCAAGGATCGAAATACCGCCCGCTTTATGGTTTGCTGCTCTCGCTTCTGGCGGGAATTGCAATCCCGACAAGCGGCGCTTTGGCCAAGGCGACAACCGATCCTGCATCGCCCCCTGTCCGCGCCGGTTCGTTCGCCGGGGCATATCTTGCCGCCCGCACAGCCGAATCCGACAACAATCTCGCCGCTGCCGTGGATTTCTACCGTCAGGCCATGGCCTTCGACCCGGGCAATGCGCAGATCAAGCAGGACCTGCTGCTGGTCTTGCTGACCGAAGGCCGGTTCAACGACGCGCTGCCTCTGGCGGAAGAACTGAAGAATGTTCCCGACATAGAGCGGTTTTCCCGCGTGGCGCTGGCCATCGATGCGATCAATCGCAAGCAATATCGCAAGGTCGGTCCGCTTCTGATGCTGTCCCTGCAATCCGATATGGATCGTCTCTCGACCGGCTTCATGAGCGCATGGGTGAAGGTCGGGCAGGGCAATCCGAAACAGGCGCTCGCCGATATCCAGAAGATGCAGGGGCCGGAATGGTACGGCTTGTTCCGCACCTATAATTCCGCGCTGATAGCCGATCTTGCCGGCCAGAAGCAGGAAGCGCGTGATTTCTACCAACAGGCAGTCGACGACCGGCCGGGCGGAAGTGCTGCGCCCGATACATATGAGCGCATCGTCATGGCCTATGCCTCCTTCAAGCTCCGTCAGGGCGACAAGGAAGGCGCGATCAAGATTTTGAAAGATGCCGAGGAGCTTCTGAACGGTCGCATGACGATCACCGAAATGCGCGAAAAGATCGAGGCTGGCGAGAAATATGGCCGCCTGATCAAGACCGCGCAGGAAGGTGCCGCCGAGGCGCTCTATACGCTTGGAACCGCGATCAACCGCAGCGGTGCGGAAGCGTTCGCCAAGCTGTATCTGCAGATGTCGCTGCCGCTGCGCCCGGATAATGATGCGACGCTTTATCAGTTGGGCGATATTTCCGCGAAATTACGCCAGCCGGAAAAGGCCATCGAATATTATGGCCGCGTGCCGGAAAAATCGCCTTACCGCCGCGATGCCGAAATGCAGCGCGCGCTCAATCTGGCCGAAAACAGCCAGTCGGCGGACGCCATCAAGCAGCTCAAGATACTGCTGGAACGCGACAAGACCGACATGCGCACCTATCTGGCGCTCGGCGGCGTCTATGCGCAGGACAAGAATTTCGCCGACGCGGCGAAAATTTATGATGCTGCCGTCCAACAGATAAAGACGCCGGAACGCAAGGACTGGCCGGTCTTTTATCAACGCGGCATTGCCTATGAACGCCTGAAGGAATGGGACAAGGCGGAGCCCAATTTCCGCAAGGCGCTTGAGCTTTATCCCGACCAGCCGCAGGTGCTGAATTATCTCGGTTATTCCTGGGTCGACCGCGGCGAGAATCTCGATGAAGCGCTGGGCATGATCAAGAAGGCGGTCGAGCTGCGACCGCAGGACGGTTATATCGTCGACTCGCTCGGCTGGGCCTACTACATGCTCGGACGCTATCCGGAAGCGGTGATCGAACTGGAAAAGGCGGTCAAGCTTCGCCCGGAAGATCCGACGATCAATGATCACATGGGCGATGCCTATTGGCGCGTCGGGCGGCTTCTGGAAGCGACGTTCCAGTGGAACCATGCAATTGCAGGCAAGCCCGAACCCGAAGAACTGGTCAAGATCGAGGAAAAGCTCAAGAAGGGGCTGCCCGATGTCGCGGGCCAATCATCGGCCAAGACGGAAAAGCCTGCCGAAGACAAGCCTGCTGCGGATTGAGAATTGCTGCGCCGTCGCATAGGCGGCGGTGCACAGCGCTTTCACTCTTCGTTGCGAGGCGTGTCTTGACCGAAACCGCTTCCTGTTCCTAGGCATGCGTTTCACAGCGGAAGGCGGGAGACAGATGTCGGGCTGACCGCTTGCAGCGGGTCTCATTTTCGTGGCGATGATGTGTTGAGGGACGTCGCCACCATTCGCGACACCAGCAGCCAGAATGCCGGCATTGGCGCAAGCCCGGATGAATTTTACTCTGGCGCGCTGCTCTGCTGCGGCATTCTCCGGCCAGCTCAACAGGCATGACAACAATACCTCGTCTAAATCCGAAGGCTCAAACAAGGGCCAGTGCTTAAGCAGAAACCATTCTGCATTGCGTGTAGATGCAATATTATATAATAAATTATTCGATTTTACTACTACTGGCTTATTCCAAGTCACATGAAAACCTGTTGATTCCAAAATTGGAAGTGCCGTTTATCAAGATTCATGTGCGCTTTAAATAAGCAACTATTAGTATGTTATTTTGTATATTTAATTTCCGTTTTAATCATAAAGAACGTTATTATGTTTGGGCGATTGCATATGTCCGGTCTGGCCCGGTGCCGCAATGTTTGCCGGTCTGGCGCTTTCAGCGATCAAATGTCATGCTTGACCCTGCCGTGTTGACAAATTAGACCGGGCCATCATTTCAATTACGAGGCCCGACCCCGTGTCCAGTACGTTGCCAGCACATATGCATCCCACCCGTTCCTTTCAGGGTTTGATCCTGACGCTCCATAACTATTGGGCGGAACACGGTTGCGCCATTCTGCAGCCATACGACATGGAAGTAGGCGCGGGTACGTTCCACCCGGCAACGACGCTGCGCTCGCTGGGGCCGAAGCCGTGGAGGGCTGCCTATGTGCAGCCGTCGCGCCGTCCGAAGGACGGACGCTATGGTGAAAATCCCAACCGTCTCCAGCACTATTACCAGTATCAGGTGATCATCAAGCCGTCGCCGCCGAACCTTCAGGATCTTTATCTTGGTTCGTTGCGCGCGATCGGTCTCGACCCGACGCTGCATGACGTGCGCTTCGTGGAGGACGACTGGGAAAGCCCGACGCTTGGCGCATGGGGCCTCGGCTGGGAATGCTGGTGCGACGGCATGGAAGTGTCGCAGTTCACTTACTTTCAGCAGGTCTGCGGCATTGAATGCTCGCCGGTTTCCGGTGAGCTGACCTATGGTCTCGAACGCCTCGCCATGTATGTGCAGGGCGTGGACAATGTTTACGACCTCAACTTCAATGGTCTCGAAGGCGACGAGAAGGTCACCTATGGCGAAGTGTTCCTGCAAGCCGAGCAGGAATATTCCCGCTACAATTTCGAAATGGCCAATACCGAGGCCTTGCATCAGCATTTTATCGATGCGGAGCGCGAGTGCGAGGCCATTCTGAAAGCCGGTGCTCCGGCACCTGACGCCAATCATAAAATGCACAAGAGCGTTTTCCCGGCCTACGACCAGTGCATCAAGGCATCCCACGTCTTCAATCTGATGGATGCGCGTGGCGTGATCTCGGTTACCGAGCGCCAGAGCTACATCTTGCGCGTGCGCAATCTTGCGCGTCAGTGCGGCGAGGCATTTCTGCTCACCGATGCAGGCGGCTTTAATTACAAGAATGAGGCTGTGTGATGCCTGATCTACTGCTCGAACTCTTTTCCGAGGAAATTCCCGCTCGCATGCAGCGCAAGGCTGCCGGTGATCTGAAAAGGATGATTACCGATGGTCTGGTGGAAGCTGGTTTAACTTACGAAGCGGCGACCGCCTACTGGACGCCGCGCCGTCTGGCGCTTGATATTCGTGGCCTTACCGTGCGCTCCAAGGACGTGCATGAGGACATCAAGGGCCCGTCGGTCACAGCACCCGAACAGGCCATTCAGGGTTTTCTGCGCAAGGCAGGCCTGAGCGATGTATCGCAGGCGCATGTGCATTCCGACCCGAAGAAGGGCGATTTCTACGTCGCCCATCTGACGAAGCCGGGCCGCGCTGCGGAAGAAATCGTCGCCGAGCTGGTGCCGCATACGATCCGCAATTTCCCATGGCCGAAATCCATGCGCTGGGGTGCGGCTTCTGCCAAGCCGGGTTCGCTTCGTTGGGTGCGCCCGTTGCAGTCAATCCTCTGCACTTTCGGCCCTGAAACAGAGGAAACCGTGGTCATCGATTTCGATGTTGATGGCATCAGATCGGGCAATGTCACCTACGGTCATCGTTTCCTGAGCGATGGTCAGGCAATCAAGGTGCGCCGTTTCGAGGATTATGTCGAAAAGCTCGAAAAGGCTTTCGTGGTTCTCGATGCCGAGCGCCGCAAGGAAATCATTTCGCAAGACGCGCATAATCTCGCCTTCGCTTCCGGCCTTGAGCTGGTCGAAGACGAGGGACTTCTGGAAGAAGTGTCTGGTCTGGTTGAATGGCCGGTCGTGCTGATGGGCGAGTTCGAGGAAGAATTTCTGGCCATCCCGCCGGAAGTCATCCGCCTCACCATCCGCGCCAACCAGAAATGCTTCGTCACCCGCAAGCAGGGCGAAACGGAAGCCCTTTCCAACAAATTCATTCTGGTGTCGAACATCGCAGCCCGCGACGGCGGCACGGAAATCGCCTATGGCAACGGCAAGGTGGTGCGCGCGCGCCTGTCGGATGCGCTCTATTTCTGGCACACCGACCAGCACGATTTGCCCGACCTCGACAAGCTGGCCGCTTCGGCACAGAAGTTCGGTCTCGACCTGAAGAAGCCGCTCGATCAGCGCATGGCGCGTCTGGATGCACTGAATGTGACCTTCCATGCCAAGCTTGGCACACAAGGGCAGCGCGTCGAACGCATTCGCGAACTCGCTGCCCAGATCGCGCCGCTGGTCGGTGCCGATCCAAAGCTCGCCACTCGCGCAGCCGTGCTCGCCAAGGCCGATCTCCAGACGGAAGTTGTCGGCGAATTCCCTGAACTTCAGGGCGCGATGGGCCGCAAATATGCGGCTCTTCAGGGCGAAAACGAGGCCGTCGCCGCAGCCATTGAAGAACATTACAAGCCGCAAGGCCCGTCCGATGTGGTGCCGAAGAACCCGGTTTCGGTTGCCGTCGCGCTTGCCGACAAGCTCGACACGCTGGTCGGCTTCTGGGCAATCGATGAAAAGCCCACCGGCTCGAAAGACCCTTACGCGCTTCGCCGTGCAGCACTGGGCGTGATCCGTCTACTGCTGTCGCAGGAATGGAAATTCCCGCTGCTGCCGCTCTTCCGTTCGGCCTTTGCCGCGCTGAAAGAAGGTCAGGTGCAGCGTAAGCTTCGTGAATTTGAAGCCAGGCTCGCTGCGGAAAATTCCGGCGATGTCGACGGCGAGCAAGATGTGGACAACGCATTGGCCAGCTATGAAAAGCAGGCTCGTGCCGAGGCGGAAGCATCTTCCGAACCAGTGCTGGCCGATCTTCTCTCCTTCTTCCATGACCGTTTCAAGGTGCATCTGAAGGAAGAAGGCGCCCGTTACGATGCCATCGACGCGGTGCTGTCGCCGGAAGCCGACAATCTGCTGCTGGTCGCCCGCCGTCTGGAAGCGCTGATCGTCTTCATCAACGAGGAAGACGGCAAGAACCTTCTGGCAGGCACCAAGCGCGCCGCCAATTTTCTCGCTGCCGAGGAAAAGAAAGGTACGATGGTCGCCGACCACGTGGACCCGGCTTTGTTGCGCGAGGCGGAAGAAAAGGCACTCTTTGAAGCCGTCACTCTGGCTTCGAAGGATACCGAGGCTGCCATTGCCCGTGAAGATTTCAACGGCGCGATGCTGGCGCTTGCCAAGCTGCGCGGTCCTGTCGATACTTTCATTAAAAAGGTGTTGGTGAACGACGAGGATGAAAATGTCCGCGCCAATCGTCTGGCATTGCTCGATCAGATTCGTGCGGCTACCGGCAAGGTGGCGGATTTCTCGAAAATCGCTGGCTGATAATCAGCCGCGTGCGGCTCCATTTTCCCTCATCCTGAGGAGCCTCCCTGAGCTTGTCGAAGGGAGGCGTCTCGAAGGGCTGAGGGAAAACGCACAACGCCCGTCGTGCGTCCTGCTTATTTCAAACCGGGTCTGAGTTCGAGGGAACCGAGATCGGTTTCATCCGATGCCGCTGCCCAGGCGTCGCCAACCACCCGCACCGGCTTGGCGGGGTCGAAATCCTCCGCCGGCGTGGCGGCGGGCTCGAGCAGATCATCCGGGACGGGCTGGCCTTGCATGCGGGCCATATAGGCGCGGGCGCGCTTGCGGCGTGCCTCGATTGCCTTCTGTGCGTCGAGTTCGGCGGCCTGCTTTTCCGCGCAGGGACCACAGACCGGCAGGCCGTTGGCCCCGATCTTGTCATAGCCGATATAGTCGATGGAGCCGACCTGATAGGTCGACGGCGCGCCTTCGCTTCCGTTGGCGAACGCCATTGCGGGCAGTCCGATGGCCATTAGCGAAATAGCGATAAATCGCGATAACATTATTCACCTCACGCATGAATAAACGCACCATGCCCTGAAAAACCTAACAAAACGCAATTTTTCATGCGCAATCATGATCGTCTCGCCGTGATTGTGCCCGGACAGAGGCGGAGCTTGCTTGCGCAGGGGCCTCAGCTTGTGTAGGCAGAACGGGCTTAACTTGGGACGCCCGAGAGGCGGAAAACCAGTGTCCGATATAGTCAAATTCGATGATGAGGCGGTCCTGCGCGCAGTGGAAGTGCTGCGGCGCGGCGGTCTCGTCGCCATTCCGACCGAGACAGTCTATGGCCTTGCTGCAGACGCGTCCAACGGCGAGGGCGTGGCCGGCATCTTCGCGGCCAAGGGACGCCCGCAGTTCAATCCGCTGATTGCCCATGTAAGCGGCATTGCCATGGCCGAGCGCTATGTCACTTTCGACGCTCTGTCACGCAAGCTTGCCGAAATGTTCTGGCCGGGGCCGCTCACCATCGTGCTGCCCCTGAAAAACCGGCAGGATACGGATCGGCCAATCCATCCTCTCGTGACCGCAGGGCTGCAAACGCTCGCCATCCGTATGCCGCTTGGCCGCGTGCGCGATATCATCGAGGGGCTCGACAGCCCGGTGGCTGCGCCAAGCGCCAACACCTCAGGCCGCATCAGCCCCACGAGCGCGAGCGCAGTCGCGGGCGATCTCGGCAACAGGCTGGACCTGATCCTTGATGCAGGCCCTTGTGGCGTCGGGGTTGAATCCACCATCGTCAAGGTTGACGGCAACAGGGTGCATCTGCTGCGTCCGGGCGGGCTGGCCGCGGAAGAAATCGAGGCTGTGATTGGCGAAAAGCTGGTGCGTGCCGACCACACTTCCGCAATTCAGGCGCCGGGCATGATGGCATCGCATTATGCGCCTGACGCGGCGATGCGGCTCGATGTTGGTTCGGTGCAGCCGGGTGAGGCGCTGCTTGCCTTCGGCCCGCAGCGCGTGGCGGGTGCAGAAGGCGCGGCAACGATCATGAACCTGAGCGCCGATGGCAATTTGCGCGAGGCTGCGGCCAATCTCTTCGATTTCATGCGCAGGCTGGACGCGACAGGTGCCGCCACCATCGCTGTCGAACCCATCCCTTTTGAAGGTCTCGGCGAGGCCATCAACGACCGTTTGAAACGCGCGGCGGCCCCGCGTTAATCCTCCCTTTGAATTCAAGAGACAGACTATGCTGGACACCGCTCTGATCGAACGTTTCTCCGCCATCGTGGGCGAAAAGAATGCGCTGACCGCGCCGGAAGATCTCGCCGCTTATCTCATCGAGCAGCGCGATCTCTATCATGGCCGCACGCCGCTTGTTCTCCGTCCGGGCTCGACGGAAGAAGTCGCAGCCATCATGAAGCTTGCCAGCGAAACGAAGACGCCGGTGGTGCCGCAGGGCGGCAATACCGGTCTCGTCGGTGGGCAGCAGCCCGATGAAAGCGGCACGGCCATCATTCTTTCGCTGGGCCGCATGAACCGCATCCGCAATCTTGATACGGTTGGCAATCTGGTAACGCTCGAAGCGGGCGTGATCCTGAAAAACCTTCAGGACGCCGTGGAAAAAGCCGGTCGCCTGTTTCCGCTGTCGCTGGGTGCGGAAGGCTCGTGCCAGATTGGCGGCAATCTTGGCTCCAATGCTGGCGGCACGGCAGTGCTTGCCTATGGCAATATGCGCGAGCTTTGCCTCGGCCTCGAAGTCGTGCTGCCGACCGGCGAGGTTTTGAATGATCTTCGCTACGTCAAGAAGGACAATACCGGCTACGACCTGAAAGACCTGTTCGTGGGCTCGGAAGGCACGCTTGGCGTCATCACGGCGGCGGTTTTGAAAATCTTCCCCCAGCCGAAGGGCAAGGGCGTGGCTTATGCGGGCCTGCGCAGCCCGGAAGACGTGCTGCGCCTGTTCCAGCTTGCCACCGAACATGCAGGCCCCTCGCTGACCGGCTTCGAATTGATGCCCCGCGTCGGCGTGGAATTTACCGTGCGCCATGTCGATGGCGTGCGCGATCCGCTGGAAAGCCCGCATGACTGGTATGTGCTGATCGATATTTCCTCTTCCCGCTCGGAAGAGGATGCGCGCGCGACGCTGGAAACGATCCTCACCGAAGCTTTCGAGAACGACATCATTCAGGATGCCGCCATCGGTGAAAGCGTGGCTCAGGCGCAATCCTTCTGGAAGATGCGCGAGGAAATGTCCTGGGCGCAGAAGCCGGAGGGCGGCTCGATCAAGCACGATATTTCGGTGCCGGTCGCTTCCATCCCCGCCTTCATCCATGAGGCCAATGCCGCGACGCTGGAAATGATCCCCGGCGCGCGCATCGTCTGCTTCGGCCATATCGGCGACGGCAATTTGCACTACAATGTTTCGCAGCCGGTCGGTGCCGACAAGGAAGCCTTCCTGGCGCGCTGGCACGAGCTGAATCATCGTATTCACACGATTGTTGCGAGCTATACGGGGTCGATCTCGGCGGAACACGGCATCGGCCAGCTCAAGCGTGAGGAACTCGCCTTCTTCAAGCAGGATGTCGCGCTCGACCTGATGCGCCGCATCAAGGCGGCCTTCGATCCGGCTGGCATCATGAATCCCGGCAAGGTTCTGTAAGGTCCGCATTATTACGGAAACAAGACGGGCGGTGTTTACCGCCCGTTTCTTTTAGTAAACGCTTATTCAGAAGAATTTCCGAATTCTTACACATGGTTGCATTCTGATAACCAAAGCCGAAGCCAAGGAAAAGTTAACTTAACTCATTAAGCCCGTCGGTAATAAACCGCGCCTATTCTCCGTCTCAACAAGGGCAAAAGCCCAACCGGGAAACCGGACATAAGACAGAGAGACAGAGGCGTCGAAAATGATGAGCAAGGGACTGAAGCCCGATTGGGCAGGACGGGAATTGCGGCTCGATCCGTTTCATTTTCCGCAGGTCGTGACCTATGCGACCCGCGACGGCAGCAGCGACGTTACCTTCACCATCAACGAGCGTGGCGCGGTGATCCGGCAGGTTCTGCCTTCAAGCGGCCTGCCAATGTCGATCGCGCTTCCTGCCAACGCATTTCTGGGCGTTGCCGCCCGCGCGGTGGAAGATGAGTTCGGCGAAATCACGGTGACGCTGGAGCTGATGCATGAAGATCCGCAGCTTTCCGTTCCCCTGCTTGTCGCGCATGACCTGACCGACGTCGCCGCCGACTGGCGCGCATGGGCTGCAAGCTTCAATCTGCCGATGATGCTGGTTGAGGAAGACGGTGTTGCCCGCCCGCTTTATGAAAGCACCGGCGCTGTCCGCACCGGCCAGCCGCAGGCTCGCCGTCAGGGACAGGAGCCGCGCCGTCGCCGACCGCGTTTTCTCGCTCGCCGCAAGACCGGAACGCTTGGCGTCCGTCTGGTGATCTCGGGCAAGGAAATCATTGCGCGGAACTGAAATAGAGCATTTCCAGCAAAAGTGCGAAGCGGTTTTGCGTAGGACAATGCGGTAAGCCAGGGCATTTCCAGCAAAAGTGTGAAGCGGTTTTGCGTGAGGCAAATGCGGCAAGCCAGGACATTTCCAGCAAAAGTGCGAAGCGGTTTTGCGTGAGGCAAATGCGGCAAGCTAATAACTTTGGCTGACCTCCAAAAAGCCCCCGGATGTTCTTGGGGCGCATTCCGAAAAGATGCGCCCGTAAAAGAAACATCCGGGTTTATTTTTTCCGGCTCAGAAATGCCATGACAGCCTCGCGGGCCTCATCCGAGGTAAGCCGTTCGGCAAAATGTCTGGCCTCGCGCGCGATGCGCTCGGAAACTTTTTCGGCTGGCATGCGTATCAGCGCGCGGGCAATCTGCATGGCCTGCGGAGGCTTGGCGGCGATTTCTTCCGCCGCCTTCATCACTTCCGCTTCCAGCGCATCGTCGGCTACGACCCGATAGACGATACCGGCTTCCTGTGCGGCTTCCCCGGTGAAACCGTGGCCAAGCGCCAACAACGCAAAAGCCTTCTGGTGTCCCATCAGCGGCGGGGCGAGCAGGCTGGACGCAGCTTCCGGCACAAGGCCGAGATCGACGAACGGCGTGCGGAACAAGGCGTGCGGCGTTGCAAATGTCAGGTCACAATGCAGGTGGATGGTCGTGCCGATGCCGATGGCAAGTCCGTCGACGCCGGAAACGATTGGCTTCTTCGCGCTGGCAAGAGCGTTCAGAAAATCCAGAACCTCGTTGCCTAGGTCGCCGCCCGATGCCGCAACCATGAAATCCTGCATGTCGTTGCCGGACGAGAACGCACCCGGCACGCCAAGAAACACATGCACACGCACCGCGTCATCGGCGTCGCCATCCTTGAGCGCTTTTGCCATGGTCGCATACATGGCGCGCGTGATGGCGTTCTTCTTGTCGGCCCGGTTGAGACGGATGATCTGGATCGCGCCTGTGCGCTCGATCAGGATATGTTCGCTCATGCTTACGCCTCCAGCGCAGATTTGGCGGCGGCAAGGCTGGCGGCGCCGGTTATGACGGTATCCTTCAGGGAGGAAACTTCGGCGAGCATGTTTTCCGCGAAGAAGCGGCTCAGGACCGCACGTCCGCTGTCGTCACCGGCAAGCGCCGCGCGCGCCAGATAGGCACCGCCTGAAACGAGCGACAAGAGGCGCTGGTAAGGCGTGGCCCCGGCAAGGGCTGCCTCAAGCTGGCCGTCCGCTACTGTCTTTTGCAGCCATTCGGTGGCTTCGCGGGCCTGGGCGATCGCCGTGGAAAGACGTGCGCCGGTTTCGCCCAGTTCCGGGCGATTGGATGCGCTGGCCTTGTCGGCATCTGCCTGCAATTCTTCAAGGAAGCCCTTGATATGTTCACCTTGCCCAAGCGGCAGCTTGCGCACCACAAGGTCGATGGCCTGTATGCCGTTGGTGCCTTCATAGATCGGCGTGATGCGGGCATCGCGCAGCAACTGTGCTGCGCCCGTCTCTTCGATGAAGCCCATGCCGCCATGAATTTGCACGCCCAGCGAAGCGACATCCACACCTGCATCGGTGGCAAAACTCTTGGCGAGCGGCGTCAGCAGCCCGGCGCGGTCTGACCAGAACTGCTGGTCTGCGCCATCCGTCGCATGGCTCATGTCGATGGCATGGGCGCAGGAATAGGTGATGGAGCGGGCAATCTGCGTCAGCGCCTTCATGGTGAGCAACATGCGGCTCACATCGGGATGCTCGATGATCGGGCTCATGCCTTGCTTCGGATCAGCACCGATGGCGCGGCCCTGTTTGCGCTCCTTGGCATAGCTGAGCGCCTGCTGGTAAGCCGCTTCGGCAACGCCGACGCCCTGAATGCCAACCAGAAGGCGGGCATTGTTCATCATAGTGAACATGCACGCCAGTCCGCGATTTTCCTCGCCGATCAGATAGCCGACGGCACCCTGTTCCTCACCTTTAACGAAACCATCGCCATAGATCATGGTGCAGGTTGGGGAGGCATGGATGCCCATCTTGTGCTCAAGGCCGGAGCAGAACAGATCGTTGCGGCGTCCGAGCGAACCGTCTGCGTTGACGAGGAATTTCGGCACGAGGAAAAGCGAAATGCCCTTGGTTCCAGCCGGGGCATCGGGCAGGCGCGCCAGCACCAGATGCACGATATTGTCGGTCAGGTCATGCTCACCATAGGTGATGAAAATCTTCTGGCCGAAAATGCGGTAAGTGCCATCGCCGGCGCGTTCGGCACGGGTGCGAAGTGCGCCGAGATCGGAACCAGCCTGCGGCTCGGTCAGGTTCATCGTGCCCATCCACTCGCCGCTGATGAGCTTTTCGAGATAGACGTCCTTCAATTCCTTCGAGGCATGCTTTTCGAGCGCTTCGACCGCGCCCATGGTCAGCGTCGGGGCGATGGCGAAGGCCAGCGTGCCGGAGTTCCACATTTCGCTGACAGCCACCGACATCGTCATCGGCAGGCCCTGGCCGCCATATTCCGGCGTGCCGGTCAGCGAGTTCCAGCCGCCTTCGATCCAGTCGCGGTAAAGCTCTTTCCAGCCCGGCGCGGTCGTGACAACACCGTCCTTGACGGTCGCGCCGTGCTTGTCGCCGGTGATGCGCAGAGGTTCGACGCGCTCTGCGGCAAACTTGCCGGCTTCCTCCAGAATGGCGGCGGCAAGATCGGCGGAAAATTCAGGGAAGCGGTTGTCATCGAGGGCTTTTTCCAGCCCTGCAACCTTCATCAGCGTATGGGAAATTTCAGAAACCGGCGCGCGATACATCTTTCCTCCAAATATGATTTACCAGTGGATTGAATTCGACGTTTGAATCCCGACTGACACACAGGTTGTCTCAAACGTCGAATTCGAAAAATCCACTAGATACATAAAGTTACTAGTGGTCCTTTTGATTCCAACATTTGCTCGGCGCTTGAACCGAGGGATGCAAATGTTGGAATCAGACCACTAGCTTCTCCTCAGAAGCCTCCTGCATCGGCGCTGTTCGCATTCCGGCAGGCGCCAAAACGACCATCCGACATAAGAGCTATCGGCTTATTACGTAAACGTCAATGTTTTCGATGCACGTCATCGTGATGGGACAGCAGATGGCCATTCACGGGCAACATCCCTCCGTCGCGACGACGAAGGCGCTTAAAAAAGAAGAATTACTGCGCGTCAATTGCAGGCTGTCGGTGACGTCAGGACCGCTTCTCACGCTCCACGGCACGCCAGCCGATATCGGAGCGGTAGAAGCCCTCCGGCCAGTCGATGCGCTTCACGGCTTCATATGCGCGTGCTTGCGCTTCTGCGACCGTGTCGGCGATGGCCGTGACATTCAGCACGCGCCCGCCATTGGCAATAATGTTGCCGTCCTTCTGCGCCGTTCCAGCATGGAAAACCTTGACGCCATCGATGCCTTCGAGCTTGTCGAGATCACGGATGACGCTGCCCTTCTTCACATTGGAGGGATAGCCTTCCGCAGCCATCACCACCGTCAGCGCTGGCTGATCCTTCCAGTCGAGCGAAACTTCATCCAGCTTGCCGTCCACGGCAGCATTGATGAGCGCGAGAAGGTCGCTGTTGAGGCGCATCATCAGTACCTGGCATTCCGGATCACCGAAACGGGTATTGTACTCGATCAGCTTTGGGCCGTCCTTGCCGATCATAAGGCCGAGGAACAGGATGCCGGAGAAAGGCGCGCCGATTTCCGCCATGCCGCGCATGGTCGGTTCGATCAGTTCACGCATCGTGCGTTCAACGATTTCCGGGGTCATGACCGGGGCAGGTGCATAGGCACCCATGCCGCCTGTATTCGGACCGGTGTCACCGTCGCCGACGCGCTTGTGATCCTGCGCCGAGCCAAGCGGCAATGCCGTCTTGCCATCGCAGATGCAGAAGAAGCTTGCTTCTTCGCCGTCCAGAAATTCCTCGACCACCACTTCGGCACCGGCGGAGCCGAATGCGCCCTCGAAGCACGCGTCCACCGCGTCGAGCGCTTTATCGAGTGTCATGGCTACAACCACGCCCTTGCCTGCGGCAAGCCCGTCGGCCTTCACAACGATCGGCGCACCCTGCTGGCGGATATAGGCCTTGGCCTTGGGCGCATTGTTGAAGCGACCATAGGCGCCTGTTGGAATATCGAAGCGCGCGCAGAGATCCTTGGTGAAGCCCTTCGAGCCCTCAAGCTGTGCCGCAGCCTTGGAGGGACCGAACACGCGGATACCCTCACTGCGCATTTCGTCGGAAAGGCCAGCCACGAGCGGCGCTTCCGGCCCGACGACGACGAGATCGATCTTCTTGTCCTTGGCGAAGGCGATCAGCGCCTTGTGGTCATCGGCGCTGATGTCGACCAGTTCCGCAACTGTCGCAATGCCCGGATTGCCGGGTGCGCAATAGAGCTTTTCGAGCAGGGGAGAGGCGGCAAGTTTCCATGCCAGGGCGTGCTCGCGTCCACCGGAACCGATCAACAGAACTTTCATGCCTTGCTCCCTGCGCTTGAGGTAAGTAAACACTTAACTACCCGGCTCTCTATTGCCCATCGCACACGCGGGCAAGGGCAGGCTCGCGATTTTTCCAGAAAAAGCGGGTAGAGTCGTTCAGTTTCGAGAAAGCAGACGACCATGCAGCATCCGCAAACTAACCCACAGGTCAATTCTGGCATCCAGTCCCGCGATGCGCGCGGACGGGTGAAGGATGCTCCTTCCGGCCATTGGGTATATCGTGTCCTGCCGCATTGGCTGTGGCCCTACGCGCAGCTTGCCCGCTGGGACCGTCCCATCGGCTGGCAGCTCCTTCTCTGGCCGTGCTGGTGGTCGGCTGCGCTCGTGGCAGGGGCGGGCGCCAAGCCCGGCGATGGTGCATGGGCCGTGTTGCCGTCGTTCTGGCATCTGTTTCTGTTTCTGGTCGGCGCCATCGCGATGCGCGGTTCCGGCTGCACTTATAACGATCTGGTCGATCAGGATATTGATGACAAGGTGGACCGTACTCGCTCGCGTCCTCTGCCCTCGGGACAGGTAAAACGCGGTCAGGCCAAGCTGTTTCTGGTTTTGCAGGCGCTCGTCGGCCTCGTGGTCGTTCTGCAGTTCAACTGGTTTTCCATCGGGCTTGGTATTTTCTCGCTTCTGATCGTCGCTGCCTATCCCTTCATGAAGCGCATCACCGACTGGCCGCAATTCGTGCTCGGTCTTGCTTTCTCATGGGGCGCGCTCATGGGCTGGGCTGCGGTCGAAGGCTCGCTGAGCCTTGCACCGGTGCTGCTCTATATCGGCGCCATCCTGTGGACGATCGGCTATGACACGATCTACGCGCATCAGGACAAGGAAGATGACGCGCTGGTGGGCGTGCGTTCCACGGCGCGTCTTTTTGGCAAGCATACCAAGACGGCGCTGATGGTGCTCTACGGAGGTGCGATCGGCTTCTTTGCGGCGGCTTTCGCCGTAGCGCAGGTGCCGATGCCAGCCCTTGCCGGATTGCTTGCTGCGGGCGTGCATCTCTATCGCCAGATCATCGTGCTCGATATCGACAATCCCGACCAATGCCTGAAACTGTTCAAGTCCAACAATATCGTCGGCTGGCTGATTTTCCTCGGGCTTGTTCTCGGAAGCCTCTGGGTGGCGGTCAAGCCGCTGGTATAAAAAGAAAGGCCACTGTTTTCAGTGACCTTTTTGTTATCAGTTACGGATAGAGCCGATCCTTGTTCCAGTCGCCCTCCGGCGAGGGCCGTGAGAAAAGCACGCGGTCATGCAGGCGGAAGGCACGGTCATGCCAGAATTCAATCGAGACGGGGCGGATACGGAAACCCGACCAGTAGGACGGGCGAGGAATATCGCCGATGGCATATTTGGCCGTATATTCCGCAACCGCCTTTTCTAGCGCGAAACGGCTTTCCAGCGGACGTGACTGCTTGGATGCCCATGCGCCGATGCGGCTGCCGCGCGGGCGCGAGGCGTAATAGGCATCGGCTTCGGCGTCGCTGACTTTCTCCACCGGTCCACGCACGCGCACCTGACGGCGCAATGTCTTCCAATGGAAGCACATGGCGGCTTTTTCCGCCGACAGGATTTCCTTGCCCTTGGTGCTTTCATAATTGGTGTAGAAGACGAAACCCTGCTCGTCAAAATCCTTCAGCAGCACCATGCGCACATTGGGCAGGCCATCCGGGTCAACCGTCGCCAGCGCCACCGCATTGGGATCGTTCGGTTCGCTTTGTTTGGCGTCGGCCAGCCAGTCGGCAAAGAGCTTGAACGGCTGGGAGGATTCGGTGAAGTCGTCGCTTGCGTTTGTCATTTTGGATTTTCAACAGCCTGTCGGAAATGCGCGGATCATCCTGCAAGAGAATCCCCGCCGGAGACACCCCAATGGTGCGGGTCGGGACGGAGCTTCTTCGATAACCGCCTCTTTGTCCATGGCCTTGCCGGGATGCGTCGTCGCAGGGGCGCTTTACTTGAGGGGGAACTTCTAGTAGGGCGCCCGTTCAAGGTGGGGCTATGCCAAAACTCGATTTCCTGACGCTTTACATCGTAATTTTCTTAAATTCGCTGACGGTCTGCATCATCTGGACCGCCATCGCCTTCTCTTACCGCAAATTCAGACCGGCCAGGCTCTGGCTGCTTTCGACGACGCTCCTGCTGGTTGGCGGCTTTGTTCTTTCGCTGCAAGGCAATGAAGGTGCGTTCTGGCCCGCCGTTATCGGCAACACCATCATCATCTATGGCTTCTGCCTGGCCTTTATCGGCGCCCGCTACTTCTACGGCCAGAAAGGCGGCTGGCGGATGGCGGTGGGAATATCGCTCGCAAGTTTCGCCGTCATGGCCGCGTTTCATGCGAGCTGGCAGGGGCGGAACATCGCCTATGCGGTGGGCCAGTCGGTGCCCATGGCGATGACGGTATTCTATCTGGCGCGGCAAAAGAGCCTCGGTCTCGGCGGCCGGATCGCCATCATCGCCTTTTTGCTGGGTATCATCGGGCATGCCATCGAGACGTCGCTGAACATCGCCGCATGGGCGGGAGAGTTCGACCAGTCGCTTTATTTTTCCATCGAAAGTTATGCGCTGGTCTGCGTGATCTATAGCGGCATGATCTGGAACTTCGGTTTCATCGTCATGGCGATGAATCGTCTGCACGGCGATATGGCAAAGGTCGCGGAGACCGACGAACTCACCGGGCTCCCGAACCGCCGCCATTTCATGAAAAGGCTGGCGAGAGCCGAATTCGCATTCAGTGAAGACGGGGTCGCCTATACCGTCATGCTGATCGATATCGACAATTTCAAGCATTGGAACGACACATATGGCCATGCGCTGGGCGATCAGGCGCTTGTGCATTTCGCCGATGTCGGGGTCGACATCCTCAATCGCCGCGGTGTGCTGGCGCGCTTTGGAGGCGATGAGTTCTCGATTCTGCTGCCCGGGATGCATGAGCATGAGGCGACGGAAATCGCCCGTGAAATCGTCGGCGCAGTCAACCATACGCCGCTTGTTTTCAACGGGCGGAAACTCATCTTGACGGTCAGCATCGGCATTGCGAGCGAAGAACCGGGTGATGAGAGGAGTGACCTTGACGTTTTTGCGCGGGCCGATCTTGCGCTCTACAAGGTAAAGCAGGCAGGCCGGAACGGTTATGCTACCCGTACAACGACGGTGAACGCACCGCGTTCTTCTTTCTCCGGAAGGTCGCTGGCTGTTGGATGAGCGATAGCTGGCCTGAAGGACGCAGAGAATTGGGGGCATCATTTGCCGGCCGCATAAAGTATGGAGTTGGGCGTTGTGCTCCGATTCCGATTTGTTTACCTTTCCGGCACACCGCTTGTTAACTCAAGTTCACCCATAATCCCTGCATCTTTAGCGTGTAGAACAAGGGAATAGCGTTGGCCGTCGATACGCTTCGCCATAAAGTAAATTTCTGGAGTCCGTGCCGTGGCGCCAAGGTGCTGCGCGAGGCTGCGATCGGCCTATGCCTCTTCTCGCTTGCCGGTTGCGCCATGGGTGGGGTGAGCATCGAAAAGGCTGTTCCTGATTCTTCCACGATCACCGGATCCGTGAAGCAATCGCAGCCGGTCGAGACCGATACCGGCAAGCTTTCCGATCAATCCGCCATAAAGAACGTCGTTTCCGCGCTCAACTTCACGCAATGGGGAAAGAAGCCCGTTCCGTGGGCCAATCCCGATACGGGCAGCCAGGGCACCATCACCACGATTGCCGAGAACAACAAGAACAATCAGCTCTGCCGCGAGTTCGAAACCTCGCGTGAAGCTTTTGACGGTGTTTCTATTTATCGCGGTGAAACCTGCATGGAGCGCGGCGGTCAATGGACGGTAACTTCTTTCGCGCCGATCTGAAAAGAAAAGCCTGCCCTGACTGGAACTTTGCCGGTCAGATGCGCATATTGTGGGCAACGAATCTTGTTTATCTCACAATTATTTCCTGAAAGAGGAACTATATGCGCGATCCCTATAGCGTGCTGGGCGTCGCCAAAACGGCGAAGCCCGAAGAAATAAAATCGGCTTTTCGCAAACTGGCCAAAAAGCACCACCCGGATCAGAACAAGGATGATCCGAAGGCGCAGGAGCGTTTTGCAGAACTGAATCAGGCCTACGAAATTCTGGGCGACAAGGACAAGCGCGGGCAATTCGACCGCGGCGAGATCGATGCCGAGGGCAAGCCCGCTTTCCAGGGCTTTACAGGCGGGCAGGGCTTCGGCGGCGCCCATGGCGACCCGTTCGCCGGCTTCCGGCAGGGCGGCGGCAACAGCCATTTTGAATTTCGCTCCGGTCCCGGCGGCTTTCAGCAGGGCGGCGGCTTCGGTGGTGCAGAAGATATCCTGAACGATCTTTTCGGCGGAGCTTTCGGTGGCGGTGCCCGCGCAGGCGGCGCACGGCAGCGCGGCCCCGCGAAGGGAGCCGATCTTTCGGCATCCATCGATATCACGCTGGAACAGGCCGCCGGTGCTGAAAAGGTCGAGGCGGTTTTCCCGAACGGCAAGCATCTCAAGATCAAGCTGCCGAAATATGTCGAGGACGGTCAGACCATTCGCCTGAAAGGGCAGGGCGAGACATTGGTGGGCGGAACGGCTGGCGATGCGCTGGTAACGATTCACTTCAAGGCGCATCCCCGGTTTCGCCTGGAGGGGCGTGACGTGCACGTGGATCTCCCGGTCGAGCTTTCCGATGCCGTTCTTGGCGGCAAGCAGGAAGTGGAGACCCTCGACGGACGGATTGCGGTGAAAATACCGGCATGGTCGAGTTCGGACCGCGTTCTGCGCCTGAAGGAAAAGGGTCTTCCGCTCAAAGCTGCCGGACGTGGCGATCTTTACGTGCATGTGCGGATCATGCTGCCGGAAGGTGGCGACAGGGAACTCGAAGAATTCCTGCAAAAACGCAAACAAGCCTGAACAGGTCTTCAATCGTTTGAAGCCGGGTGTTGTCTCTTTGCGGCAGTAAAGTGACAATGCCCGGCTTTTTCACTGCAATTGCTTGAAGGAGAGCCGAGGCTGTGCGATAGGGCAACTAGTTAATTGTTTTCAATGAGGACCCCTAATGACCGCACAGTCAGGTTTGTTGCAGGGCAAGCGTGGATTGATTCTGGGCGTCGCCAACAACCGCTCCATCGCATGGGGTATTGCGAAGGCCGCTCGTGATGCAGGCGCAGAGCTCGCATTCACCTATCAGGGCGATGCATTGAAGAAGCGTGTCGAGCCTCTGGCTGAAGAGCTTGGCGCATTCGTTGCCGGACATTGCGATGTGGCGGATGCTGCCAGCATCGACGCTGTTTTCGAGACGCTTGAAAAGAAGTGGGGCAAGCTCGACTTCGTCGTGCACGCCATCGGCTTTTCCGACAAGGATGAGCTGACGGGCCGCTATGTCGATACGTCGGAAGCCAATTTTACCAATACGATGCTGATTTCGGTCTATTCCCTGACGGCGATTTCGCGCCGGGCGGAAAAACTGATGGCCGATGGCGGTTCGATCCTGACGCTGACCTATTACGGCGCCGAAAAGGTCATGCCGAACTATAACGTCATGGGCGTGGCCAAGGCTGCTCTCGAAGCAAGCGTGAAGTATCTGGCGGTTGATCTCGGACCGCAGAACATTCGCGTCAATGCTATTTCGGCCGGTCCGATCAAGACGCTTGCCGCATCTGGCATCGGCGACTTCCGCTATATCCTCAAGTGGAACGAGTACAACGCGCCGCTGCGCCGTACCGTCACCATCGAGGAAGTGGGCGATGTCGGCCTTTATTTCCTTTCCGACCTGTCACGTTCGGTGACGGGCGAAGTCCACCACGCGGACAGCGGCTATCATGTCATCGGCATGAAGGCGGTTGACGCTCCGGACATTTCGGTCGTGAAAGACTGAAGCTGCGAATACGAATTCCCGAAAAGTTGACCGCCTCTCGGGATTTTTCTTTTTCTTTCCCGGTGCGGGAAAGCTATCCAGACATTGACTGACGGCATATTGGGGTGGAGCTGTGGCTCGGGAAATCATCTACTTTTCACGTCACGGCGAGACAGACTGGAATGTTTCGCAGCGCATTCAGGGACAGCTCGACATCGATATCAATGCGCACGGCCGCACACAGGCGGATCGCAATGGCGATATGCTGAAGTCGCTGATCGGCGACGGCGCGGGCTTCGACTTCGTGGCAAGTCCTCTGCGTCGCACCCGCGAGACGATGGAACGCATCCGGTTGCGCATGGGGCTCGACCCTTATGATTACCGCACCGACCCGCAACTGATGGAAGTCAATTTCGGCGACTGGCAGGGCTTCATGATGGAGGATATTGCCAAGGAGCGCGAAGATCTCCTGGAGGCGCGCGCCCGCGACAAGTGGAATTTTGTGCCGCCTGGAGCAACCGCCGAAAGCTATATGGGTCTGTCGCGGCGTATCGGGCGCTGGGTGGAGGCCGTGGAATGGCCGACCGTCTGCGTGACGCATGGCGGCTGCATCCGCACGCTGTTTTACCTTTACGGCGACATGGACGGCCACGCTGCGGCAAATCTATCCATCCCGCAGGACAAGATCTTGAAGTTCGAAAACGGCAAGCTGGAATGGGTTTGATCCCGTAAATCAGTCTATAGTGACCGCGAACAGAATTTTGCCAGCGATGGAGGCGTTACATGCCCTTCGAACGTTTCGCGGTCATATCGGATATTCACGGTAACAGCGATGCGCTGGCTGCGGTGCTGGCCGATATCGATGCTTTGCAAATAGAGACGATCATCAATCTCGGCGATCATCTGAGCGGTCCCTTAGCCGCGCGTGAGACAGCAGATATGCTGATGGCGCGAGAAATGATCTGCATTCGCGGCAATCATGATCGCTGGCTTGTGGAAAAGTCGCTCGCGGAGATGGGCCCCTCGGATCGGGTCGCACGCGAACAGCTTGATGACCGGCACATCGAATGGCTGCGCGCAATGCCTGCATCGCGCTCTCTGGCCGATGGACGCATATTCATCTGCCACGGAACCCCATCGAGCGATACCACCTACTGGATGGAGAACGTTACCGCCAATGGCGATGTCGTTCTGCGGAGCCGAGAGGATATTGAGGCAGAGGCCGATGACATAGCGGCCTCTCTCATCCTTTGCGGCCATACGCACACGCCGCGGGTTGTTCGTCTTGGGGACGGGCGAATGCTGGTCAATCCGGGAAGCGTGGGTTGTCCCGGTTACGACGACGATCACCCAGTTCCACATATTGTTCAGACTGGCAACCCCAATGCGTCCTATGCTGTCATCGAGCAGACCGGGTCTGGCTGGCAGATAACCCTGCGCAATGTTCCCTACGATACGGCACGGATGGTCCAGATGGCGGAGAACAACCGTCGTGCCGAATGGGCGCGTGTTGTCAGAAGCGGGTGGTTCCAGCCCAAATGAAAAGAGCGGCTTATGAGCCGCTCATTTTTCTATAGGGGGCGGTTTCGGGCTTACGGCGCTTCCTGAATGTCGGTGATGAAGCGCGTGCTGTCGACCACATCGTAAATGATGAGAACCTTCATGCCCTTGTTGATCGCGCTGTAATCGAACTCGCCAGGCAGCTTGTATGTCTGGCCGTCATCCAGCGTTATGGTCTCGCTGTCCTTGTTGATACCGGTGATCTTGCCTTCGGCATCGTCCGCCATCGCCACCGTCGAGAACAGCGAAGCAATAATGAGAATTAATCCGACCAGATAATGCATGACTTTCCGTTCCTTTGGTTGTGCCTCGGGTTGGGTTGTCGCCTGACCGATTCGACACGATTGTCGCGATTTGAGCACGTCGCGGAAAAGTGGAAACCGGTTTTCCGATAACGACATGCAGGATAATGGGTTTAAAGCGCGATGCGCTTTGATAGTTCTGGCGCGCCGCACCGTCTATCCCACAATGTAGCGTGCGGAATGTGTCAAAAAAAATGCCGGATATCGATCTCCAGAAGGAAATTTTGCGTCGCCGGGGAGCTTGATTTGACCGCCGTCAAAAAGCCCAATAAAACCGGCGCGTAAAGTAGCTGCTCTCTCCTTGGCCTGCTCCGGACAAGGACAATTTATTCAGGCGTCGCGCATGTCTCACAATAGTTTCGGTCATCTGTTCCGCGTAACCACCTGGGGCGAAAGCCACGGTCTGGCGCTCGGTTGCGTTGTTGACGGCTGCCCGCCCGGCATCACGTTCACGGAAGCGGAAATTCAGGCCTATCTCGACAAGCGCAAGCCCGGCCAGTCCAAATATACGACGCAGCGCCGCGAACCCGATCAGGTGCGCGTGCTTTCCGGAGTCCTTCTGGGCGACGACGGCGTGACCATGACGACGACCGGAACGCCCATCTCGATGATGATCGAGAACACCGATCAGCGCTCGAAGGACTATGGCGAGATCGCCCGCCAGTACCGCCCGGGCCATGCCGATTACACCTATGACGTCAAATACGGCATTCGCGACTATCGCGGTGGCGGACGTTCATCGGCGCGCGAAACGGCGGCTCGTGTTGCAGCCGGTGCGATTGCGCGCAAGATCGTGCCGGGGCTCGAGGTGAAGGGCGCGCTGGTTGCAATGGGCGTGCATGGCATCGACCGCCGTCGCTGGAACTGGGCCGAAGTGGATAACAATCCATTCTTTTCGCCGGATGCAGGTTCGGTGGAGATTTTCGCCGACTATCTCGACGGCATTCGCAAGAACGGATCGTCCGTTGGCGCAGTCATCGAGATCGTCGCCGAAGGCGTGCCGGCGGGCATCGGCGCGCCCATCTATGGCAAGCTTGATCAGGATATCGCAAGCCTGCTGATGTCGATCAACGCCGTGAAGGGTGTGGAAATCGGCAACGGTTTCGAGGCGGCCCGTCTCACTGGCGAGGAAAACGCGGACGAAATGCGCATGGGCAATGACGGCAAGCCGCTGTTCCTGTCCAATCATGCCGGCGGCATTCTTGGCGGGATTGCTACAGGCGCGCCGGTCGTGGCGCGTTTCGCGGTCAAGCCGACCTCGTCGATCCTGACCCCGCGCCGCTCCGTCGACAAGGATGGCAAGGAAGTGGATGTGATGACCAAGGGCCGTCACGATCCATGCGTGGGCATTCGCGCCGTGCCGATCGGCGAGGCGATGGTGGCTTGCGCGATTGCCGACCATTATCTGCGCCACCGCGGCCAGACTGGCCGCGTCTGAATAAATTGGGGCCAGACTGGCCGCATCTGACTAATTTTGGGCCAGACTGGCCGCGTTTGATTGAATTCGGCCTTACAGGCCATATCTGACCGACGATTGGGCCCGTTGGTTGTCTGACATATAGAGGTCGAAATGAGCTATAATCAGAAGCAGGTTGTGGATGCGCTTCGCGCTTTCGAACGCGGCGAGATCGTGGTGGTCATGGATGATGACGGGCGCGAGAATGAAGGCGACCTGATTGTCGCCGCCGTGCATTGTACGCCCGAAAAGATGGCCTTCATCGTCCGCCACACATCCGGCATCGTCTGCACGCCGATGACCCGCGAGGAAGCCAAGCGCCTGAACCTCGCGCCCATGGTGGCTGAAAACGAATCCGCCCACACGACAGCGTTCACCGTGACGGTCGACTATCGCCATGGCACCACGACCGGCATTTCGGCGGAAGACCGCACGCTGACCGTGCGCAATCTGGCCAATCCCAATGCCGGCGCTTCTGATTTCGTGCGTCCCGGCCATATTTTCCCGCTGGTTGCCCGCGAGGGCGGCGTCCTGATGCGGTCCGGTCATACGGAAGCCGCCGTCGACCTCTGCAAGCTTGCAAATCTCCCACCCATCGGCGTGATCTGCGAACTGGTCAACGATGACGGTTCCGTCATGCGCGGCCCGGATGTGAAGGCCTTTGCCGAAAAACATGCGCTGCATCGGGTCACGGTGGCCGATCTCATCGCCTATCGCCAGCGCAAGGAAACGCTGGTCAAGCGCGTTGGCGATGCGCCGGTCAAGACTTGCGCGGGTGCAGCCCACGCCTACACTTACGAATTGCCGTGGGAACCGATGCAGCATGTGGCAGTGGTGTTCGGCGATATTCGTGACGGCGAGGAAGTGCCGGTTCGTCTTCACCGCGAAGACGTGCTGAACGATGTGTTCGGCAAGGGCGGCAGCAATCTCGAGGCCATCATGGAAAAGATGGGGAAGGAAGGCCGCGGCGTGCTGGTTTATCTGCGCGAAGGCTCTGTCGGGGTGCGTTCCGATCACCATGACACCCGCGCCCGCGATGCGATTCCCAGCGACCATGAAAGCCATGCCGAAGCGGTTGCCCGCGAGGAAGAGTGGCGGCAGATCGGACTCGGTGCACAGATATTGAAAGACCTCGGCATCACGTCGATTGTACTTCTGGCATCGCGCGAGCGCCATTATGTCGGCCTTGAAGGTTTCGGCATTCACATCGCCCGCACCGAAATCATCTGACTTTTTAAGACAGATCAGGCGCATGGCCGTCATGGTCATGTGCCTGTGAGATGCTATAGTGAATCTATGACGACACGGCTTTACTGGCATCCTATCTATCTCGAACACCTGACCCCGCCCGGCCATCCCGAGCGCCCGGATCGAATTCGGGCGCTGATGAGTGAGCTGGAAGGGCCGGATTTCTACCGGCTCGATCGGATGGAAGCGCCGCGCGGCGACGAGGCGTCTGTGCTGCTTACGCATCCGGAAGAACATCTGGAAGCCATTCGCGCCGGAATACCGGAGCCCGCTTCGGACGAGGAAGCTGTCTCTCCTGTGGTCAAGCTCGACGGCGATACCTATGTCAGCCCCAAAAGCCTGGATGCCGCGCTGACGGCTATCGGGGCGGCAACGGCGGCGGTCGATGACGTATTTTCCGGCGCTGCAAATAATGTCTTCGTTGCAGCCCGCCCGCCCGGGCATCATGCCGAGCGCTCCACGGCTATGGGTTTTTGCCTTTTCAACAATATTGCGATTGCGGCCCGCCATGCGCAGCGCCGCCACGGTGCCGAGCGCATCGCCATCGTTGACTGGGATGTGCATCACGGCAACGGGACGCAGGATATTTTCAAGGACGATCCAAGCGTCCTGTTCTGTTCGACGCATCAGTTTCCCTTGTATCCCGGCACGGGTGCGAAGGATGAAACCGGCGTTGGCAATATCTTCAATGCGCCACTGTCTCCCGATACCGGAAGCCGCGAATTTCGCGAGGCATTTAATAGTCGTGTATTACCTGCCCTGGACAATTTCCGGCCAGATTTGATCCTTATTTCGGCGGGCTTCGATGCCCATTTTCGTGATCCGCTGGCCGAGCTCAATCTTGACGAAGCGGATTTTGATTGGGCGACAGGCAAACTCATGGAGCGGGCAGAAAGGTTCTGCGATCACCGGCTAGTGAGTGTGCTTGAGGGTGGATATGATCTTGAGGGCTTGTCGCAGTCCGCGTCTACGCATATTACGCGGCTGTTGAAAGGATGAATCATGGTAACCGAACCGTCCAACGCCGACATTGCGGTAATGAGCTTCGAGGATGCGCTGAAGCAGCTCGAGAAGATCGTCGACGATCTGGAGCGGGGCGATGTGCCGCTGGAGGAATCTATTCGCATCTATGAACGCGGCGAAGCCCTGAAGAAACATTGCGACACGCTTCTGAAATCCGCCGAGGACAAGGTGGAGAAAATCCGCATTGGCCGTGATGGCCAGCCGGTCGGCACCGAGCCGCTTGACCCGGAATAGATCGGCCTGAATTGAACTGACCGGATAATTCCGGTCAGAACAGGTTCTTGAGCTGGGCGACATAAGGCGCCAGAACGCCGCTCAGCAGATAGGGGCCAAGGCCCCAGGCCAGCGTCCATCCAGCAGCACCAATAATATTCGCCGCCAGAAAATGCAGCGGGTCCATTTTCATGGAACCTGCAACGATGCCGTTGAGCTGCCGCAGAAGCACGACGAAACGCGCGGTCGCCACCACATAGATTCCCTTGCTTTCGAAAAGTTTCTCGAACTGATCCAGCCGTTCCGGCGTGAGTTTGAGGAGGTGTCCGTATCTGAGGATCAGTCGTCGGCCGCCAAAGCGGCCGATCAGGTATCCCGTGCAGTCGCCAAGCACGGCGCCGACAAATACCGCAATCAGCACGGTTTCGATGTTGAGAGTTCCATGCAGGGCAAGCAATGAGCTTGCTATGAGCGCGCTCTCGCCGGGCAGAGGGGCGCCAAAGGATTCAAAATATACGATTATGAAAAGAGCAAGCGCGCCGTATGCGGCAATGTAAGGTTCCAGAAAGCTCATTGATTTGCAGGTCTTTCGGCAAACGCCGATCTGATCAGGTCAGACCGAAACACGATAAAAAGGCCCCGGGCGAGCCGGAGCCTGAAATCTGTAACTATCACATCAACCGATGGAACGCTTGCCGGTAATTGCGTGGTACACCCACAACACGATTATCGAGCCGATTATCGCAATGACGAGGCTGATCGGATCGAATGCGCCGGTGACGCCACGTCCAAAAAGCTGAGACGAGATCACACCGCCGACGATGGCGCCGACAATGCCGAGAGCAATATCCAGAAACAGGCCCTGGCCGCTTTTATTGACGATCTTGCTGCCGATGAAGCCGGCAATCAAGCCTAGTATTATCCAGCTTATAACAGACATCTAATATCTCCCGATGCGTAAGTACACTTTTGCATCACGCACTTAGGAAATTTTCACACTGCTGCAAAATTTGCAAGGTATAATGCTTGTCAAAATGGGAAACCCATTTACCTTTATCTTACCGAATGCACAATTGGCATCGGATAACAGGGAGTATCGTGTGATGGGAAGTTATGACGACAACTCGGGCAATTCGCCTATCCCCGGCGGAAGCCTCGCGAAGCCGGTTCTGATTGCGCTCGGCGCGCTGCTGATCGGCAAGATGCTGAAGGGCCATAGCGACGATACGGCGGATGCTCCAGCGCAACCTGTGCCGGATCAGTCGCAGGCAGGCGGCGGCTTGCTCGGTGGTATCCTTGGCGGGCTTGGTGGCCTGCTCGGCGGCGCGGCCGCAGGAAATGCTTCCGCGGCTCCCACGGCGCCGGGGCCTCTGGGTGGCGGACTTGGCGGTCTTCTCGATCAACTGAAACAGGCTGGCCTTGGCGACAAGGTGGATTCCTGGGTCGGCCAGGGTTCCAACCATCCAATCGAGCCAGGGCAGCTTGGCGATGCAATCGGCCAGAAAACGCTAAGTGAAATCGCGGAGCATGCCGGTATCGACCAGCAGGAGCTTCTGAACCAGTTGTCGCAGGTTCTACCGGGATTGGTGGACAAGCTGACGACGAACGGGCAGGTTCCCGACGCCAGCGCGCTGTCCAAGCTGCTGCAGGGACGCTGACGGAATTTGCATTGAAACTGAACCGCACCGCTTGTCGGTGCGGTTTTGTTTTGAATGCGCTTTCGATAAACTGAAATCAGCTCTTATATAAGCTCTACAATTAATGGCTGGAGTTGCGTTTCATGAGTTTCTTTCCGTGTCCTGACCCGGTCCTTGGTGACAAGACTTCGGTAGACAGCATCGAAACGCTGGTCATCCCGCGTACAAGCGATATTGGCGGGCTGGAAGTGCGGCGCGCATTGCCGACAGTGCGGCGCCGTCTGGTAGGGCCGTTCATTTTCTTCGACCGCATGGGGCCTGCTGTTCTGCGCGATGGCGATGCACTCGATGTGCGCCCGCATCCGCATATTGGCCTTTCCACGGTGACCTATCTGTTCGACGGTCATATCCGCCACAGGGACAGCCTTGGCACCGAAATGGTCATTCGCCCCGGCGACGTGAACCTGATGACCGCCGGTCGCGGCATTGTGCACTCCGAGCGTTCGCCGGAAGAGGAACGCAACGGACCGTTGTCGATTTCCGGCATCCAGACCTGGCTTGCGCTGCCCGATGCGCTGGAAGAAATCAGCCCGGAGTTTTTTCACACCAACGCTCCCGATCTGCCGGTTATGGAGGACAGCGATTTCTCCGGGCGGCTGATCATGGGGTCCATGCTGGGGCTGAAGTCGCCGGTAATCCAGCACGCCGATACGCTTTATGCGGATATTCGGATAGAACCCAACGGGCGTTTCCCGATTCCGCCTGTCGCCGAAGAACGCGCAGTCTATACGCTTCAGGGCAATGTCGGGATTGGCGGCGAAGTGTTTCCGCCCGACCGCCTGCTGGCATTCCGCCCCGGCGACGATATTGTCGTGCAGGCCGGACCGGAAGGTGCGCATATCATGCTATTTGGCGGTGCAACACTCGGTTCGAAGCGCTATGTATGGTGGAATTTCGTATCGTCTTCGCGAGAGAGGATAGAGCAGGCCAAGGAAGAATGGCGCAGCGGGCATTTCGATATCGTACCCGGTGATGAGCAGGATTTCATACCTTTGCCTGAATGAAGTGAATTGAGTGGAGCCTTGGGACACGATGTCCCGCCTGCTTGATCCTGCCGCGTTGCTGCTATACCGACAACAAAACCGAACCAGAAACAGGTTGTTTTAATGTCCCGACCACTGACCCCGTTGCTTGACAAGGCACCGATCCCGGAAGCCCTGCGCGCATTGCCGGAATCCGATCTGCCTCAACTCGCGCAGGAATTGCGCGCGGAGCTGATCGACGTGGTATCGACCACCGGCGGGCATCTGGGAGCGGGGCTGGGTGTGGTGGAGCTGACAGTGGCGTTGCACCATGTCTTCGACACGCCGCATGACCGTATCATCTGGGACGTTGGCCACCAGGCCTATCCGCACAAGATACTGACCGGGCGTCGCGACCGCATCCGCACATTGCGTCAGACCGGCGGTCTTTCGGGTTTCACCAAGCGCAGCGAAAGCGAATATGATCCCTTTGGCGCGGCGCATTCATCAACGTCGATTTCGGCTGGTCTTGGCATGGCGGTCGCGTCCGATCTTTCGGGCGAAAAGCGTAATGTGATTGCGGTCATTGGCGACGGTTCCATGTCGGCTGGCATGGCCTATGAGGCGATGAACAATGCCGGTGCGCTCGACGCGCGCCTTATTGTCATCCTCAACGATAACGACATGTCGATTGCGCCGCCGACCGGCGCCATGAGCGCCTATCTGGCGCGTCTTGTCTCTGGCAAGACCTATCGCAGCGTCCGTGAGGCCGCCAAGCAGGTTGCCAAAAAGCTGCCGAAGTTTTTGCAGGACAAGGCCCGCAAGTCCGAAGAATATGCGCGCGCCTTCTTTACTGGCGGCACGCTGTTCGAAGAACTGGGCTTCTATTATGTCGGGCCCATCGACGGACATAATCTGGATCATCTGCTGCCGATCCTGAAAAATGTGCGCGATACGCAGGAAGGCCCGGTGCTGATCCACGTGGTCACGCAGAAAGGCAAGGGTTATCCGCCAGCCGAAGCCGCCGCCGACAAATATCACGGCGTAAACAAGTTCGACGTCATAACCGGCCAGCAATCGAAACCACCTGCAAATGCGCCGAGCTATACCAAGATTTTCGGCACCAGCCTGATCGAAGAAGCCCGCCACGACGACAAGATCGTGGCGATCACCGCCGCCATGCCATCGGGCACCGGGCTTGATCTTTTTGGCGAGGTGTTTCCGCAACGCACCTTCGATGTCGGTATTGCCGAACAACATGCGGTGACTTTCGCTGCCGGTCTTGCCAGCGAAGGTTTCAAGCCGTTCTGCGCCATTTACTCGACGTTTCTGCAACGCGGCTATGATCAGGTGGTGCACGACGTTTCGATTCAAAACCTGCCGGTGCGCTTCCCCATCGACCGCGCCGGACTGGTCGGGGCAGATGGGCCGACCCATGCTGGTTCCTTCGATACGGGCTTCCTTGCCGCTCTGCCCGGTTTCGTGGTGATGGCCGCATCGGATGAGGCCGAACTGCGCCATATGGTGCGCACCGCTGCCGAATATAACGAAGGTCCGATCTCTTTCCGCTATCCGCGTGGCGATGGTGTTGGTGTCGATCTGCCGGAACGCGGGCAACTGCTTGAAATCGGCAAGGGCCGCATCGTGCGTGAAGGCACGAAGGTCGCGCTGCTGTCCTTCGGAACGCGCTTGCAGGAATGCATTGCGGCGGCCGATGAGCTGGGCGCCGCCGGTCTCTCGACCACGGTTGCCGATGCGCGCTTCGCCAAGCCGCTCGATCACGACCTGATCCGCCGCCTGGCGCGAGAGCATGAAGTGTTGGTGATGGTGGAAGAGGGCGCTGTCGGGGGCTTTGCCTCGCATGTGCTGCAATTCCTCGCCACGGATGGCCTTCTTGATCGTGGCCTCAAGGTGCGGGCTCTGACCTTGCCGGACAGCTATCAGGACCACGGCAAGCCGGACGCCATGTATGCCGAGGCCGGTCTCGACCGGGCGGGGATCGTGCAGGCGGTTTTCGCAGCCCTTGGCCGCGAGGCCATCGCAGCGCCATTTCGCGCCTGACCGATGAGCGGAGAAGCAAGCGACAACAACCTGCGGCTCGATCAGCTGCTGGTCGAACTCGGGTTGTTTGCAACGCGTTCGCGGGCGCGTGATGCAATTCAGCGCGGCACGGTCAAGGTGGACGGCAAGCCAGTCACCAAGCCGGGGCAGACGGTTTTGCGTAACGCAAACATCGCCGTTGACGATCCGGCAAGCGCTTATGTCTCCCGCGCTGCCCTGAAGCTTATTGCAGCGCTCGACCATTTCGGCCTTGATGTGAAAGGGCGCACAGCACTCGACATTGGTGCTTCGACAGGCGGCTTCACACAAGTGTTGCTGGAGCGTGGCGCGAACCACGTTCTCGCCATCGATGTGGGCCACGACCAGCTGCACGCGACCTTGCGCGCTGATCCTCGCGTCACCAACAAGGAAGGGCTGAACGCCCGTGCGCTGGAATTTTCCGACCTGGATGGACGCGAAATTGACTTCGTGGTTTCGGATGTGAGCTTCATCTCGCTGAAACTCGCACTGCCTCCAGCATTGGCCTTTGCGCAAAAAGGTGCTATTTGCGCGCTTCTCGTAAAGCCGCAATTTGAAGCGGGCCGCGAGGCCATCGGCAAGGGCGGCATTCTGCGCGACCCGAAAGATGGTGGACGCATTGCAGAAGAACTGAGATTGTGGCTGGAGACGCAAGCCGGGTGGCGCGCGCTCGGCCTTTGCCCGTCGCCCATTGAAGGCGGCGACGGCAATCGTGAATATCTCCTGGCAGGAAAGAAAGACCAATGACGACGCCAAGTACTGGGCAAATTACAATCCGCTCGGTTGGTGCGGGCGGCGATGGCGTTGCCAACCTTCCCGACGGTCAGATTTACGTGCCTTTCACGCTGCCGGGCGAAGTGGCCAATGTCGCGCGCGACAAGAACCGTGCGACGGTTATGGCGCTTCTTGAAACATCGCCTGAGCGTCAGGCGCCTGCCTGCCGGCATTTCGAGGATTGCGGCGGCTGCGCCTTGCAGCATTGGCAGGATGAGCCCTATCGCCTGTGGAAGCGCGAACTGGTTGTCTCTGCGCTGAAGGGCAGGGGGATCGACACGGAAGTTGCGCCTCTTGTGGCTTGTCAGCCGCGCACACGCCGCCGCGCTGTTTTTGCGGTACGCAAGACGGAAAAGGGTGTGCTGCTCGGCTTCAACCGCCACTTGAGCCATGAAATCATCGATATAGTCGAATGCGCTGTAACTGTTCCCGAAATCATTGCACGGCTTGATGATCTGCGGGAAGTGGGAGCGTTGATTGCACCCGGTTCCAAGCCGTTCAAGCTGGCGGCAACGCTGACGGCGTCCGGCCTTGATCTCGCGGCGAGTGGCTGCGGTGTGCTGGATGACAGCCAGCGCCGCGCCTTGACCGCGCTTGTCATGAAAAAGGGCTTTGCGCGTCTTTCGCACGAGGGTGAAATCATCGTCGAGCCGAAAAAGCCGCTCATTCATTTCGGCAAGGTGCCGGTTCCGGTGCCGCCCGGTTGCTTCCTGCAGGCAACGGAGGATGCCGAAGAGGCGATGGTGCAACTCGTGCTGGACCATGTCGGCAAGTCCAAGCGTGTCGCTGACCTGTTCTGCGGCGTCGGCACATTTGCGCTGCGGATTGCAGAAAAGAACGCGGTTCATGCGGTCGAGAACGACGCGTTGGCGCTCGCGGCCCTTGATCGCGGCGTGCGCCATGTGCAGGGCTTGAAGCCCGTCTCGATAGAGCGCCGCGATCTGTTCCGCCGCCCTTTGATGCCGAAGGAATTGCTGCCCTATAACGCCGTGGTTTTCGATCCGCCGCGTTCAGGTGCGGAAGAACAGGCGCTTGAGCTGGCAAAATCCAAGGTGGAAAAGGTTGTCGCGGTTTCGTGCAATCCGGTGACGCTCGCCCGCGACCTCGCCATTCTGGTGAAGGGCGGCTATCGGGTCACGCGGGTCACGCCGATTGACCAGTTTCTCTGGTCACCCCATGTCGAGGCGGTGGCGACGCTGGTGAAGAAGTAAATCGATAAATGCCGGGCGCGATCACCCGGCATTTTCATTTCTGTCGGCAGGATCAGTTGGCCAGTCCGTCGAAATTCGTCAGAATGGTGGTCCAGCCTTTGATATGGCCGTCGCGCGCTTCAGGGCTGCGGAACTTGACCTGTTTCAGCGTAATGTCGGTGGTATTTGGATCTACCTCCTTGAGGTCTATCGTCACCACGCTGTCGTCCAGCGAGTGGGGCGAATTCCACGTGAACGCCAGGCGTGAATGTGGGTCGATTTCCAGATAAGTGCCCGAATGGGGCACGTCGCGATCGACCATGTGCATGACGATGGAAAAGCGTCCGCCTTTCACCGCATCCGTGCTGACATCGGAAGGTCCGGTGCTGTCACTTGATGCGCGCATGAATTTCGCCAGCGTTTCAGGCGACAGCCATGCGTTGAATACCTTCTCCCGTGGGGCCGCAATCCTGCGATTGATTGTCAGTTCGAGCTCACTCATTTTCATGTTCCTTAGAAACGAGTACATCTTCCAGCGCCGTCAGGCGCAGTTCCCAGACCGACTTCAGTTCCGCAAACCATGCCTCCACTTCCCGCACGGGCTCCAGCTCGGCGGCAATGAAATGCTCGCGTCCTAAAGTCTTGCGGGTGACCAGCCCTGCCTCCTCCAGCACCTTGATGTGTTTGGAGACCGAGTTGAGCGACATGTCGAAATGAGCGGCGAGCGCAGTCACCCTTGACGCGCCCTCCTGGACGAGAAGCGTCAAGATGTGCCGTCGGGTAACGTCCCCCACGGCCTTGAGAATATGCGACAAAGCATCATCGTTCATTATTCACCCGTAAGGTTGAATATACTGCATTGCGAAAGATAGTCAACCATATGGTTGAATATTTGCACGGCGCTCGACGGGAAGCAAGCGAATGGCATTGAAGTTCCGGAAAGAATGGTTTTTCTGCCGGGTAAAATCTCCAGGGTTTTCTCAGGATTTTGAGGAAAGGGCGGCATCAACCGCCGCCTCGGCATGCAATCGTGTCGTATCGAATACCGGCACAGGGCTGTCCGGCTGGCCAATGAGCAGCATGATTTCGGTGCAGCCGAGAATGATGGCTTCCGCCCCGCGCCCAACCAGACGATTGATGACAGCGCGGTATTTTTCGCGTGACGCATCGCGCACTTCGCCAACCACCAGCTCCTGATAGATGATGTCGTGCACGGTCTTGCGGTCGGCATCGTGGGGCGTCAGCACCTCAAGCCCATGTTTGGCCGCAAGACGGCCCTTATAGAAATCCTCTTCCATCGTGAAGGCGGTGCCGAGGAGCCCGACTTTTGAGAGGCCTGCAGCCTTGATCTTTTCCGCCGTTGGGTCGGCGATATGCACAAGGGGGATCGATGTGGCGTTTTCGATGTCGTCAGCCATCTTGTGCATGGTGTTGGTGCAGATCAGGATGAAGTCAGCGCCGCCCCGTTCAAGGTTCTGCGCGGCCTCGATCATGAGCGTGGTCAGCTCATCCCATCGGCCTTCATGCTGGAGGCGCTCGATTTCACCGAAATCCATGGACCACATCAGGCTCTTGGCGGAGTGCGTTCCGCCAAGCCGTGCGCGGATTTCCTGATTGATGATCCGATAATATTCTTGCGAGCTTTCCCAGCTCATTCCGCCTATCAGACCGATGGTCTTCATCAACCTCTCCCGGATAAGATTAAGGGCGGATCGCTCCGCCCCTGCCGCATGCTCATATGTTCTGGCGAAAGCCGCCACGATCACATCTTTTCGATGATCTTTTGGTCGCCTTCATATGCCTTGCCATTGGCGGCGATGATGGCGGGAACGATGTCTTCCGCCTTGTCAATGACCAGCGGCTTCACCTGATGCGCGGTGTGCAGAAAGCCTTCCGCCGTCATATGCTCCAGCAGTGAGAGCATCGGCTGCCAGAAATTGTTGATGTTTGCGAAAACCATCGGCTTGCGATGCTTGCCAAGCTGCGCCCAGGTCATCATTTCCACGATTTCCTCAACCGTGCCGATGCCACCGGGCAGCGTGACGAACGCATCCGATTTCTGGAACATGAGATGCTTGCGCTCGTGCATGTCGCCGACGACGATAAGTTCGGTCAGCTGTTCGGCCTTTTCAAGGCTTGCTTCCTTGTCGAGCAGGAAGGTCGGGATGATGCCGGTAACTTCGCCGCCAGCTTCCATCACGCCTTGCGCAACCGCGCCCATGATGCCGCGCGTGCCGCCGCCATAAACAAGGCGCAGGCCGTGTTCGGCAATGGACCGGCCAAGCGTAACGCCCGCTTCGCGATAGATGGGATTCAGGCCCGTAGACGAGCCGCAATAAACACAGATGGATCGAATCTCAGACATCATTTCTTGTGCTCTTTTGGTCTTTCAGCGTCAAGCGCCTGCGGTTTCATTTTGCGGAGATGATTGGCGGCGGGCGGGGGCGCGGTTGGACATTTGTGGAGATTGTTATATCTCAATCGGTATGTGTTTCAGATCGGGAAGTGGATTGGATATGAAGAACTGGGTTGTGTTTCTCGGGCTCACCTTTGCAGCGTCATCCGCGTCGGCGGGCGAAGTCAATATCAAGCTGCCGGACGACACCGAAGTGACGACCAACTCCGTTCTCTATAAATGCGGCGAGAAAAATGTCTCGGTAACCTACTACAATGCCGGTGATATTTCGCTTGCGGAACTGGAGCTGGAAGACGAAACCGTCATCGCCTCCAACGTCATCTCCGGCTCTGGTGCCAAATATGCCGGCGGCGTTTACATCTGGTGGACCAAGGGCGAAACGGCCGATCTTTATAACCTTATGGACGATCCGGACCAGTCGAAGCCGACAAACTGTGTAGAACAATAACCCTGCTAATAAAAAGCCTCGTACCTTTTGCTGTTTCGGTGCAGATTTCTTGTGGGGGGAAGCCAAAAGCTATAAACCCGTCATTATAGTCTCTGGCGTGGGTTTCGAAACGAAATGCAAAAGAACAGTTTAGGATTGCTGGGTATCGGGTTCGTCGCGATCGTCGTCGGGCTCGGCCTTTATTGGAATGCGACACGCTCTCGCGTTGAGGCACCCCAGTCCGATGTCGCCGCGCCAGCGTCGAACAATGCACCAGCCCAGCCCCAGGCGGCGCCGTCCGAGACAAAAGCACCAGAAGCGCAGGGATCCGCAGCGACGAAGCCCGCGAGCGAAGCCGCGACAGGCGATGCGAAGCCTCAGGCCGCGCCGACCCAAGAACCTGCTGCGCAGGTAGGCGCTGCTTCGCCACAACAGCAGAACAACACGCCGATTTTCGATCTCCTGCGGGTCGAGCCAGATGGTTCGGTGGTGATCGCAGGCAAGGCGCTTCCCAATGCCGATGTCGAAGTCGTGGCAGGCGCGACTGTTGTGGGTAAGGCCAAGGTTGGACCCAATGGCGATTTCGCCATCGTTCTGGATGAACCCTTGAAGGCGGGAGACCATCAGTTGGTCCTGCGTTCCACCGGCGCAGATAACAATGTTGCCACCTCCGCGCAGACTGCCATCGTATCGGTGTCTGAAACCAGGTCGGGGCAGGTGCTGGCGCTGGTCGAGGAGCCGGGGCAGGCGAGCCGTCTGATTACGAAGCCGGAAACGGCGCCGAAGCCGCAGGATACGGAAGCCGCTCCCGAAGCTGCCGCCAAGGCCGACAAGCCGGCAGCCAAGCCCGCGCAGGCTTTGCCGATTGCAATCGAGGCGGTGGAGATCGAAGGTCAGTCGGTTTTCGTGGCAGGCAAGGCCAATGGCGGCAATCGCGTCATCGTCCACGCCAACGATACATTGCTTGGCGCAAGCCTCATTTCGCCGGATGGCCGTTTCCTTGTGCAGAGCAAACAGCCGCTCAGTGTGGGTGACTATATCATTCGCGCCGACCTGCTCGACAACGCCAACCGCGTTCTGGCGACGGCACGAGTACCGTTCCGCCGCGAAGCTGGCGAGAATATCTCCGCAGTTGCTTCCGATACGGAAGGCCAGACGACCACGCCTTCGGAAGTGCATGGTGAAGCTGCGGCTCCCCTGCAGAAAGTGGAAGGCTCCGTCATTATCCGGCGCGGAGATAATCTCTGGACGATATCCAAGCGCACCTATGGTAAAGGTACGCGATACACCACTATCTATCTCGCCAATCGCGACCAGATCCGCAATCCGGACCTGATCTGGCCTGGGCAGGTCTTCAATATGCCGAAGGAACCTTTGGGTGAGGATGAGGTGAAGCGCCAGTTGGAAGATCACGCCAACTGACCATGGCTTTCAGAGCGGTTTCGGCGGGGCCGATGGTCACGATAGTGTGTTTTCATATTGCCGTGCTTTTGGAGAAAGAACGCCTCGAAAACTTGAACTCTGGAGCATAATCGTATATCGTCGATATACGATGAAGATAATTCTCGACAAGAATTCAGCTGAGGCTGTTTCCGATCTCGCGCAGATCGGGATTGACGATGAAGCCGCGGCGCGCATTTGCGCGGCGCTCGGACATCCTGTCCGTATTCGCATTATCCGGCAGTTGATGATGGAGGATGCCTGCTGCTGCAAGGATATTGTCGGCAAGCTCGACCTTGCTCAATCGACGGTCTCCCAGCACCTCAAGGTTCTCGTGCAGGCTGGTCTTATCGATTATCGGCCTGAGCGCCAGTCGTCGCGTTACAGCGTCAACTGGCAGCAAATGAACGCTGTCCGTACGCATTTTGCTTCGTTCAAAGGCGCATGCTGCGGTTAGAACCTATCCCGAGAAGCGGGAGCCGGTTTTCGGAAAAGATGTGTCAAACAAACAGATAAAGCGATGACGGAGTTCATCTCGTACGAAATCGCTTGAGCCCACCGACTTGAAAGAACGCACCATGAGTTCCCCCAAAACGGTTTCCGCCGATTCCGGCGAGACGTTCAAGACATTGCGAAATCTCTGGCCCTATATGTGGCCGTCCGACAGGCCGGATCTGCGCATGCGCGTCGTCTGGGCCACGTTCTATCTGGTGATTTCCAAGATCGTGCTCATCCTCGTTCCCTATTTCTTCAAGTGGGTGACGAATGCCTTGACCGGCCAGTTGAACCCGCCGGATTATATTCCGCTGTTTCTGGTCGGTGCGGTGATGCTGGTGCTGGCTTATAACGGCGCCAAGATTATACAGGCCGGCCTCAACCAGCTTCGCGACGCCTTGTTTGCGAGCGTCGGCCAATATGCGGTGCGCCAGCTGGCCTATAAGACCTTCGTGCACATGCACCAGCTGTCTCTGCGTTTCCATCTGGAAAGACGCACGGGCGGGCTTTCGCGCGTCATCGAGCGCGGCACCAAGGGGATTGAAACGATTGTCCGCTTTACCATCCTCAACACGCTGCCTACCATTCTGGAATTTGCGCTGACGGCGGTTATTTTCGCCTTCGCCTACGGCATTTCCTATCTGCTCGTCGTTGCCGCAACGGTCTGGCTCTATACCTGGTTTACGATCAAGGCGAGCGACTGGCGCATCAGCATCCGCCGGGAAATGAACGATTCCGATACGGAGGCCAACACCAAGGCAATCGACTCGCTTCTCAATTTCGAAACGGTCAAATATTTCGGCAACGAGCACATGGAAGCCAAGCGCTTCGATGCTTCGATGGCGCGTTATGAGAAGGCGGCTACCCAGACCTGGACATCGCTCGGCTGGCTGAACTTCGGCCAGGCCGTGATCTTCGGTGTCGGCATGGCAATTGTCATGGTCATGTCCGCGCTGGAAGTCCGCGCCGGAACGCAGTCCATTGGCGACTTCGTTTTCATCAATGCCATGCTGATGCAACTGTCCATTCCGCTCAACTTCATCGGCTTTATCTATCGTGAAATCCGTCAGGGCCTGACCGATATCGAGCAGATGTTCGACCTTCTCGATGTGAAGCAGGAAGTCGTCGACAAACCCGGTGCGCCGGCATTGAAGATCGACAAGGGCGCGATCCGCTTTGAAGACGTGCATTTCGCCTATGATGCGAACCGCCCGATCCTCAAGGGGATCAGTTTTGAAGTTCCGGCAGGAAAGACGGTCGCGATTGTCGGGCCGTCGGGTGCGGGTAAATCCACGATCTCGCGGCTTCTGTTCCGCTTCTACGATGTGCAGTCCGGAACGGTTTCCATCGACGGGCAGGATGTCCGTGATGTCGCGCAGGAAAGCCTGCGCAAGGCCATCGGCATGGTGCCGCAGGATACCGTGCTGTTCAACGATACGATAGCCTATAACATCCGCTATGGCCGCCCCGATGCAACGAATGAAGAGGTGGAAAAGGCGGCAGAGCTCGCGCAGATTTCCAGCTTCATCAAGCATTTGCCGGAGGGCTATGAGTCGATGGTCGGTGAACGCGGCCTCAAGCTTTCGGGCGGCGAGAAACAGCGTGTCGCCATTGCCCGCACGATCCTGAAGGCTCCGCCCATCCTCATCCTCGATGAGGCGACTTCGGCACTCGATACGGCAACCGAACAGGAAATCCAGTCCGCGCTCGACATTGTCAGCCGGGGGCGCACCACGCTTGTCATCGCGCATCGCCTGTCGACCGTTATCGGCGCAGATGAAATCATCGTCCTGAAGGATGGCCTTATCGCCGAAAGAGGAACGCATCGCATGCTGCTCAAGCACAAGGGGCTTTATGCTTCCATGTGGGCTCGCCAGCGCGAGGCCGATGAGGCGGAAGAACGTCTGCGCCAGGTGCGGCAAAGCGACGAACTGGGCGTCGTTACGCGCGGCGTCCCAGCGGCGGAATAGTCGGTTCGCGGGGCGGCTTGGTATATTAGGGTGCGATCACGTGCCCTAACAGCCGTGAATAATTTGCGAAATGGATTTTGATTCCGGATAGGATGAGGTAAATAACGGCCAAACTCAAAGGAAGAGCGATGAGCCTTACTGACACTATCCGCAATACTTTCGTGCCGATCCATCGGGAAGGCTATCCGTTTATCGCGGGCTTTTTCGTGGTTTCGCTCATTCTGGGCTGGCTCTGGGACCCGCTGTTCTGGATCGGCATGGTGCTGACCGTCTGGTGCATCTATTTCTATCGTGATCCCGAGCGTGTAACGCCAATGGACGATGATCTGGTCATCAGTCCCGCCGATGGCAAGGTTTCCTTTGTCGGCCCGGCAGTGCCGCCAGCCGAGCTGGACCTTGGCGCCGAGCCGCGTATGCGCGTGTCGGTTTTCATGAATGTGTTCTCGGTACATATCAACCGTTCCCCCGTGCGCGGCAAGATCGAGAAGGTCGTGCATCGTCCGGGCAAATTCCTCAATGCGGAACTGGACAAGGCTAGCACGGATAACGAACGCAATAGCGTGCTGATCGAAAGCCCGCATGGCAAGATCGGTGTTGTCCAGATCGCTGGCCTCGTTGCCCGGCGCATTGTTTGCTGGTCGAACGAGGATGACGATCTGTCCGTTGGCGAACGGTTCGGCCTGATCCGCTTCGGATCGCGGGTCGATGTCTATCTGCCGGCAGATGCGACCGTTCGTGTCGCGGTTGGCCAGACGGCAGTCGCCGGTGAAACCGTGCTGGCCGATTATGGCAGCGGACGCGGTGAGCCAGTGGTGCGGATCGCTTAAGCCGATGGAAGCGCCTTTTCCGCCTTTTGAGCCCAACGGCCGCGTGGATTCATCGCGCGGCCCGAAGCTGTCGCAGATACCCCTGCGTATCGTCGTTCCCAATGTCATCACGGTCCTCGCCATCTGTGCCGGTCTGACCGGTATTCGTCTGGCCTTTGAAAACCGTTTCGAGCTTGCCGTCGTGATGGTGCTCGTAGCAGCCTTTCTTGACGGCATCGACGGGCGTGTGGCCCGCATGATGAAGGGATCGTCCAAGTTCGGCGCCCAGATGGATTCGCTCGCCGACATCGTCAATTTCGGCGTAGCGCCTGCTCTGGTGCTCTATGCCTTCATGCTTGATCAGGCGCGTTCCTTCGGCTGGATCGCGGCGCTTCTCTACGCCATTGCCTGCTGCCTGCGGCTGGCACGTTTCAATGTCATGCTGGAAGACCCGAACCGCCCGGCCTGGCAAAGCAATTATTTCATAGGCGTGCCCGCACCTGCAGGCGCAATGCTCGTCCTGCTGCCGGTTTATCTCGGTTTTCTCGGCCTGACCCCGACGCGGGCGCTCGCTTTCGGTGTGGCGGTCTATACCGTGGCCATTGCGTTTCTGCTGGTAAGCCGCCTGCCGGTTTATAACGGCAAATCGGCCGGCAGCCTTGTCCGACGCGATATCGTCATGCCGCTGATCCTGTTCGTGGTTGTTTACGTCGCGTTCCTGATGAGCTTCACCTGGCAGACATTGAGCATCACGGCGCTCGCCTATCTCGCTTTCCTTCCGTTCAGTCTGGCAGCGTGGAACAGGCGTGAAGCTGCTGACAGAAAGGCTGCGGAAGCGGCCAGCGCCGAAGAGGACGCGTCGTCAGAGGAAAACTGATGGCAACGCCCGTCTGATGAAACGAACGCGCTCCTCGACCGGTGATTTCGGGAGGAGCGCGATCTCATATCCGAGCCGCCTGTAGGTTTTGTCCATCGCATCGAACGTGCGCACGGCTTCATCGAAATCCTGTTGGCGTTCCGCATCCTGCCCGAAGATTTCAGCCCATGGCGGCGCCAGGAACACGGTACTGTTATATCTGATCCGGTGGGCGGCCTCTTCCATATGCTGTGGGACGGGCAGGTCGCACAGCATCAGATAGCCGATCACATCGGGAACGCCGCGGTCGAAGAAAACGGTACCAGCCTGTTGTTCTGCCATGGCGTGAGAGCGCATCTCCCAACAAAGCATCAACTCTGCAAAGAGTGCGCGATCACTCCACGGGAGGGCGCTGCCGCCGATTGCGACCTGATCCTGGATAATGGCACGTCCCGCTTCAACGGTGCGGGAAAAACCGCCCTTTTCGAGTGCATCGATCAGCGTGCTTTTGCCTGATCCCGGTCCGCCGCTGATGATGATGAAACGCTGGTGATCTTTAATCATAAGTCCTCCAATAGCAAAGTGAATGCGCGCGAAGACGGTCCGCGCGTGACGAAGGGTCTGAAAGTGGGAGAATTGGCCGCTGAAAAAGGAGCCGTCAGGTGGCTACCGCGTGTCCCGAAAAGTGTGAGACGGTTTTCGGGCAAGGTGGACGTCAAAGAGGTTCACCGATCAGATTCAATCGGATCGTGACGCGGTACGTCAATAAACTAAATAGAACCGGCCTTGCAGGGAAGCAAGGCCGGAAAAAGAAATCAGCTCGGCAGATGGTAGTCCAGGAAGCGATCCTGGCGCACATCGAAAAGCTTGCCGGTGACATCCAGGGCAGGATCGGCGAGCTTGACGATCTTCTCTGCCACCGACTGCGGGGTCGGCAATGTTTCCGGATCTTCGCCCGGCATGGCCTGCGCACGCATTGCCGTGCGGGTCGCTCCCGGATTGACGGAGTTAACCTTGAGCTTCATCTGCTTCGTTTCTTCGGCCCAACTGCGCGCCATGACTTCGACGGCAGCTTTCGAGGCAGCGTAAGGCCCCCAGAAGGCCCGGCAGGTGTGCGCCACGCCGGATGAAAGCAGAATGGCCCGTCCCGCATCCGAAGCACGCAGAAGCGGATCGGTGGAACGGATGAGGCGCCAGACGCTGGTGACATTGACGTTCATGACCTTCTCGAAGGTCTTGGCTTCGACGTGCCCGATCGGGGAAATCGTGCCCAACACGCCCGCATTGGCAACCATGACGTCGAGCTTGCTCCAGCGCTCATGAATGGAGCCGCCGAGGCGATCGATGGCTTCCATGTCGGTAATGTCGAGAGGCACCAGCGTGGCGCTGCCTCCGAGTTTACGGATATCGTCGTCCAGCTCTTCCAGTCCGCCGACCGTGCGTGCGACCGCGATGACATGCGCGCCGCGTTTTGCCAGTTCGAGCGAAAGAAAATAGCCAATACCGCGCGATGCGCCTGTCACCAGTGCGATGCGGCCCGTAAGGTCGATACTCATCTAGTCCCCATATGTCATTCAAACACAAGAAACAGGCGGCCTTTTGGGCCGCCTGAGTGGAAGGATTTGCGATCAGCCGTTGCTGGCGAGGAGAGACAGCGTATGGACGTTGCTCTCGCCTTCCTGATCGAGGAGACGGGTCGGATATTCACCCGTGAAGTAGTGATCGGTAAAGGCAGGTGCCTTCGGATCACGTGGTTTTCCCCCGACAGCCTTGTACAACCCGTCGATGGAAAGGAACGCAAGGGAATCCGCGCCGATATAGCGACACATGGATTCGAGGTCCTTGTGCTGGTTTGCCAGCAGCTTATCGGCATGGGGGGTGTCGATACCGTAGAAATCCGGATGGTAAATCATTGGACTTGCCACGCGGATATGCACTTCTTTGGCGCCTGCATCGCGGATCATCTGCACGATCTTGACGGAAGTGGTGCCGCGCACAATGGAATCATCCACCAGCACGACGCGCTTGCCTTCGATCATGGCGCGATTGGCCGAGTGCTTCAGCTTGACGCCAAGCGCGCGAATTTGCTGCGTCGGCTCGATGAAGGTGCGACCCACATAATGGTTGCGGATGATTCCATATTCGAACGGAATGCCGCTGGCCTGCGCGAAACCAAGAGCGGCAGGCGTGCCGCCATCGGGTACCGGCACGATCACGTCGGCTTCGATACCGGCTTCCTTGGCAAGCTCCATGCCCATGTTCTTGCGCGCGACATAGACGCTGCGACCGCCGACGACGGAGTCGGGGCGGGCGAAATAGACGTACTCAAACAGGCAGAGCCGTTCCGGCTGCGGGTTCTCAGGCTTGATGGATTCCGTGGTTATGGAGCCGTCCTTCTGAATCTCGCAGATGATGACTTCGCCGTTTTCGACATCGCGAATATATTTCGCACCGATGATATCGAGGGCGCAGGTTTCCGAGCAGAAGATAGGCTTGCCATCAAGCTCGCCCATGACGAGCGGACGGATGCCGATGGGATCGCGCGCGGCGATCAGTTTTGTGCGGGTCAGCGCCAGCATGGCATAACCGCCTTCGACCTGCCGGATGGCATCGACAAAACGGTCGGAGGAGGATGAGTGGCGCGAGCGGGCAATCATATGCAGCACGACTTCGGTGTCGGAGGTCGCCTGGAAGATCGCGCCCGAAGCGATCAACTGCTTGCGCAGCGTAATGCCGTTGGTGAAGTTGCCGTTGTGGGCAATGGCGATGCCGCCGACTTCCAGTTCCGCGAACAATGGCTGCACGTTGCGCAGGATCGTCTCGCCGGTGGTGGAATAGCGCACATGGCCGATGGCGCGGTCGCCCGGCAGGCGGTTCAGCGTCGCCGCATCGGTGAAATGATCGCCGACGAGGCCCATGTGGCGTTCGGAATGAAAACGGCGGTTGTGATAGGAAACAATGCCGGCGGCTTCCTGCCCGCGATGCTGGAGGGCATGCAGGCCCAACGCCGTCAGCGCGGCAGCGTCCTCGTGGCCAAGAATGCCAAATACGCCGCACTCTTCATGCAGGGTATCTTCATCCAGCATGAAGGAGGCATTTTCAGAAGAATGGCTGGTCATTGCCGCAAGGCCTTTCGATTGCAGAGGCAACTAAAGCATGTCCCGGAAAGGGAAAACCGGGTTTCCGATTACGACATGCGTAAAGACTTCAGGCGCCTCTCTATCACAAGATGGCTTTTTGTTAAAAGCGAAGAGTTCATCGATGCGTCGATATGATCTCATGAACATCAGTATCGCATGATGCTCACGAATAATCTCGCAAATTCCCGCCTGAAATATGATCGCGGATGCAAAATGACAATGTCTGAACGTCGATATGGCTGTTTTGCATTGACCATGTTTATTTCCGGAATTGAAAAAGCCGCCAGCGGGGCTGGCGGCTTCTCCATATCTCGGAACGGCTTATTGCTGTGCAGGCGTATCGTCCGGAACCGGCGCCTCTTCCTGCTCGCCAGATGCGGGAGCAGTCTGTTGAGGCTTGAATTTGTCAATCATCTGGTCGGGATTTGCCGGCAGAAGGTCGATCAATTGTTGGCCGAACGAATCGAGCATCGGCTTTGATTTCGCATTCGTTACCCAAGCTGGCTGGTTAGTCGGGACGAGCCAGTTGAAGAACAGCATGGCGACGACAACGAGAAGCACCCCGCGCACGCCACCAAACAGAAAGCCAAGCGTGCGGTCGAGTGCACCGATACGGCTATCGATGATGAAGTCAGCGATCTTCATCGTAATCAATGAAACGACGATCAACACTACGAGGAAAACCGCGCCAGCGGCTGCAATCTTCGCGATGGTTTCGTTGTTGATATACGGTTGTACGAAAGGCAGAACTGGTTGGTAGAATAGATAAGCTGCAGCGGCAGCGGCAGCCCATGACACCAGCGACAGCACCTCGCGGGAAAAACCGCGCACCATCGCCAGAATGGCTGAAACCAGCGTTATCCCGAGCAGAATTCCATCAAGCATGGTTATCGGCATTCTGGCCTGTCCTCAGTTATTATGCGCAAAATGATCCATGCGCAGGGCAGTCAAAGATGCTGAAGTTTATCACCGGAAGGTTGACAGATTCTTCCAGTCATAAAACTCCAGATTTATTGCTTCTTTCCGGAGCCTGAAGCCGCGATGCGCGCAACAAGATCGGGCAGGGCGGAAGTTTCCATGAGGCGGAAGCTGCGATCTTTCCAGAGTTCGCCACTGCCACCGGGCACTTCTGCCTGCCGGAAGCCGAGTTTCTCCGCTTCCTTGAGCCTCTGTACCGCATGCGTTACCGCACGAACAGCACCGGAAAGGCTGATTTCGCCGAAATAAACACAATCTGGCGGAAGGGCAATACCGGCCATGGATGAAACAAGTGCGGCAGCCACAGCTATATCCGCAGCAGGCTCGCTGATACGATAACCACCCGCAACATTCAGGTAGACATCGTGCTGGCCGAAACGAACGCCGCAATGCGATTCGAGAACGGCGAGGATCATGGCAAGCCGTCCGCCATCCCAGCCGACGACCGCACGGCGGGGGGTGCCGAGCGAGGAGGGGGCAACAAGCGCCTGTATTTCCACCAGGACCGGACGCGTGCCTTCCATGCCGGCGAAGACCGCCGCACCCGGAGCCTTCGCATTGCGCTCACCAAGGAAGAGTTCGGACGGGTTGGACACTTCGCGCAGGCCCCCGTCGGACATCTCAAAGACGCCGATCTCGTCGGTCGGACCGAAACGGTTCTTCACCGTGCGCAGAATGCGGTAGTGATGCCCGCCTTCGCCTTCGAAATAGAGAACGCCATCGACCATGTGTTCTACCACACGAGGCCCGGCGATCTGGCCTTCCTTGGTGACATGACCCACAAGCACCACGGCGGCGCCCGTCTGCTTGGCATAGCGGATCAGCGCCTGCGCGGAGGAACGCACCTGCGTCACGGTTCCCGGTGCGGAATCCGCCATGTCGGTCCACAGCGTCTGGATCGAATCGATGATGACGAGATCGGGCCGTTTGGCGTCTGAAATGGTGGCGATAATGTCTTCGACATTGGTTTCGGCGGCAAGCTCCACCGCCGACGACGCCACACCCAGACGCTGCGCGCGCAGCCTGATCTGCGCCACGGCTTCTTCGCCCGAAACATAAACGATGCGATGGCCGCGATTGGAAAGGGCGGCGGCTGCCTGCGTCAGCAAGGTGGATTTGCCGATCCCAGGATCGCCGCCGATGAGAAGAGCGGAACCGCGCACGAAACCGCCGCCTGTCACGCGGTCAAGCTCGCTTATGCCGGAAATGATGCGTGGCGCGTCTTCTATGTCGCCGGAGAGCGAGGTCAGCGCCACGGCGCGCCCCTTGCGCTTGGACAGCATGGCGCCGGGTCCGGAGCCGATGCCGCTATTGGTGCCTTCCTCGACAAGCGTATTCCACTCGCCGCAGGAATCGCACTTGCCCGCCCAGCGCGAATGGACCGTGCCACAGTTCTGGCAGATGAATTGAACGCGCGCCTTGGCCATCAGACGCGCCCTTTGACTTGGGAAAACTTATTCATACTGCTCCGGCAGATAAGAACCCTCGGCCAGATCTGCAAATCGCGTGAATTCAGACTGGAAGGCGAGTTTGACGGTGCCGGTCGGACCGTGACGCTGCTTGGCGATAATCACGTCGGCGGTGCCGCGCACCTTTTCGAAATGCTGCTTCCATTCCTCGTATTTCGGATCGAACTCGTCACGCGGCTCGAGGTTCTTGACGTAATATTCCTCACGGAACACGAAGAGCACCACGTCGGCGTCCTGCTCGATGGAGCCCGATTCACGAAGGTCGGAGAGCTGGGGGCGCTTGTCGTCGCGGCTTTCCACCTGACGGGAGAGCTGTGAGAGCGCGATGATGGGAACGTTGAGTTCCTTGCCCAGCGCCTTGAGGCCGGTAGTGATTTCCGTGATTTCCTGCACGCGGTTCTGTGCGGAAGCTTTCGATGAGCCGGTCATCAGCTGCACATAGTCGATGACGAGAACGTCGAGGCCGCGCTGGCGCTTCAGGCGACGCGCGCGTGCTGCAAGCTGGGCGATCGAGATACCGCCGGTCTGATCGATATACAGCGGGATTTTCTGCATCACCTGCGAGCACGCGACCAGCTTTTCGAAATCGGTTTCGGTGATGTCACCGCGGCGGATTTTCGAGGAGGAAACCTCCGTCTGCTCGGAAATGATACGGGTTGCGAGCTGTTCCGCCGACATTTCGAGCGAGAAGAACCCGACGACACCGCCATTGACGGCCTTCATCGAGCCGTCGGCCTGCTGTTCGCCTTCATAGGCGTTGGCGATGTTGAAGGCGATATTGGTGGCAAGCGAGGTCTTGCCCATGCCCGGACGACCAGCGAGGATGATCAAGTCCGAGGGTTGCAAGCCGCCCATCTTGGCGTCAAGCGAATGAATGCCGGTCGAAACGCCGGAAAGATGGCCATCGCGCATGAAAGCGGCGTTGGCCATGTCCACGGCAGTCGTCACCGCGTCCTTGAAGGGCAGGAAGCCACCGTCATACCGTCCCGTCTCCGCCAGTTCGAACAGGCGTCGCTCGGCATCTTCGATCTGTTCCTGCGGCGCCATGTCAACCGGCGCGTCATAGGCAACGTTCACCATGTCTTCGCCGATGCCGATCAGCGCGCGGCGCGTCGCCAGATCGTAAATCGCACGACCATAGTCTTCGGCGTTGATGATGGTGACGGCTTCGGTGGCGAGGCGCGTCACATACTGGAATATGGTGAGATCGCCCACCTTGCCTTCGGTGGGCAGGAAGGTCTTCATCGTCACCGGATTGGCCATCTTGCCAACGCGGATGAGATCGGTGGTGATCTCATAGATGCGACGATGCAGTGGCTCGAAGAAATGGGTAGGCTTCAGGAAGTCCGATACCCGGTAAAACGCATCATTATTGATCAGAATGGCGCCGAGCAGCGCCTGTTCCGCTTCAATATTGTGGGGTGCTTCGCGATAGAGCGCGTCTTTCTGCTCCCGCGCGTCGTCGAGTTTGCGTACCGCCGCTTCCGCCATGATTCCAAATCCTGTCCCTGATGCAACCAGCTAGCCCTCAAGCGATGCCAAACGCAACGAAGCTTCGGGTGATTCCAGCTGGAAGAGACAAGCTATACCATGATTCACACTGATCCACAGTTTCGATCTCGGTTTTGTCAGTCCGCTGTTGACGCGGACCGACTCTCCGATTGGCGGGAATGGTTTCAGGCGTTCATACTTTTCTTGACCGCCCGCACCTCGCTATTGGCTCCCTTGGGAGCACTGTCGAGACGTTTAAGGCGTTTTTCTTCGGCCTCGATATAGTTGCGGGTCAGCGGAACAGATTCCTGCTTGTGGGCGATCTGGATGTGGAACACCATCATGTTCTGCCAGCGGAACGCGCTTTCCGATGCGGCCAGATAGAATTCCCACATCCGGCAGAAGCGCTCGTCATAAAGCGCCTTGGCCTTGTCGCGATTGGCCATGAACGCCTCTCGCCATGCTTTCAGTGTTTCGGCGTAATGCAGCCGCAGGATTTCTATGTCGGTGACATAGAGTCCAGCTTTCTCGATATGCGGCAGAACTTCCGAAAGCGCCGGAATATAACCGCCGGGGAAGATATATTTGCGGATGAATGGATTGGTCGCACCCGGCCCATCGGCCCGTCCGATGGCGTGCAGCAGAAAAACACCATCCGGCTTCATCAGCCGCGCGACATGCTGGAAATATTCAGCGAAATGCCCCACGCCGACATGTTCGAACATGCCCACCGAAACAAGCCTGTCAAACTTGTCGTCGATGTTGCGATAATCGGTCAGCTCGAATTTCGCCCTGTCGGCCAGCCCCTCATCCCTTGCGCGCTGGTTGGCGATGGCGTGCTGCTCTTCGGACAAGGTTACGCCTGTGACATTGGCCTTGAGGTGGCGAGCCAGATAAAGCCCCATGCCGCCCCAGCCGCAGCCGATATCGAGAACCTTGTCGCCCTCCTTTACCAGCATCTTGGCGGCGATGTGGCGTTTCTTGGCGAGCTGCGCTTCGGCAAGCGTGGCGTTCGGCGGATCGAAATAGGCGCAGGAATACTGCTTGTCGGGATCGAGAAACAGGTCGTAAAGCTCGCCCGAGAGATCGTAGTGACTTTTGATATTGCTCGACGAACGCGAAATCGTGTTCATCTGCTGGAAGCGGCGGAAGAGCACGCGCAGTTTTCCGGCGGCTTTCATCCATGGCTCGGTCGCTGCCGTCGGCCCGGTGTTTTCGAACACCACCTGAAGCAGCGTATAGATATCGCCTTCCAGGAAATCGATCTCGCCATCCATGAAACATTCGGCAAGCTTCAGTTCCGGGTCGAGCGCAACGGCGCGCTCGGCGTGCTTGGTCTTGAACTGAACATGAACCGGCGCGCCGGTCTTGTCGCCATACTGAAATCGCGACCCCTCCGAATCGGTGACCGTCAGGTCACCGGTTTTAATCATATGCGAAAGAACAGTACGCAACATTCCATACATCGGCCCCATCTCCTCTCCAGGATTGAAGCGAGTGCACGTCCATGCGTTTGCATGGCAGGCGGCGGTGCAAGGTATCAGAGCCGCTCTGTCATCAGATTTCAGGCAATATCCCAGTCGGTCAATCGGCCTTGGGAAAGCCCAAGCAACGCAGACGTTTCCGTCGGCACCCTCTGCAATCCAACACTAATGAACAGAATAGGGAGTTTTACCGATCTGAAAAGAGAAAATGCCCGGCGAAGGCCGCCGGGCATGATCATATAAAGTTTACCACGATGGGAATGAGCGACGCTTGGCCGGGCATTCCCACGGATAATAGGTGGCTAATTAAGCCTGATCTTCAGCTTCGTCTTCGTCGTCGAAAACTTCTTCCGACAGAGGCTGTTCTTCGATGCCGTAGATGGCTTCGATCGAGGTCAGGTCTTCACCCTTTGCCTGACGTTCGGCTTCTTCAGTCGAACGGGCGATGTTGACGGTTACCTGAACCTGAACTTCCGGATGCAGCGAAATCGAGACTTCGTGCAGGCCGATCGTCTTGATCGGGTGGTTCAGTTCAACCTGGTTGCGGTGCAGGGTAAAGCCGTTGGCCGAAATGATTTCGGCAATGTCACGGGTCGAAACGGAACCGTAGAGCTGGCCGGTTTCACCAGCCGAACGCACGACGATGAAGCTTTCGCCATTGAGCTTTTCAGCAACGGCACTGGCTTCGTTCTTGCGTTCCAGGTTCTGGGCTTCGAGCTGGGCGCGCTGGCCTTCGAACTTCTTCTTGTTGGCTTCGTTGGCACGAAGAGCCTTGCCCTGCGGGAGCAGGAAGTTACGGGCATAGCCGTCCTTGACCTTGACGGTTTCGCCCATCTGGCCGAGGCGGCCAATGCGTTCCAGAAGAATGACTTCCATTGGAGTTTCCTTTCGAGTTTCTGATCGGGTTTACTGACTGTCGGCGCCAGGCATTTTCGAAACCGGCGCGCCGCGCGAAGTGTCGAAAAGTCCGAGAACCATGAAGATGAAAAGCAGGAATGCGAAAAGTATGATCGCAAAGTAGGCAAGCCACAGCGCCACCGGGCGCCAGACCTTGCCGCGTGTGCGAAAATGCATGATGGCAAGACCTGACATCATGAAGCCTGCGCTGAGAGCGCCGGCGATGACGGTCGCAATCAATCCGGCGCCGCCGGGAAGAAATGCGACCGCAAGAGCGACCGCGAAGACAAGCAAAGCCGGGCGCGGCATGCGCAGCGTCGCGGGCCAGTCGTCACGCGGACGGCGCAGGCGACCCGACATCGAGATCAGGCGCTGCGCCAGATAAAGATTGCCAACGAGAATAGCGAGGCAGGTTGCCGGCTGGATTGCAGGCAAGACGACCATCAGGAGCGCGGTCACATTGTCCCGAATGTCTTCGCTGGCCGTGAACTGGGGATCGGCTTCCGCAAGTTGGTCGATAAGGGTGCTAGCGAGTTCGCGCGCCATGTCCGGGCCGAACCCAAGAATGGCGCCGATGACGATGAAGCTGAGCGCCACCATCAGGGCAAGGCGGAAGATGATGTCCGACAGCGGATACCAGACCAGAATATCCTTCGGTCCGCCGAGTTCTTCCGCTGGCCGTGCGAGGCCGGAAAGATACGCTCCCGTCGCCGCAGGTACGAAGCTCGTCAACGCCATCAGGAGTGCTGCGATCGGAACAGCGACTACGCCGACGGCAACCGTGGCGGTGGCGGCGGCAACGATACCGGCGCTCGACCCCCAGCCAAGGGCAACGACGAAGATGGGAAGCGGTGTCAGGAAATAGAGAACCATGGCCATGGCGGCGGCCATCGCGCCACCTTGCATGATGACGCCGGACGACATCAAGGCCGAGGCAAGCCCCGCCAATATGCCGATACCGATAATGGTTCCATTGAATTTCATCAGTTTCGCTGTCCTGCTCCGGTCTGGCCGGTTCGTGCAGTTAGAGGACTCTGCCCCAACTCGGGTTTTTGGTACATCCGCTACGCCCATCGCAACGGAGGAAACGGGAGGAGGCGAACCACCTCCCGAATTCGTGTTCTTACTTCACAACGTAAGGCAGCAGGCCGAGGAAACGGGCGCGCTTGATCGCCTTGGCGAGTTCACGCTGCTTCTTCTGGCTGACGGCCGTAATACGGGAAGGAACGATCTTGCCGCGTTCGGAAATGTAACGCTGCAGAAGCTTGATGTCCTTGTAGTCGATCTTCGGTGCGTTTGCGCCGGAGAACGGGCACGTCTTGCGACGGCGATGGAAAGGACGACGGGTCGGGATCTGATTGATATCAACCATGATTATGCTCCTTCACCAACTTCGTTGTCGCGCGGGCGACGCGGGCCGCGATCACCGCGATCGCCACGGTCGAAACCACCTTCACGGCGGCGCGGACGATCATCACCATCGCGTTCGCGACGGTCGTCACGGCGGGTGAGCATGGCCGACTGGCCTTCTTCATGTTCGTCAACGCGAACGGTGAGGAAACGAAGAACGTCTTCGTTGATACGCATCTGGCGTTCCATTTCGGCAACGGCTGCAGCCGGAGCGTCGATGTTCACGAGCGTGTAATACGCCTTGCGATTCTTCTTGATGCGGTAGGTGAGGGGACGCAGACCCCAGCTTTCGACCTTACCGACCTTGCCGCCATTAGCTTCGAGGACACCCTTGTACTGTTCGACGAGAGCGTCGACCTGCTGCTGGGAAATGTCCTGGCGGGCAAGAAGCACATGTTCATAAAGAGCCATTGGCTTTGCCTTTCTTCTGTTACAACATGCTAACACCAGCGGCTAAGCCTCTGCGACTTCTCTTGATCCGGCAGGCCGGAGAAGAAAGGACGCGCAACTTGAGACGGTCGAGAGCGGAGACACGGGAGGCAGAAGCGCTTATGACTTCTACGGACAATAGCGCAATTAATTGCACTGTTTGACCGGCCCTCCGTTCAGCCCCCAGCTGGTGCCGAGCAATGAACGGGCGGCTATTACGTGTTTTTCCCCGGCTTTGCAAGGCGCAAACGACACAAAAACCGGGAAATACTTGACTTTGCTGCCCGCGCTGGGGCACATCGCGCCAAATTGTGCAATTAATTGCAAAGATGAAAGAGGTTTTCATGGCGGTAGCATTCACTTTTCCCGGGCAGGGCAGCCAGGCTGTAGGCATGGGCAAGGCTCTGGCAGAGCAGTTTGCAGAAGCGCGTGCTGTTTTCGAGGAAGTGGACGCGGCACTGGGCGAAAAGCTTTCCGCTACCATGTTCGAGGGACCGGAAGACGTACTGACGCTGACCGCTAATGCCCAGCCTGCGCTGATGGCGGTCTCGATGGCCGTGCTGCGGGTCATGGAAGCGCGCGGCTTTTCCCTGAAGGATAAGGTTTCCTACGTCGCCGGGCATTCGCTTGGTGAATATTCCGCGCTTTGCGCGGCAGGAACATTCTCGCTTGCCGATACGGCACGTCTCCTGCGCATCCGAGGCAACGCGATGCAGAAAGCCGTTCCCGTCGGCGAAGGCGCCATGGCGGCCATCATCGGTCTGGAGCATGGCGACGTGGAAGCTGTCTGTGCAGAAGCAAAATCCTCGGGCTCGGTCCAGATCGCCAATGACAATGGCGGTGGTCAGCTCGTTATTTCCGGCTCCAAGGCTGCGGTCGAACTGGCTGCCGGGCTGGCGTCCGAAAAAGGTGCCAAGCGCGCCATCATGCTGCCGGTGTCCGCGCCCTTCCATTCGACTTTGATGGGGCCTGCCGCTGACGCCATGCGCGAAGCGCTCGCTTCGGTCGAAAAGCACAATCCAATCGTTCCGCTTATCGCCAATGTGCGCGCAGCGCCCGTCACCGATGCCAACGAGATTGCCGATCTACTCGTCGAGCAGGTCACGGGTCAGGTGCGCTGGCGTGAAACTGTCGAATGGTTTGCGACCAATGGCGTCACCACGCTTTATGAAGTAGGTTCGGGCAAGGTTCTGACCGGTCTGGCGCGCCGCATCTCGAAGGATGTGGCTGGCGTGGCTGTCGGTTCGGCTGAAGAAATCGAAGCGGCGCTCGCCGCCCTCAACGCTTAAAAGGGACTTCGCATGTTTGATCTGACTGGCCGCAAGGCTCTGGTAACCGGCGCAACCGGCGGCCTCGGTGAAGCGATTGCCCGCGCACTTCATGCGCAGGGCGCAATCGTGGGCTTGCATGGCACGCGTGAGGAAAAGCTGAAAGAACTTGCCGCTGAACTTGGCGACCGCACCTTCATCTTTCCGGCCAATCTTTCCGACCGCGAAGCTGTAAAGGCCCTCGGCCAGAAGGCCGAAGAGGAGATGGGCGGCGTCGACATTCTGGTCAACAATGCCGGGATTACCCGCGACGGGCTCTTCGTTCGCATGAGCGACGAGGACTGGGATGCCGTGTTGAACGTCAACCTGACGTCCGTCTTCAACCTGACGCGCGAACTGACCCATCCCATGATGCGCCGCCGCAATGGCCGCATCATCAACATCACCTCCATCGTTGGCGTCACCGGTAACCCCGGCCAGGCGAATTACTGTGCATCGAAGGCAGGGCTGATCGGCTTCTCCAAGTCGCTGGCGCAGGAAATCGCAAGCCGCAATGTTACAGTGAACTGCATCGCTCCGGGCTTCATCGAATCGGCCATGACCGACAAGCTGAACGAAAAGCAGAAGGATGCGATCATGAGCAATATCCCCATGAAGCGCATGGGCGTTGGGGGCGATATTGCTGCTGCCGTCGTCTATCTGGCAAGCGATGAGGCAGCTTATGTGACCGGCCAGACCCTGCACGTCAATGGTGGCATGGCCATGATCTAACCCTCCTTCTCCCCTCGATTATGGTATAAAATGCCTTAATACGGGGGGTGGAGAAGGAAAAGGCGCTTTGCCTTGCTCAAGAAGCATGGTAATGCGCCCATCGAGAATTGCGGCATTCGGAGTAGAAGCGCTGCGATCCTGTTCCGAAAGGAATATCCACAGGATGACTGTCCGGGCGGCTTCGCTCGAAACTTGGCAGACATCTTATAACTTGATTACAATCCTGCATGCCGCTAACCAAGGCAGAGCAACAAACACACAGGTCGAGGTTCCGACATGAGCGATACCGCAGAGCGCGTCAAGAAAATCGTTGTTGAACATCTGGGCGTAGATGCCGACAAGGTCACGGAAGGCGCAAGCTTCATCGATGACCTCGGCGCAGACAGCCTCGACACGGTCGAGCTGGTCATGGCTTTCGAAGAAGAATTCGGCGTTGAAATTCCTGACGACGCTGCCGAAACGATCCTCACGGTCGGCGACGCTGTGAAGTTCATCGACAAGGCTTCTGCCTAATCTGAACTTGAGCATTGGGCTGGGGTTCTCGCGAATCCCGGCCCTGCTTGTCTTTGGCTGTTTCTTTCGTATTCACGGTCGAAACGCACATGCACAAAGGTCCGTTCGAGGCCTGTTGTGAATCTGTCCGAACGCTGGTCGAGAACGCGTTCGATATGGCAGGCTCCGGTATTAACAATTGGAGCACCATCCCTTTCAGTCAGGCCCGGACATATGTTCTGCCGGTTAAAGCCTGCGGGGCGCGGTGCTTGTGACATAACAGAATTTTAAGGGGTGGATATGAGGCGTGTCGTCATCACCGGTCTTGGTCTGGTGTCGCCGCTTGCCAGCGGTGTCGAAGAGACCTGGAAGCGTCTTATTGCCGGTGAAAGCGGTGCTCGCCGCATCACGGAATTTGAAGTTGATGATCTGGCCTGCCAGATTGCCTGCCGCGTCCCGGTTGGCGATGGCACCAATGGCACCTTCAATGCCGACCTCCATATGGAGCCGAAGGAACAGCGCAAGGTTGATCCTTTCATCGTTTATGCCGTCGGCGCTGCCGATCAGGCGCTGGACGACGCCAACTGGCATCCAGAAAGCGACGAAGACCAGGTTCGCACCGGCGTTCTTATCGGTTCCGGCATCGGCGGCATCGAAGGCATCGTCGAAGCGGGCTATACGCTGCGCGACAAGGGTCCGCGACGCATCTCGCCATTCTTTATTCCCGGCCGTCTGATCAATCTGGCTTCCGGCCATGTTTCCATCAAGCACAAGCTGCGCGGCCCGAACCACGCGGTCGTCACCGCCTGCTCGACCGGCGCGCACGCCATTGGCGACGCTGCCCGCCTGATCGCTTTCGGCGATGCGGATGTGATGGTCGCTGGCGGTACGGAATCCCCGGTAAGCCGCATCTCGCTTGCAGGCTTCGCTGCCTGCAAGGCGCTCTCCACGAAGCGCAACGATGACCCGACCGCGGCATCGCGTCCTTATGATGAAGACCGCGACGGCTTTGTCATGGGTGAAGGTGCGGGCGTTGTGGTTCTTGAGGAGCTTGAACACGCTTTGGCGCGCGGCGCGAAGATCTATGCCGAAGTCATCGGTTATGGTCTTTCCGGCGATGCTTACCACATCACCGCTCCAAGCGAGAACGGCGAGGGTGCGCAGCGCTGCATGGAAATGGCCATCAAGCGCGCCGGAATCACGCCGGACCAGATCGACTACATCAATGCGCATGGCACTTCGACCATGGCCGATACCATCGAACTGGGCGCTGTCGAGCGCGTGGTTGGCGACGCCGCGTCGAAAGTTTCGATGTCTTCGACCAAGTCGTCCATCGGTCACCTGCTGGGTGCTGCTGGTGCTGCCGAGGCGATTTTCTCGACGCTTGCCATCCGCGATAACATCGCGCCTGCGACGCTCAATCTGGACAATCCTGCGGTCTCCACGAAGATCGATCTGGTTCCACACAAGGCCCGTGAACGCAAGATCGATGTGGCGCTGTCGAACTCCTTCGGGTTCGGCGGAACCAATGCTTCGCTGATCCTGCGCCGATATTCCTGATCGGTATTGCTGAAATAAATCTCGGAATCAAAAAACGCGGGGATTTCTCCGCGTTTTTGCCAAAATATAACCGGATGCGATGTTTAAAATTGTGAACACCGGTTAGTGTGGTCGCAACTCCGAAGAGTTTCATCCGCTCTGACGAAATTAAGTGCATAGCCGTTCTGGGCGGCATTCGACGGAAATGTCGGAAGCTGCGCCAAAATAGATAGACGGAGCTTTTCGTATAGTTTGGCTGAACTATTCAGGGCTCTGGACCGAGGTGATTGAGTGAATTCAGAGGCACCATCCGGAACACCGCCCGCGGACGAGCAGCCCACGGGCGCGACGCAGGAAACGAACGCGACTTCAAAGCCGTTCGTGCCGAAATCTGCGTCTGAAGCTCTGCGCCCCGAGCCCGGAACGCCGCCGCCGCGCAAGCGTTCACGCCATGCGCGCAGCCAGATCGTGGTGTTCATGAACTTCATGCTGTCGCTCGTCGTGCTCGTTCTGCTCGGCGCGTCCGCCTTGTTCTATTTCGGCAAGATGCAGTTCGATGCTCCGGGTCCGCTTGCTGCCGAGACCACATTTCTTGTCAAGCGCGGTGCCGGCATTGCCGAAGTCTCCAATAGTCTGGAAAACCGTGAAATCGTCAGCGATGCGCGCATCTTCCGCTATGGTATGCGCACGCTCGGACACGAAAATGATCTGAAGGCGGGCGAATACGCCATCCCTGCCGGGGCGACGATGCGCGATGTGATGAATATTCTCATCAGCGGCAAGTCCATCATGTATCCGCTGACCATCCCGGAAGGTCTGACGGTGAAGCAGATTTTCGACCGTATTTCGGTTGATCCGATTCTTGTCGGAGATATGCCGAAGGACATGCCACCGGAAGGCTCGCTCTTCACCGATACGCTGAATTTCACTCGCGGCACGACGCGTTCGGAAATCATCGACCGTATGATCGCCTCCCAGAAGAAGCTCGTGGACGAAGCCTGGGCAAAGCGTAATCCCGACCTGCCGGTCAAGGACAAGAACGAATTCGTGACGCTGGCTTCCATCGTGGAAAAGGAAACCGGGATCGCGTCCGAGCGCCCGCATGTGGCCTCGGTCTTCGTCAACCGCCTGAAGAAGGGCATGCGCATCCAGTCCGATCCGACCATCATCTATGGTCTGTTCGGTGGGGCCGGCAAGCCGTCTGATCGCCCGATCTTCAAGTCGGACATCGAAAAGCCGACGCCTTACAACACCTATGTGATCAACGGTCTGCCGCCGACGCCCATTGCCAATCCGGGCAAGGCGGCACTGGAAGCTGTTGCCAACCCGCTGGATACGGAAGACCTCTATTTCGTCGCCGACGGAACGGGTGGCCACGTGTTCTCAAAGACGTTGCAGGAGCACAACGCCAATGTTCGCAAGTGGCGCTCCGTGGAACAGCAGAGGAATAGCGGCAACGTTCCAGATCAGAGCGCGGGACAATAGAGCGGCCTCTGGTGAGTTTGTTTTAACCGAAGCCGGCGGCAGATGCCGGCTTCGGTTCGGTTTTTGAGTAAGTCCGCACCTCTGCGGACATGAGTTGAGGGGATGGAACGCATGGCGCTCCAAAGCATGACCGGATTTGCACGCCACGCCGTGCAGCACACCGTGGACGGCGGAGACGTGCGCATTGTCTGGGAGGTGCGTTCCGTCAACGGCAAGGGGCTCGACCTCCGGCTGCGTCTGCCGCAAGGTCTGGAAGCGGCGGAACACCCAGTCCGCTCGATGCTGGCACGCCATTTTTCACGCGGGAATTTTCAGGCAAGCCTCAACGTAGAACGTAGTGAGGCTCAGGCCGGTTTCACCATCAACCAGGCGATGCTCGCCGAGGTCCTCAAGCTTGGTGCGGATTTGCAGGCCCGGCACGGTCTCGCGCCTGCGAGTGTTGATGGCATTCTTTCGCTGCGTGGCATCATCGATCAGGTACAGGTGGCTGACAACGAAGATGAACGCGGCGTGCTGGAAACGGCCATCGTCTCGAGCTTTGAAGAGGCGCTTAAGGCAATTGCCGATGCTCGCAAACAGGAAGGCAAAGCTCTTTTCACCATTCTGTCCGCGCATGTCGATACTATCGAACGACTGACCGAGAGTGCCCGCCGTGACCCCTCGCGCAGTACCGATGCGATCAAGGCCCGTCTCGCGGGACAGGTGGCCCTGCTGCTGGATGCCGCGCGTGAACTCGATGAAGCGCGGCTCTATCAGGAAGCGGCGTTTCTGGCGACCAAGGCCGATATTCAGGAAGAACTTGACCGGCTGGAAACGCATGTGGCGTCCGCCCGCAAACTTCTTGCTGACGGCGGCCCCATCGGGCGCAAGCTCGATTTTCTTTCACAGGAATTTAATCGTGAAGCAAATACACTGTGTTCCAAATCGAACGCGGCGTCGATCACAGCCATCGGTCTGGAACTGAAGGCGGTCGTAGATCAGTTTCGCGAACAAGTACAAAATCTGGAGTAACAGGTATCATGGCCATCTCTTCGGTTGAAAATGGCGTCGCACGCAGAGGTTTGATGGTGGTGATCTCATCGCCGTCCGGGGCGGGAAAGTCGACCATCGCCCGGCTTTTGCTGGAAGACAAGAAGATGAACCTCTCCTTGTCGATCAGTGTGACGACGCGCCAGCGCCGCCCGAGCGAGATCGAGGGGGTCCACTACCATTTCAAGACCATACGCGAATTCGAGCGTCTGCGGGACAATGACGAACTGATCGAATGGGCCGAAGTTCACGGCAATTTCTACGGCACGCTCCGTGAAACTGCCGAGATTGCGCTGGCCGACGGTCAGGACATGCTCTTCGATATCGACTGGCAGGGCGCAGACCAGTTGCAGGCAAAGATGCCTGCCGATGTGGTCTCGATCTTCATCCTGCCGCCGACCATGCGCGAACTGCAGCAGCGCCTGAACCGCCGCGCCGAAGATACGGCGGATGTCATTGAGACACGCTTGCAGAATGCCCGCTTCGAGATCCAGAAATGGGTGAAGTACGATTACATCGTCATCAATGAAGACCTCGACCGCTCCTTCGCCGCGATCAAGTCGATTATCGAGGCCGAACGTCTTCGCCGCGACCGCCGCCCGGGCCTGTTCGATTTCGTAACCGGTTTGCTGGAAGAAGAGCCGGGCGTCTAAGACGAGAACCGGTTTTTACGAAAGCCTTATGGTTATTCTGTCCGTTTCGTTTGCGAGGCGGATGAACGCTTCGAGAAACGGCTGGCCGCCGCGTGTTTTCAACTTGGCGAGCGCATCGACATTCTGGAAAACGAGTTCGCACTCTCCGGGCCAGCCGGGACCTTGCCATTGCACTGCGTCCCAGAACGAGTCCAGTGTGTAGCCGAAGGCTTCAGGATTTTCCGCAGGAACGGCGGAAAGATAACGTCGCCAGAGTTCGTCAGCGCTTTCTATTCCCGTGCAATCAATTATGTAGACGGGCAGCATATCAGCCTAGCAGGATCAATAGGCCATCCACCATGCCAAGGACGAGGATGAGCGCTCCCATGGCGATGGCTGTCACGACCAGCACCCGTCTTTGCCGGTCACGCTTTTCCGTTCGCTTGCCCGTCCAGTCGTAGGGCGATTGAGGCATTTCTCTCTCCAGATCGGCGCGGCATTGAAAGTCGCCATGCAGCCTTATCCGTAACCTGCACTTTACCGCCCTTATCCGCAAGCAAGATGAAGCTAATAAATATGTGCGCTCGCACGGCGTGAGGGCATGGCTATACAAGCCGTGCCGCCCACCGTTACCTGATCCATGCGCAAATGCGGCTGGCCGACGCCGACGGGAACCCATTGGCCACCTTTCCCGCAATTGCCGCTGCCGGTATCGAGTTTCATATCGTTGCCGATCATCGAAATACGCTGCATGGCGTCCGGGCCGTTGCCGATCAGCATCGCACCCTTGATCGGCGCGCCGACCTTGCCGTCCTCAATCATGTAGGCCTCCGTGCAGCCGAACACGAATTTGCCGGATGTGATATCCACCTGGCCGCCACCGAAGGAAACGGCGTAGATGCCTTTCTTCATGGAGGCGATGATCTCCTCAGGCGTCTTGTCGCCCGAAAGCATGTAGGTGTTGGTCATGCGTGGCATGGGTGCATGAGCATAGGATTCACGGCGCCCATTGCCGGTTGCTTCCATGCCCATCAGGCGCGCATTCTGGCGGTCCTGCATGTAGTTGACGAGTTTGCCGTCCTCGATCAGCACAGTGCGATTGGTGGGCGTGCCTTCATCGTCGATGGTGAGAGAGCCGCGACGCTCGGCGATCGTGCCGTCGTCGACCACCGTCACGCCCTTCGATGCAACCTGCTGGCCGAGGAGACCAGCAAAAGCGGAGGTCTTCTTGCGATTGAAGTCGCCTTCCAGCCCATGGCCAACCGCTTCATGCAGCATCACGCCCGGCCACCCGTTTGCCAGAACGATGTCGAATGTGCCTGCCGGGGCGGGGATGGCCTCCAGATTGACGAGCGCCTGCCGCAATGCCTCATCGGCGGCATGCTGCCAGCTTTCAGTCGTGACGAATTCGCCAAATCCCTTGCGTCCGCCAACCGTATGAGAGCCTGATTCCTGGCGGTCGCCATTGCCTGCCACCACCGAGACGCTCAACCGGACCAGTGGCCTTATATCGCGCACGAAGTGACCGTCGGCACGCAATATTTCGACCTGCTGCCACGATCCTGCAAGCGAAACGGAAACCTGTCTCACCTTCGGGTCCTTGGCGCGCAGATAGGCGTCAATCTGCTGCAACAGTTGCACCTTGGCGTCGAAGGTCGGGGAGCCGATGGGATTTTCGTCCGTGTAAAGATGACGGTTGGTGCCAGCAGGCGCCGCCGAATAACTCCCGCCGTAGCCCTTGAGGGTTGCGGAAACTGCATCGGATGCGCGTCGCAAGGCGGCCATAGACAGATCACCCGCATGGGCATAGCCGATGGCTTCACCGGCGACCGATCGCAACCCGAATCCCTGATCCTGATTGAAGGAGCCGGTCTTGAGGCGGCCATTGTCGAAAACGAGAGCCTCCGCCTCGCGATATTCCACGAAGAGTTCGCCATCATCGCTGCCTTTCAGGCTTTGGGCGACAAGGCGCTCGATATCATCGCGGCTGGCGTCGAAACTGTCGATCAGGCTTTTCATAAAAATAAATCCTGCAGCATGTGTTTGCTGCAGGATGTAAGCCTTAAATCGGTTGAGAACAACCGGTCATCGCAGTTGTGATCAGGGCAGGGCGTCGAAGCCTTCGCCGAAGCCCTTCAGATCGACGGGAATGCCAACCCCTTCTTCCGGTGTCTGGAAGACGATGAAGGTCGCAGCCTTGCCGGAGCGCAACGTCTTGAGAAGATCATCCTCAAGGATCACCTCGGCGTAGCAGCCGTCTTCGAAGCAGCGGACGAAATAGGCGCGACCAATGTCCTTGCCGTCGACATTGAGGCCAAGACCATTGGGAAGCAGGACACCAAGCGGCGCCAGAACACGAAGAATGCGGGCCTTGTTGTCAGCCGTCTTGAGAACGACAACCGAAAGGCCGAGTTCCGGACGCTTTGCAGCGACCACGTTCTGGATCAGCGCGCACTGTTCCGTCTTTGCGCCAGCGGGCGTGTCACAGAGAACGGACCATGCGCCGTGCTGCGACTTGAGCTTGCCGCTCTGCTGCGGGCTGGACGGAGCCGCCTGCGACTGCGCAGCCGGTGCCTCCTGTGGGGTTTGTAACTGCGCCGGTGCCTGCTGGGCAAGCGAAGGAAGCGTAGCAATGGCAAGCGCCATGCAGGCGCCCGTTGCTAGTGTTGCGAGGCGCTGGCTGATCGTGCGGCGGGCAAGCATGCGAAAAGTCATGAAATCTCCAGATCGAATCACCGGGACGTTAACGCGCTGCATTGGCCATGAAAAGCGCCGCGACCGGCGTTTCTTTATCCTGGCCATCATAGCAACGGTGATACCGTCTGTTGCATCGATTGTCACGCGGCACGTTAAAGGAAGCGTCTTGTCAAATCATGGCTTCATTAAGGGTTTCGTGCGGTTTTCCAAAGTTTTCGTGGTGGACCGGAATAACTCCGCCATGCCGAATAATCCGGGACATTCGCAATTCTTCGCGCGGCTGCGCGCAAAAATGCCGCACAGGAACATATTCGCCTTCCTTGCGGTGTGCGCTAAGGTGTGGTTTGAACGCCGACGGGGGATGCGGCCGTCTTTAGCGTCCGGCGTCCAGCTCGAAAGGGCGAAAAGGGAGAGAGTTCTGGTGGATAAGATTGTTGCCACAACGAAGGGCGCCTTCGGCGGCGCTCTTGCAGTGCTGTGGACGACTGGTGCCGCTTTTGCGGATCAGCCCCGTCCCTGGGAATGGAGATTTCAGGACGCAGCGACTGGGATTGCCGAACAGATTCATTGGTTTGAGCGTTATACGCTCTGGTTCATTATTCCGATTACCCTGCTGGTTCTGTTTTTGCTGGTTTGGGTCGTGCTTCGCTTTCGCGCAAGCGCAAACCCCGAGCCGTCCAAAACCAGCCATAATACCGCTATTGAAGTGATCTGGACCATCGGGCCCGTGATCATTCTTCTGTTCCTGGCGGTCCCGTCTTTCCAGCTTCTGACGGCGCAATATTCGCCGGAAGATCCGACGCTGACGGTGAAAGCCACAGGATACCAGTGGTACTGGGGTTACGAGTATCAGGTCGATAATCCGGTGAGCTTTGATTCCCTCCTTCTGAAGGATGGTGATCGCGCCGCTGCCGGCAAGGAAGACAAGTCCCGCTATCCGCGTCTTCTCGCCGTCGACAACGAAGTCGTGGTTCCGGTTGGCGAAACGGTTCGTCTTCTCGTAACTGCTGCCGACGTCATCCATTCTTGGACGATCCCGGCCTTCGGCGTGAAGATGGACGCTGTCCCCGGCCGTATCAACGAAGCCTGGTTCAAGGCGGACAGGGAAGGCCTTTACTACGGTCAGTGCTCGGAGCTTTGCGGCAAGGATCACGGCTTCATGCCAATCGCCGTGCGCGTTGTCTCCAAGGAGCAGTATCAGACCTGGATCGCCGCTGCGGGATCGGATCTGAATGGCGCCAACAAGGCGCTTCAGGCCGCTGTCGAAGGTGGCGCAAACGATAAGGTGGCTGCGGCGGGTCTCTGATCCCGAACGCCAAGACTGTTGAAAAACGGGAGCGAATTCCATGGCTGGCACAGCAGCTCACGAGCATGGTGCCCACGACGACCACAAGCCTCACGGCTGGGTTCGTTGGGTATACTCGACCAATCATAAAGACATCGGTACCCTGTACCTGATTTTTGCAATCATCGCCGGTATTATCGGCGGCGCGCTGTCCATCGCGATGCGCGCCGAACTCCAGGAGCCGGGCATCCAGATCTTCCACGGTCTGGCACAGATGGTTTACGGTGTTGAGGGCGATGCGGCTCTCGATGCCGGCAAGCATATGTTCAACGTGTTCACCTCGGCACATGCCCTGGTCATGATTTTCTTCATGGTCATGCCTGCGCTGATCGGCGGTTTCGCCAACTGGATGGTGCCGCTGATGATCGGCGCGCCGGACATGGCTTTCCCGCGCATGAACAATATTTCGTTCTGGCTGTTGCCGCCTGCGCTGCTGCTGCTGCTCATCTCGCTGTTCATGCCGGGTCCGGCCGGCGGCTGGGGTCCTGGCGGCGGCTGGACGCTGTATCCGCCTCTGTCGACTTCGGGTCAGCCCGGACCTGCTGTGGACTTCGCCATCCTGGCAATCCACATCTCTGGCGCATCGTCGATCCTCGGAGCGATCAACTTCATCACCACGATCCTCAATATGCGCGCGCCGGGCATGACGCTGCACAAGATGCCGCTCTTTGCCTGGGCCGTGCTGGTGACGGCGTTCCTGCTTCTGCTTTCGCTGCCGGTTCTGGCAGGCGGCATCACCATGCTGCTGACCGACCGCAACTTCGGAACGACCTTCTTCACGCCGGATGGTGGCGGTGATCCGATCCTCTACCAGCACCTGTTCTGGTTCTTCGGGCATCCGGAAGTGTACATTCTGATCCTTCCGGGCTTCGGCATCGTCAGCCACATCGTGTCGACCTTCTCGCGCAAGCCGATCTTCGGTTACCTCGGCATGGCCTATGCCATGGTCGCCATCGGTGTCGTCGGCTTCGTCGTCTGGGCGCACCACATGTATACGGTTGGCCTTTCGCTCGACACGCAGCGTTACTTCGTGTTCGCCACGATGGTCATCGCGGTTCCGACAGGTATCAAGATTTTCTCCTGGATCGCGACGATGTGGGGTGGCTCGATCACCTTCCGCGCACCGATGCTGTGGGCGATCGGCTTCATCTTCCTGTTCACGGTCGGTGGTGTGACGGGCGTTCAGCTTGCCAATGCCGGTCTCGACCGCGCGCTGCATGACACCTACTACGTCGTGGCCCACTTCCATTACGTGCTGTCTCTGGGTGCGGTGTTTGCGATCTTCGCGGGCTGGTACTACTGGTTCCCGAAGATGAGCGGCTACATGTACAACGAGTTCACGGCGAAGCTGCATTTCTGGGTCACCTTCGTTGGTGTGAACCTGGTCTTCTTCCCGCAGCACTTCCTTGGTCTTGCTGGCATGCCGCGCCGTTACATCGACTATCCGGATGCCTATGCAGGCTGGAACATGGTGTCGTCCTACGGTTCCTATATTTCGGGCTTCGCCGTCCTGATCTTCCTCTACAATGTCTTCGAGGCATTCGCGAAGAAGCGTGAAGCCGGTGCAAACCCATGGGGCGAGGGCGCAACCACGCTGGAATGGCAGCTGTCGTCGCCGCCTCCGTTCCACCAGTGGGAACAGCTGCCGCGCATCAAGTAATCGTGCGATGGGCGGAGTCGGGAAAAGACTTCGCCCTTCTTTACAAAATGTGCTATGGGCGGGCGGCATTCTGTTCCGCCCGTCGCCGGTAGCTGACAAAGTCGGCCATCAAGCAAGGCATTTCCGGCGGGAACAGAACGGTTTCCGGGAGGACATTGTTATGATGGTGCGGTCTGCGCTGTAGGGGCGCGGGTTCGGACCGGTGAACTCGAGGTTTTTGAAGTTAAAATGTCTCTGGTGGAAAAAAACGCAGGTACCGATGACGCACTCGCTCTCTCAGAGGCGACCGCGCGCGATTACCTTGTTCTTTTGAAGCCCCGCGTGATGTCCCTTGTGGTCTTCACCGGGCTGGTCGGTCTTGTGGTCGCGCCGGGACATATGAATCCTGTCCTTGCTGCCATCAGCATCTTGTGCATCGCGGTTGGCGCCGGTGCATCCGGTGCGCTGAACATGTGGTACGACGCCGATATCGATGCGGTGATGAAGCGTACGCGTAACCGCCCCATTCCTGCAGGCGTTATAGCACCCAATCAGGTGCTGGCGTTCGGGCTGACGCTTTCCGCATTCTCCGTCATCACGCTCGGCCTCATGGTCAACTGGCTGGCGGGCGCATTGCTGGCGTTCACGATCTTCTTCTATGCCGTCATCTATACGATGTGGTTGAAGCGCTCGACGCCGCAGAACATCGTTATCGGCGGTGCCGCTGGCGCATTTCCTCCGATGATCGGCTGGGCCGCCGCGACCGGCGAAATCACTTGGGACAGCGTCGTCCTGTTCATGATTATCTTCCTGTGGACGCCGCCGCATTTCTGGGCGCTGTCCCTGTTCTCGTCAACTGATTATGAAGCGGCGCGTATTCCGATGATGCCGAACGTAAAGGGCGAACTTTCAACCCGTCGTCAGGCGCTGTTTTATTCCATCCTTATGGCTCCGGTCGGCGTCCTCCCTTGGGTGCTCGGCTTTGCAGGGCCTGTCTATGGCGCGGTTTCCACGCTGCTCGGACTGGCTTTCCTTTATTATGCATGGCGCCTGTGGGCTGCCGGATCGCAGCCTGCAATGCTGGCGGCCGCCCGCAAGCTGTTTCGCTTCTCGCTGCTTTACCTGTCGGGACTGTTTGCGGTGCTGCTTGTTGAAACACTTGCCGTCAAGGCACTGGCTTCTTTTGGAGTGCTCTAATGGATAAGGCCGTACAGAAGCCGTTGGACAGCGAATTGGAACTGATCGTTCCGACGGAACAGCAGAAGAAAGCCCAGCGCAATCGCTCTTGGGGCTTGGCAATCGCTCTGGCGCTGTTCGTGCTGCTTGTCTATGTCGGCACGATTGCGAAACTGGGAGCCAATATTCTGGTACGGCCTCTCTGACAGGCTGTTCCGGGAGGAAAATTGGAGGGGAATATGCCTGATCTGCACGAGAAGGATCAAAAGTTGAGGAAGCAACAGCGTTCCAACGCGACGATTGCTTTTGCTTGCCTGTCTTTCTTTGTCTGCATGATCGGTGCAGCCTATGCCTCCGTGCCGTTGTACCGCATTTTCTGTCAGGTGACAGGCTATGGCGGCACGACGCAGCGCGTGGAGCAATATTCCGATACCATTCTCGACAAGACGATCAAGGTGCGTTTCGATGCCAACACAGCCAATGGGCTGCCATGGGATTTCAAGCCCGTGCAGCGCGAGGTCACGGTTCGCATCGGCGAAACGACGATGATCAAGTATGAAGCGCGCAACCTGTTCGATGAGCCGACTTATGGCCGCGCGAGCTTCAACGTCGCGCCGGGCCGGGCCGGAGCCTATTTCAACAAGGTCGAATGCTTCTGTTTCACGGACACGACCCTGAAGCCGGGCGAAGACATGGAAATGCCGGTTGTGTTCTTTGTCGACCCGGAGATCGTCAACGATCCCGATCTGAAGGACGTGAAGACGATCACGCTATCCTATACATTCTTTCCGATCGAAAAGCCGAAGCCGGTGGCAAATGCCAAGGCCGAAACTTCCAGCAACGGAAGCTGACACTGGTGCGCATTCCGAAAATTGTGAAACGGTTTTCGGACAAGATGGGAAGAACGGAAAATATCGAGCGTTTCGACTGACTCATGAAGAGAAACGCTCTCGCGGCGCATAATGCCGCAAAGACAAAAGAATGAAGCGGTTTTATTCTGATACGAGATACCGCTTGTCACAGACAGACTTGCTTGGAACCCCTTCCGGGGTTTAAGCATGAAGGTACGAGAGAGGAGCCCCTAAGGGGATTTACGGGGAGAGACATGGCTGACGTCCATCAGAAAAATCACGACTATCATATCATCGCGCCCAGCCCTTGGCCGTTCCTGAGCTCCGTGGGTGCATTCGTGCTTGCCGTAGGCGGTATTGCCTGGATGCGTTACATCAATGCCGGTGAGTTGCCGTTCTTTGGCCTCAACGTGGTGACGCCATGGATTTTCTTCATCGGCCTCGCGATTGTGCTCTACTGCATGTACGGCTGGTGGTCGGATACGATCAAGGAAGGACATGAGGGGCACCATACTCGTGTCGTATCGCTGCATCTGCGCTACGGCATGATCATGTTCATCGCTTCGGAAGTCATGTTCTTCGTTGCCTGGTTCTGGGCGTTCTTCGATGCGAGCCTGTTTCCGAACGAAGCGCATCAGGTTGCACGCGCCACCTTCACCGGCGGTGTCTGGCCTCCAAAGGGCATCGAGGTTCTCGATCCCCTGCATCTGCCGCTTTACAACACCGTTATCCTGCTGCTGTCGGGCACGACGCTGACATGGGCACACCATGCTCTGCTGCACAATGACCGCAAGGGCATGATCACCGGTCTGGCGATTACTGTTGCTCTCGGTGTCCTGTTCTCCTTCGTACAGGCCTATGAGTACATTCACGCTCCGTTTGCGTTCAAGGACTCGATCTACGGCGCGACCTTCTTCATGGCGACGGGTTTCCACGGTTTTCACGTTCTCATCGGCACGATCTTCCTTTTGGTCTGCCTCGTCCGTGCCATTGGCGGTGACTTCACGCCGGAGCAGCATTTCGGTTTCGAAGCCGCTGCCTGGTACTGGCACTTCGTTGACGTGGTCTGGCTGTTCCTGTTCTTTGCCATCTACGTATGGGGTGGCTGGGGCGCGCCGATGCACGGCGGCTAATCCGTAGGATCAGCAGTTTTGGAGGCGGCCTTGGCAACATGGCCGCCTTTTGTTTATTGAATGATGCAAGGGGAAATCGGATGCCGGACCAGAATACTTATCCCACGGTCGATCCCATCAAGAGCGGTGTCGCTGGCCGCTGCCCGCGTTGCGGCGAGGGGAAGCTGTTCGACGGTTTCCTGAAAGTCGCTCCGCGCTGTTCGGCTTGCGGTTTGGATTATTCTTTTGCCGATTCGGGCGACGGTCCGGCGGCGTTCGTCATCCTCATCATCGGTTTCATCGTTGTCGGTCTTGCGCTGTGGATGGAAGTCAACTTTGGACCGCCGCTCTGGGTGCATTTCATCCTGTGGGTGCCCCTTGCGATCATTCTCAGCCTCGTGGCCATGCGATGGGCAAAGGGCATTCTCATCAATATGCAGTACCGCAACAAGGCAGCTCCCGGCCGCATAGACAGCCGACAGGATGACGGCGAATGACTAAACTACAGCAGTCACGCCGCTTTCCCTGGGGTATTGTGATCGCCTCTGCCATAGCGCTCGTCATTCTGCTGGCGCTCGGCACATGGCAGGTAGAGCGTTTGCAGTGGAAGGAAGCGCTGATTGCATCGACCGAGCAGCGCATTCACGAGCCACCACTGCCCTTGTCGGAGATGGAAAAGGTCTACAAGCAGGAAGGTTCTGTCGAATATCGCCCGGTAACAGTCTCCGGCACTTTCATGCATCAGGGCGAGCGGCATTTTCTGGCCACCCATGAGGGGGCCGCAGGCTATAATGTCTATACGCCGCTGATGCTGGAAGACGGACGTTTCGTGCTTATTAATCGCGGCTTCGTTCCATATGAGAAGAAAGACCCTTCAACGCGCATTGAAGGACAGATTGACGGCCCGGTGAATGTTACCGGGCTGGCGCGCGATCCCTTGTCGGCGAAGCCGGGCTTCTTTCTCCCCGATAATGATCCGTCCAAGAATATTTTCTACTGGAAGGATTGGACGGCCATGGCGGAAAGTGCCGACCTGCCAAATCTGGATGAGGTCGTGCCCTTCTTCATCGACGCCGACAGCAAGCCCAATCCGGGGGGATTGCCAGTCGGCGGGGTGACGATCATCGATTTTCCCAACAACCATCTGCAATATGCCGCGACATGGTACGGTCTTGCACTGGCCTTGATAGGGGTTGTCGGGACGTGGCTGTGGCGTTATCGAAAGGCCAGTAGGGGTTGACAATGGCCGCGTTGCGGCCCAACTCCGTGAAGGTCTGTTGATATTCGGTCTCTGATGGCCTGCAAATGGCGCGGTTTTCGCTTCCGGTGCTCAGTACCTTCAAGTACATTCCGCTCCGGTTCTCAAACCACACCATTTTCGGCTCCTCATAGACCGAATCTCAACAGACCTTAGATGTTAAGCCACGCCGAACTAGCGAGCATACTTCATGACCGATCAGCGACCACCACTGGAAATCCGCCTTTGCGGCCCCCGCGGCTTTTGCGCCGGGGTTGACCGGGCAATCCAGATCGTCGTGCTGGCGCTGAAGAAATATGGTGCGCCGGTCTATGTTCGCCATGAAATCGTACATAACCGCTATGTGGTCGAGGGCTTGCAGTCTCGCGGCGCGATTTTTGTCGAAGAACTGGACGAAATTCCCACAGAACACCGCGATCAGCCAGTGGTCTTTTCCGCCCATGGCGTGCCGAAGTCCGTGCCAGCGGATGCAGAAGCAAAGAACCTCTTTTATCTTGATGCAACCTGCCCCCTGGTTTCCAAGGTGCACAAGCAGGCCATGCGCCATCAGCGCCTTGGCCGCCATGTGATCCTGATTGGTCACTCTGGCCATCCGGAAGTGATCGGAACCATGGGGCAATTGCCCGATGGCGCGGTAACGCTGATCGAAACGGTCGAGGATGCGCGCAACTGCCATTTCGATGACGAGAACAATCTCGGATTCGTGACCCAGACGACGCTTTCAGTCGACGACACGGCTGGCATTATCGAAGAATTGCAGGCGCGTTTTCCAAACCTTTCGTCTCCGGCAGCGGAATCGATCTGTTATGCAACGACCAACCGGCAGGATGCGGTGCGATCCGCCGCCCCGGGCTGCGATCTGTTTCTGATCGTCGGGGCACCGAACTCTTCCAATTCCAAGCGTCTTGTCGAAGTGGCGGAGAAGGCCGGCGCGCGCATGTCGATGCTGGTTCAACGTGCGGCCGACATCGAATGGGACCGCATCGACGATATATCGGTCGTGGGCCTGTCGGCGGGAGCTTCAGCACCTGAAATCATCGTCGATGAGATCATCGATGCCTTCAAGGCCCGCTTCAATGTGAAGATCGAACTGGCCGAAACCACGGTTGAAACCGAGAATTTCCTTGTGAATCGCGAAATTCGCGATGTGGAACTGACGGTGCAGGACATGGCATTCGTCAACGGAGAACACCGGGTGGTAGGCATTCCAAAATTAATGCCCAAGATCATACAAGGGAAATAAGCGGCATGGCCGTCTATACGGATATCAATGAAATCGAGCTTGGCGTCTTCCTGCAGCAGTATGATATCGGCACACTGACATCTTACAAAGGCATAGCGGAAGGGGTGGAGAACTCCAACTATCTTCTGCACACGACTTCGGGCTCGTTCATCCTGACGCTTTATGAAAAGCGCACCAATCGGGAAGACCTGCCGTTCTTTCTCGGCCTGATGCAGCATCTGGCCAGCCGCGGGCTTGAATGTCCGCAGCCGGTGGTTCGTCGCGACGGCACGACAATCGGCGAGCTCGCCGGACGGCCTGCTGCGATCGTTACTTTTCTCGAAGGCATGTGGATGCGCCGCCCAACGGTCGAGCATTGCGAAGCTGTCGGCGAAGGACTTGCCCATATGCATCTGGCTGGCGCTGATTTCTCGCTGCGTCGCCGAAATGGCCTGACCCTTGCCGACTGGCGGCCGTTGTGGAATCTTTCGCGCGAACGCGCCGATAGGGTGGAACCGGGTCTTGTCCGCGAGGCGGAAGCTGATCTGGATTTTCTGGAGAAGAACTGGCCAGCGGATCTGCCGCAAGGCGTGATCCATGCCGATCTCTTTCCGGATAATGTCTTCTTCCTCGGCGACAGGCTTTCCGGTTTCATCGATTTCTATTTCGCCTGCACTGATATTCTGGCTTACGACGTTGCCGTCTGCCTGAATGCCTGGTGCTTTGAGAAGGATTTTTCCTTCAATCGCACCAAGGGGGCAGCGCTTCTGCGCGGTTATAATTCCGTTCGCCCGCTATCCGTGGCGGAAGCCGATGCGCTTCCGGTTCTGGCGCGCGGGGCGGCTATCCGCTTCATGCTGACCCGCCTTTATGACTGGCTGAATGTCCCGGAAGGCAGTTTCGTGGTCAAGAAGGACCCGATGGAATATGTGCGCAAGATGCGCTTCCACCGACAGATCGAAACCGCTGCTGAATACGGACTCGAGCCGCAAGGGGCAGCGGCGTGAAGCGGATTGAGGCTTTTACGGATGGTGCCTGCTCGGGCAATCCCGGCCCCGGCGGCTGGGGCGCCATCCTGCGCTGGAACGGCAATATCAAGGAACTGAAGGGCGGCGAAGCCGACACGACCAACAACCGCATGGAGTTGATGGCAGCCATCTCGGCGCTTTCGGCGCTGAAAGAACCGTGCGAAGTCGATCTCTATACGGACTCCGTCTATGTGCGCGACGGGATTTCCGGCTGGATCGAGGGTTGGAAGCGCAATGGTTGGAAGACCGCCGCCAAGAAGCCGGTCAAGAATGCCGAACTATGGCAGGCGCTCGATGAAGCGCGAAAGCCGCACAAGGTCAACTGGCATTGGATCAAGGGCCACGCCGGGCATCCGGAAAATGAACGCGCTGACGAGCTTGCCCGGGCCGGCATGGAGCCATTCAAATATGGCGGACGTAAATCGCTGAAAGTGCAGTGAATTTGCAGAATAAAGGCGGCGTTGCCGCCTTTATACTACGAAAAACACGATGGCTCGACATCGGCTCAAATCAATTCAGATTCTCGAGCCGATGTCCTGTCATTCTGTTTTCAAGCATATCTCCCAAAAGCCGGTTCCCGCTCTGGGAGGATATGCTCCAGCCTAAAGCTGTTCGAGAATGGCTGACGCAGCCGACGTCACGGCCTGTCCAGCCTGTTCCTCGATGTTGAGGGCTTTGACCACACCATCTTCCACGATTGCCGAATAGCGCTTGGAGCGAATGCCGAGGCCGCCAGCGGTCGCGTCGAGCTCAAGTCCCGCAGCCTTCGTAAAGGTGGCAGAACCATCAGCCAGATAGAGTATCTTGCCTTCGCCACCCGTGCTCTGCGCCCATGCGCCCATGACGAAGGCATCGTTCACCGCAACAACGGCGATCTGATCCACGCCCTTGGCGAGGATTGCGTCGCGGTTATCGAGATAGCCCGGCAGATGGTTGAGGCTGCACGTCGGCGTAAAGGCGCCCGGTACCGCAAAGAGAACGACTTTTTTGCCCTTGAAGACTTCATCGGTCGTCATTTCCTTGACGCCGTCTGCGGTCTTTACCTTGAAAGTCGCTGCGGGCAGCTTGTCGCCAACTTTGATAGTCATTTAATCTCTCCTCGGGGCAGGGGCCGTCTGTTCCACTGCCTATTGTCAAATTTTATCGCTCCGCGAAGCGCGGACGGCATAGTTAAACCGATAACAGGTCGCCGGACAATTTCAAAAACAGCAGGAAGGCTAATCCAGTGTCACCTGTCCAGAAACGGCCTTACCATTCTGCACAAGGGTATAGTCGATGATGGCATTGTCCGCCTTGCCCTGCACCTTTGCGGTAAAGCGGCCCTTTTCGACCGCGATGGTATCGGAAAGCCTGACCGTGTCGCTGGCAACGAACAGCTCCGATGGAGCGGTGGGATCTGGAACGGCCAGATCGAAGACGGCGTTCTCGCCGTCGCGCTTCACGCCGCTTATGCCGAATGCCGAGCTCGCCGGGGTCGGGAGCCGGTCGAATGCGGTTTCGATGATCGTGCGGGCAGCTATCGCCTGGGGCGAGGACTCTTGTTGATCACTATCAAGGGGAAAGTCGAAGGTGGCCTGCACCGGGACGCAGATTTTCTCGCACACTCCGAGAAAAACATGGCCCTTCAGCCGCTTGTCGGCCGATGTCAGGTTAAAGACTATCGGCAGCGAAACAGGCTGTTTATATCCGATGCCACCTGCATCGTCTCCCTCAAACCGGACCGGCGCAGGGAAGTCGATCTGCGCTTTTGCGTTTCCGTCGATGTTAATCTGGGGTGGAACGCCCGCATCGCCGGGATTGCGCCAGTAGGTTTTCCAGCCGGGCTGCAACTCGATCTGCAAGGCACCGCGCCGTTCCCCGCGGGCCGCATTGTCAGGGGTTTTGTCTTCGATAATGACACGCACGCGCCCGCCGGGCGTCTCGGTCCACTCGGAGGTCGAGGCCAGTGCTGGCAATGTCAGCAAGGCCAGCAAAAGTGGCGCGAAGGTAAAAGTTCGGATGTTCATCGTTGAAAGATGGAATGAAAAGATGGTTGCTTCAAGTCCAATATTACCGGATCGCCGGGCACGGTAATCGCTTGTATGGCCTGCCACCTGGCTATCGAGCTGGTTCCGCTTCGAATTCCGGGCTCGAAATAAATGGCCATTGTTATTTTGCGTAGTCTTGCTACCTTCATAATCATGACCATTCTCAAGACGTCGAACAAGGAGCAGGGTTTTCTAAACGGGCAGTTCCTGCTTGCCATGCCTGGAATGAGCGACGAGCGTTTTGCCCGGTCGGTGGTCTATATCTGCGCGCATTCTGATGAGGGTGCCATGGGCTTCATCATCAATCAGCTTCAGCCGGTCGAATTCCCCGACCTCTTGCGCCAGATCGGGGTCATCGATGACGACGAACTGATTATCCTTCCGGATCGTGCGCAGCATATGATGGTGCGCAATGGTGGTCCCGTCGACCGCACACGCGGATTCGTGCTGCATTCGGACGATTACATGGTCGATTCCACCATGCCGGTTTCAGAGGATGTCTGCCTCACTGCAACGGTCGATATTCTGCGTGCCATTTACGGGGGCAGTGGGCCGTCGCGGGCCCTGATGGCCCTTGGATATTCCGGTTGGGCACCGGGCCAGATCGAAGTGGAACTTGCCGAGAATGGCTGGCTAACCTGTGATGCGCCGCTCGACATGCTGTTCGACAGCGATATCGAGGGCAAATATTCGCGTTTGATGCTCCATATGGGTATCGATATGGCACGGCTGGTTTCCGACGCAGGACATGCTTGATGGAATAAGGCAGTAAGGCAGTAAGGCAGTATGTTAAGGGAATAGGGGAGTAGGGAGTAGGGGAATATGTTTTGCTTGCGGACGACCGCAACGCACATATCCTTCTCTGCCCTACTGCCCTACTGCCCTACTGCCCTACTGCCCTACTGCCCTACTGCCCTACTGCCCTAATCAAGCCGCTGCGGCATCCAGTTGTTCGCGGATCATGCGAGTTGCCTCGTCGCGGCTGGTGGGCTGACCGAACATGAAGCTCTGCACATATTCGCAACCCATCTGGCGAAGCTGAAGCGCGTCGCTTTCGCTCTCCACGCCTTCCGTTACCACGGCGAGCCCGAGATCGTGCGCCATGCTCACAATCGAGCGTAGCAGCGTGGTTTTTTGCGGCTGGTCCCCTTTCACGAAGGACCGGTCGATCTTGATGATATCGAACGGGAAGCGCGTCAGATAGGCGAGTGAGGAATAACCGGTTCCAAAATCATCGAGCGACAAGCCGATGCCCATCGCCTTCAGGCGAGCCAGGACATGGGTGGACTGTTCCGGATTTTCCATGAGGACGGATTCCGTCAGTTCAAGCTTGAGGCTGCCCGGATTGAGATGGATGCGGGAAAGCACCGAGCGGACATCATTGATGAGGTCCTGGCGGATGAGTTGCGTCGAGGACAGGTTGACCGAAACGAAAAGGTCGAGCTTCGGGAATTGCTCCTGCCATGCAAACAGATCTTCCGCGGCCCGTTGCATCGCGAACAGGCCAAGCTGGATGATCAGGCCGGAGTTTTCCGCAATTGGAATAAACTCCGAAGGCGAAATCGCGCCGCGACGTGGATGCTCCCAACGCATGAGCGCTTCGAAACCGGCAATCGTGCCCTCGTCAAGCTTCACGATGGGCTGGTAGACAAGGCTGATTTCGTCGCGTTCAAGTGCGCGCCGCAGATCGGATTCAAGCTGCAGCTTGTCGCTGCCGATGGCTCTGAAGGCCGGACGGAATGGCTCGATGCGGTCACCGCCGAAACGCTTTGCCTGATACATGGCAAGCTCGGCGTCCTTCACGAAGTCTTCCGCAGTTGTCGCCGTTTTCGTCCAGGTGATCAGACCTACGGATGACGTCAAAACGATTTCGCGCTTTGCATAGGCAATCGGCGCGCGCACGGCTTGACGCAGAGCTTCGGCGAAGGATGCGATGCGCCCCGGGTCGCTTTCAGAGGCAAGCAGCAGGCCGAACTGGTCGGACGAGAGGCGCGAGAGTGTATCCTGCGGTTTCATAAGGCGTGCCAGACGGCGCGAGATCGTCAGAAGGATAGTGTCCCCCGCCGACATGCCCAGGCTGTCATTGACCTGCTTGAACCGGTCTATGTCGATAATGAAGACGGTCGGATGCAGGTTGCTTTCCCCGCGCGCCATATTCATGACGTTGCTGAGACGATCGAGGAACAATTCCCGGTTCGGGAGGCCGGTCAGATTGTCGTGCACGGCATCGTGCAACAGGCGTTCTTCCGCCTTTTTCTGCTCCGTCACATTGACGAGTGTTCCAACGCAACGCACCACTTCGCCATCCGAACCGATGACCGGGCGCGCGCGGAGTGCATACCAGTGATAATGGCCATCATTGGCACGCAGCCGAAAAATCTGGCCGATGCGTCCGCGCCGGTTTTCCAGAATGGCATCAAGCGTGGAGCGGAAGCGGTCGCGGTCGTCGGCGTGCATGGCGGGAAGCCAGTTGCGCACCGGGCCTTGCAGGCTGTTGGCCGTATTGCCAAGATAATTGGCGATGTCCGGCGTGGTCACCACGCGGTCGCGCGGCACGTCCCAATCCCATACGATGTCTCCCGCACCAATGACGGCGAGAGCCTGCCGCTCCATATCCGACAGAAGGCCCTGCTGCAGTGCTCCGCCAGCAAAGGCATGCTGCATGACGGTAAAGCCGATCAGAAGAACGATCAGGACAAGACCGCCGCCGAGCGCAGGCTGGACGATATCATTATCGAGCCTGCCCGAAACCGTCATCCAGGCGCCCAGCAACCATATGAGAGTGAGAAGCCAGGCCGGTATCAGCATGACGGCGCGATCATATCCCTTGACCGCGAGATAACCGATGATGGCGACGCCGGACAGAACGGTCAGCGCCAGCGAGATGCGCGCAATACCGGAAGCCACTGGCGGATCGAAAACGGCAACCCCCGCAAGGGCCAGAAGGCCCAATACCCAGGTCACGGCGCCATAGCTGAAATGGTCGTGCCAGCGGTTGAGATTGAGATAGGTGAACAGGAAAATAACGAGAGAGGCGGCAAGCGCCACTTCGGTGCCGGCGCGCCAGATCTGCTCATTGCCCGGCGTTATCTCCATCAGCTTGTTCCAGAAACCGAAATCGACGCAGATATAGGCCAGAACGGCCCATGCAAGCGCGGCGGTGGCCGGGAACAGGGAAGTGCCCTTGACGACGAAAAGGATGGTCAGGAACAGAGCCAGCAGGCCTGAAATGCCAAGGAGGATACCGCGATAGAGCGTGTAGGAATTAACCGCGTCCTTGTAGGCTTCCGGCTCCCAGAGATAGAGCTGGGGCAGATTGTGCGAGGACAGTTCTGCTACGAAGGTGATGACGCTGCCCGGATTGAGCGTGATGCGGAAAACGTCCGCATCGGCGCTGGGCTGGCGGTCGAGCGCAAAGCCTTCGCTCGGCGTGATGGATGCAATGCGTGGAGAACCAAGATCGGGCCAGATGACGCCGGAGCCGACGAGACGGAAATGAGGAGCAACAATCAGGCGGTCGATCTGTTCGTCGGTTGGATTTGCGATCGAAAAAGCGGCCCAATCGCCGGATGCCTTGCTGTTTTGATCGGCCTGCACTTCGATGCGGCGGACGATGCCGTCAGGACCGGGGGCCGTCGATACCTGCACGCTTTCGCCTTTGTTGCGCAGAAGCTCGACAGCGCGGGAAAGGTCGAGGGCGGTATCTTCCTTGGAAATCTTGATCGGTTCGATGGCCGATGCCTGGATGACCGAAACGGCCAGAACAACCATGAGTACGAGAAACCGCACACCGGCAAAAAGCCACTTATCCGCAAAACCCGTCACGAGCGTCCAACCTTGCCATTGATCATGCGGCTATCCGTCATACGTTTGTCGCTTTCTATAAGGGCAAAAAGCAGGTGATCCTGCCAGAAGCCATTTATCTTGAGATAGGAACGCAACAGTCCTTCTCTCTCAAATCCGGCTTTTTCGAGAAGCCGTATCGAGCGCACATTATGAGGGATACAGGCTGCTTCAATCCGGTGCAACCGGAGTTGGTCGAATGCGAAGGGGATAACCAGCGACAGGGCTTCGGTCATGTAGCCTTTGCCGGCATGGGGCGCGCCGCTCCAATAGCCGATCATGCCGTTCTGCCCGACACCGCGCCGGATATTTCCGAGCGTTATGCCGCCGACGAGCGTGTTGTCACCATTGCGAAAGACAAAAAATGGATAGCCGGTTCCGGCGGCTATTTCATCCTGAAAGCGACGCATGCGATGGCGAAAAGCGCTCTTTGTCAGGTCGTCGTCCGGCCAGGTCGGCTCCCACGGCGTGAGAAAGGCACGGCTTTGTTCCCGCAGGCTGGCCCAACTGGCGAAATCGCTCATCATCGGCTCGCGCAGATAAATGCGCTGTCCACGCAGGACGGTCGGATTGCTTCTACGGAAGGGCAGGCCGATCATGACGGGTTAGGGGAGTAAGGGGGTAGGGGAATAAGGGAGTAGGAAAAACAAAATGCTCAATGTCACATACTCCCCTATTCCCCTACTCACATATTCCCTTAAACAGCGATTTTCCTCGCATGTGCGCTGGTCGACAGTGCGTCCGACAACCCATCGAAGCTCATCAGTCGTCCAACTGGACCCACGCCGGCGATGGTGGGCTTGCTGTCGAGGAACAACCGTCCGGCCAGATCGGTCAGCCTTTGAGGTGTAATCAGCGAGAGACGGTCCATCAGTTCACTGTTTTCGACGGGACGACCATAGAGCAGGAACTGGCGTGCGACCTGTCCGGCACGGCTTGCAGCACTTTCCTGCGACATGAGAAGGCTCGCACGATATTGCGCGCGGGCGCGGTCCACTTCTTCCAGGCTGATGGAGTCAGCGGCCTTGTGCAGTTCATCGATCAGAACCGGGACGAGTTCGACCAGTTCGTCGCGGCCCGTTGCAGCGTGAATTCCGAACAGTCCTGTATCCGAGAAGCCCCAATGGAAGGCATAGACGGAATAGCAGAGCCCGCGTTTCTCACGCACTTCCTGGAAGAGGCGCGAAGACATGCCGCCGCCCAAAACCATGGAAAGAAGCTGCGACGCATAGAAATCACGCACGTGGTAGGCGCGTCCCTCGAAACCGATCAGAACCTGAGCATCCATCAGTTCGCGATTTTCACGAAAATCGCCGCCGACATAATGAGCGAGGTCGAGCGTAGGTGCCGTATTGTGGGCGCGAAAACCGCCAAGACGTTTTTCAACTTCCCTGACGAATGCATCGTGATCGACGCCGCCAGCAGCGGTCACCACCATGCGGTCGGCGCTGTACTGTTCGTCCATATATTGGCGAAGGTCATCGGAGGTGAAAGACATGACCGTCTCAGGCTCGCCGAGAATGGCGCGTCCGATTGGCTGATGACGATAGGCTGTTTCGGTGAAGCGGTCGAAGACGATATCGTCGGGCGTGTCGTGCGCCGCGCCGATCTCCTGCATGATGACCTGCTTTTCGCGCTCCAGCTCTGCTTCATCGAATTTGGAGGCGGTCAGGATATCGGACAGAATGTCGATGGCCAGCGGCACGTCATTGCGCAGAACGCGCGCATAATAGGAAGTGGTCTCGACGCTGGTGGCGGCGTTGATCTCGCCGCCTACATTTTCGATATCCGATGCAATTTGCCAGGCTGTGCGGTTCTCGGTTCCCTTGAACGCCATATGCTCAAGAAGATGAGCAATGCCATGCCTGTCGGCAGCTTCGTTTCGTGCCCCGGCCTTGACCCAGATTCCAAGCGCCACGCTTTCCACGTGGGACATCGTATCGGTGGCTATCGTCAATCCGTTGGAAAGACGCGTTACTTCAACACCCATAAGCAAACTGCTCCCTGCATTCCCGCTCTGGTTCTCGTCTCGGAGCCGGTCTTTTTAAGCTCTCGAATGGCGGCGAACGTATTCTTCCACGATTTTCAGGTCGTTGTGAAGAACTGTGAAGCTTTCTTTTCGTTGCATCAAGTCCGAAAGCCATGCAGGGAGCTGCGGTTCGACGCCGCTGGCTGCCTTGACGGCATCGGGGAATTTGGCCGGATGCGCTGTTGCAAGAACAACCATCGGCGCTTCACTGGACTGGTTTTCGCGAGCCACCTTCACACCGATTGCCGAGTGTGGATCGAGCAGATAGCCGTCCGCTTCAAGCACGGATTTGATTGTCTCCGCAGTTTCATCGACAGTCGAGCGCCCGGCGGAGAACTCGCTGCGGATCGCCGACAGCGGCTTCTCAGAGATCGAAAAACCACCGGACTGCTTGAGCCCAGCCATCAGACCGCGCAGAGCTTCTGCATCGCGTCCGTGCGCTTCAAACAGCAGGCGCTCAAAATTCGAGGAAATCTGGATATCCATTGAAGGCGAGGTGGTCTGTGCGACACCGCGCATTTCATAGGCGCCGGTTTCGAGAGTACGCGAGAGAATGTCATTATCATTGGTGGCGATGATCAGCCGGTCGATGGGCAATCCCATGCGCTTGGCGACATAGCCCGCGAAAATATCGCCGAAATTGCCCGTCGGCACGGTGAAGGATACGGAGCGGTCCGGTGCGCCGAGGCTCAGAGCCGCCGTAAAATAATAAACGACCTGCGGCATGATGCGCGCCCAGTTGATCGAGTTCACACCCGAAAGCGACAGCGCATCACGGAACTGAAGGTCGTTGAACATGCCTTTCACAAGGTTCTGGCAATCGTCGAAATTGCCTTCGATGGAAAGGGCATGAACGTTGGAAAAACCGGACGACGTCATCTGGCGCTGCTGCACCGGCGATACGCGGCCGTTCGGGAACAGAATGAAGATGTCCGTATTGTCGCGTCCGCCGAAGGCCTCGATAGCCGCGCCGCCCGTATCCCCGGATGTGGCCCCGACAATGGTGGCCCGCTCGCCGCGCTGCGCCAGGACATAGTCCATCATGCGGGCCAGAAGCTGCATGGCGACATCCTTGAAGGCGAGCGTCGGGCCATGGAAAAGTTCGAGCACGAATTCATTGGCCCCGGTCTGAACCAGCGGGCAGACCGCATCATGCCGGAAAGATCCATAGGCTTCATGCACCATGCGACGGAAATCCGAATGCGGGATTTCGCCGTCGACAAAGGGAGTGAGCACCGCCAGCGCAATATCCACATAGGATTTTCCGCGCAGATCGCGGATTTGTTCTGGCGAAAACTGGGGATAATCCTGCGGCAGATAGAGACCGCCATCCCGGGCTAGACCGGCGAGCAATGCATCGCTGAACCCCAGGACCGGCGCTTCCCCACGCGTGCTTACATATTTCATTTCTTGGCCTTCATTTCGGATCGGCGCGGTTTTGAGCCGCGTAATGCAATAGAGCCTCCCTAAAAAAGCCGCAAGGTTTTAAAGCATGTTGACGGGGATGGGGGTTGCTCTCCAGAGCAAAAAACGGGAAAACGTCATCGCGCTACACGCATGCGTGATGTAGAAGACAGGTTGATCAGTGCAGGGAAGCCCGCTTTATGCAAACAGCACCACAGAATCGTTCATCGTTGTTTCCAGTCTTTGCAACGGTTTTGCTCGCAGCCCTCGCAGGCTGCACGACCAGTGGCACTGATAAGGCCGCCGACGGAGCTTCAGGCTCCTCAATGACCGCATCCGCTGCTTCCGGCGATCAGCGTGTCAAGGAATCCGAGCTGCGCGCCTTCTGTCCGTCGGTCACGCTGCGCGACGGCACAGCCTTCTTCAGTACATATGAAAAGGGCGGCGATAAGGACCCGGCACGGGTGATCTATCAGGCGGCGCTGACCGATACGACCCGCGCCTGCCAGTATGGCGCGGGGACCATGACGATTGACGTCGCGGCGGCGGGCAAGGTTGTTCCCGGGCCGAAATACAAGAACGGCACCATTACCATGCCGATCCGTGTTGCCGTCCGTCAGGGCGATCAGGTCATCTATTCCAAACTGCACAAGCAGGCGGTTACGGTAGCGAACGCGGATACCGCGACGCAGTTCGTGTTCAACGACAAGGCGATCACCGTACCGATGACGGATCAGAAGAATATCCAGATTTTCGTCGGTTTCGACGAGGGTCCATACAACACGAAGTAAAGCACTGAAAACGGTGCGCCGGTTTGTATTTTGGCGCACCGTTTAATCTGATATTATAGGCTTTTTCATATTGCTGCCAAAAGCCCGCAGATCTAATTAGAAAACACTTAACTATTGCCGATATGGCGATGTATTCAGTTTTAAAATAGCATTAATGACAGTTTCACATGTATTCATATCAATGTTTGTTTCATGTTATGGTTTTCTGACGTCAGGGATCGCCACGTCTTAGACGGATAGAAGTGATAACTCACCAGCTACGCCACGATTATTTAGGGGCGAGGGTCATATGCGATTTGATCGCAGTAAATTATTAAAGCCTGTTCCGCTTATTTTGCTTCTGTTGCTGTTTCTCGGTGCGGCTCTCGGCCAGTGGATGGGAAACAGATTTCGCATTGTCGATGAAGAGCGGCACATGAATATCTACATGTCCGCATTGCTCACGCATGCAAATCGACTGGCTGTTTCTGCCCGTGAAACAATCGAAGCAGCCAATCTCTCGCCCTATGAAATGTGTTCTCTGCAAGATATTGCCTATCAGCGCAAACTGGTCTTTTCCGCCTATCATATCAAGGACATAGGCCGGCTCCGTGATGATCGACTCGCCTGTTCCACGCTTCTCGGCGATATCAGCGAGCAGCCAAAGCGTTCGCCTGCCGATATTAATTTGCGGGACGGCACCTATGTATATGGCGAAAGATCGCTGATTACGCCGGGCAGCCGGGGCTTTGTGATAGGCAGGGGCGAGGCGAATGTGATTTTGAGTTCGGCTGCATTCGACCTGCTGCACACCCCAAAATACAGCTTTGCCGTCTATATGCGCGACGCCGAACGCAAACACTTCGCGCGCCTCTATGATTATCAGGCAGGTTATTTTCCAGTCCCGGATTTCAAAAATCACCGCGGCGAAAACGAGGTGCTCAGCGACGCAATCAAGGAATATCGTTGCGACGACGAAGTGGGTATCTGCGTCGCTCTCAAGGCGCAGTTGGACAATTCCAGCAATTCCGCCCGATGGGAATCCTTCATGGCGACAAGTCTGGGACTGCTCGCGGGGGCGACCCTTGGCCTTGGTTGGTTCGCCTACCACAATCGCGAACGCCCTTTGGCTTCCATGCTCAACCAGGCGCTCAGTGACCGCCAGCTCGAGGTGGTCTATCAGCCAGTGGTCAATGTAGAGAACGCCGAACTCACCGGTTTTGAGGCCTTGCTTCGCTGGCAATTGCATACCGGCGACATTATTCCGCCTGACGTATTTATCGCCGAGGCGGAGGAAAAAGGCATGGCGGGACGGATGACCGCCTATGTCGTGGATCGGGTTATGGACGATATGGGGGATTTGTTGCGCCTCAACCGCAATATCCAGATCAATATCAACATCACTGCAAGCGATGTTCAGGCGGCCGCATTTCCGAAAAATATCCAGGCGAAATTGGCTCGCGCGGGTGTCGATCCCCGTCAGATCGGTCTTGAATTGACCGAACGAACGGCGGTGGATTTCTCGAAAGCGTCGGAGGGCATCAGGCAGCTGCGTGAACAGGGACACAAGATCTACATTGATGATTTTGGAACGGGCTATTCGAGTCTTTCCTATCTGGGCGAACTGCATATCGATGCAATCAAGATAGATAAGGCCTTCACGCGCACCGTCTGTGCGGACGGGAACATGGTGTCGATCGTTCCTGAGATCATATCGATGGCGCGGCAGCACGATCTTGGCATCGTGGTCGAAGGCATCGAAACGGAAGCGCAGGCCGATTATTTTCGCAAAATGAACACGTCGATGACTGCGCAAGGCTGGTTTTACGGCAAGCCTATGCCAGCGGGCGATGCGGCTGCGCTGCTGATGGCCGGTTTGCGCAAAGCCAGACGGAAGCGCGGGAAAGCTTTTCAGGAAAAAGCCTGACTGAACCGATGCTGTGGATAAAGGAAAACCGATAAAATTCTAATTAAATGCAACTGCCTGCGTGAAATGAATGGCAACAGGTTTCGGCTAGTGTGTTCTCATGAAACAGAAATATGAACGCATTCTTGAACCGACGGACACCTGGGCGATCTTCGATACGTCCTCCGGCGAACCCGTCATCTTGGGAACCCGCTTGCTGATCGGCCTCTCTGAAAGTGAAGCCGAAGAGCTTCTGGCAATTCTCAATGCCCCGCCCAAGGGGCGCAACAAGCAAACCGCCGCCTGACGGAAGCCAGGCGTCGGACTATCTCATTCAGGCATCGGTCCAGACGGACAGGGCTTCGATGACACTGGGCAGGTCTTTGTGGCGATGGATGACGGTTTCCGCCCCCGCATCGGTCAGCTTGTCGGCATGTCCCGGATAGGTGTGAGCGCCGCCCGTAAAGCCGATCACACGCATGCCAGCGGCGCGTGCGCCCTGAATGCCATGCGCGGAGTCTTCAATCACGATGACGTCCTTCGGATCGACACCGAATTGCTTGGCTGCATAAAGAAACACGTCTGGTGCGGGCTTGGTCTTTTTGGTGCCTACTTCCTTCGCTGAAAAGATATTGGGCGCAAACAGCTCGTAAAGACCGACACGCTGCAACATGCTTTCCAGCCGATGACTGGTCGAATTGGAGCAGATGCACTTCGGCAGCTTTAATGCCGATACCACTTCAACGATATCTTCAACGGCCTGAACTTCGTTCTTGAGCTTTTCGTCCAGAATCGTTTCGGACTTGTCGAGAAGCGACGCTGAAAGCGGAATTCCGGCCTCGCGCTCCACAGTCAGAAGAATATCCTGCCACGTCAGACCGGCAAAACGTTCGGCCATCTCATCGGCGGCAATCTGATAACCGGCTTCGGTGAGAAGTGTGGACTCGACTTCCGCGGCGATGATTTCAGAATCTACCAAAACGCCATCGCAATCGAAAATGATGAGGGACGGGGCCGCCATGATCATAGCCTTCTTATTGGGAGGAGTGAGCACCGGCAGCAGCCGGAACACCGGGTTGAGCTACACCTTTATGGCGAAGCCGTCAAATTGGAGCCTTTCCAGCGAGAGGGTGAAGCATCCATGCGGCGCATCCGGTCCAGGGGCCGATTTACATTCCGCTTCGGTTTCCATCCCGTTCAGACCTCACCGGACACTTCGCGACGGCGCCGGTCCAGTTCTTCGCTATAGCGGCGTAAGGTGTGCGCTTCACTGAGGAGGCCGAGCACCTTGCGCTCCTGTGCGTTGTTCACCACGGCAAGAGCTTCACTTTCTGCCCGGTCGAAGCGGACGACAGCTTCCTTGGCGTTCATTTGAGGCAGCAGGAATTCATCCTGATATTTGAGAAGCTCGCGGATGCTGTGTTCGCCATCGGATGTATCGAAGCTGTCGGCGTAAACTTCCGGAACCGGGATCATGCCGACATACCGTCCCTCGGCATCCACGGCGATCACCCGCTGGGTCGATCCGAGCGGGAAATCGTGGCGGAATGTTTCGATATCGGTATCGATCAGAACGGTCCGCACGTCATGGCGCATCATCCGGTTTACGGTCAGGTCCCGTATCCATCCGATATCATGGGCGGACCGGATGGCCTCTCCACGCAGATGGAAGCGCCACGTGGCGAAGGAGTAACCGAAGGTCTTTCGCACCATCAGCGAGGACGAGACGACAGCACCGAGCACGAGCATGGAAATCGGAAAATCGCCGGTAAGCTCCAGTGCCAGGAAGGTCATGGTCATAGGTCCGCCCACAACTGCGACGGCAAGCGAGCTCATGCCGATGACGGCATAGACTTCGGGCGCGAGTGCCAGACCGGCTGGCAATACCGCGCCGGCCACGGCAGCAAACAGCTTGCCTGTCAGCGCACCGAGAAACAGCGATGCGAAGAACAGGCCACCGCGAAAGCCGGACCCGATGGAGACGGCGGAAGCGAGCGATTTGGCAAAGATCAGAAGCAGAAGGGCGGGAATGGTGATGTTTGCATTCAGGTCGAGGTGGAGCGCTCCGTGGCCCGAGGCCAGAACCTGCGGTGAAAGGAAGGCGATCATTCCAACGATGGCGCCGCCGATAGCCGGGGCCATCACATTGGGCACCACGCTGCGCCGGGCGACTTTTTCCACAAAGGTCACGCCGCGCATGATGAGGATGGCAATGCCTGCCGAGAAGAAGCCGAGCACAAGAGCGGGAACGTAATCACGTGGCGTGATGTCGTCGATCTGGCCGATATCGATGATGAAGGGCGCGCCGCCGATTGCCTGCGTCACCAGAGCGCCGATGATCGCCGCCACGACGACCGGCGTCAGCGTGGCAATCGAATAGACGCCGATGATAAGTTCGAATGCGTAAAATGCCCCGGTCAAAGGTGCATTGAAGGCGCTGGCGATGGCAGCCGCGGCGCCGCAGCCGACCAAAGTCCGCAGATCCGCGCGGCGAAGCTTGAGCGCCCGACCGATGCGGGAGGCGAAACCGCTCGCAAGCTGCGTATAGGCTGCTTCCAGTCCAACCGATGCACCGAAGCCGTTGGCAATCAGGTTCTGCCCGACAAGGATAAAGCTGTCCGTGAGCGACAGACGCCCCCCATGGAGCGCATTTGCTTCGATCGGGTCCACGATGGGCCGCTTGCGCCATCGCGCAAGAACCCAGATCACGATCCCCATCAAGATGCCGCCCGCGAGCGGCGCGATATAAGCGCTGGGTTGCAATGATGCCGCCGAGCTCAGTTTTTCGCCGGGTTCAAGAGCGAAGATTGCCTGATGCATCCATTGGGAAATGCTGCCAATCGCGGCAACCATCAGCCCTGAAATGATGCCGATGACAGTGCCGGCGATAACGAGGCCTATTTCGCTGCCGCGAACCAGTGCACGCATGCGAAAGGGTACAAAGAGAACCCGCAAATACCGGTTATGCCGCAGTTCAGCGATATTCATCATAAAATACACCGGACAAGCGGGGCGGCGCGCATGTCCGCCACGCAAATTCAGAAGTTGACTGCCGATTATAGGCAAAAAGGGATAACCAAGCCTTATCAAGGGCAAGAAGTTAAAGTTACAATTGCATAGCGATCGCGGCGTTAAGATGACAGGTGGCAAAATGTCGAGGGTCAATTGACCATGAAAAGCCCGGAACTGCGGACTTTCCACCTCGTTTAAGAAAAGATTTACGATTTCAATCACTTGGCGTTAACTGCATATTTACCCTACCCGGTAACCATAAGGACAAGTTTTTTGCGTCCACAGGTAATCGAGTATCCCATGTCTCTTGTACGTCTTGCACATGAGTTGCCCATTGAGGCTCCGCGTACCGCCTGGCTTGACTCCATCATCAAAGGTGATTGCGTCGCGGCTCTGGAACGCCTGCCGGATCATTCCGTGGACGTCATTTTTGCCGATCCTCCCTATAATCTCCAGCTTGGCGGCGATTTGCATCGCCCTGACCAGTCGATGGTCAGCGCAGTTGACGACCACTGGGATCAGTTCGAGAGCTTTCAGGCCTATGATGCCTTCACGCGTGCATGGCTTATGGCCTGCCGTCGTGTCCTGAAGCCGAATGGCACCATCTGGGTCATCGGCTCCTACCACAATATTTTCCGGGTCGGTTCGCAATTGCAGGATCTCGGCTTCTGGCTCCTGAATGATGTCATCTGGCGCAAGACGAACCCGATGCCGAATTTCCGCGGTCGTCGTTTCCAGAATGCTCATGAAACGCTGATCTGGGCTTCGCGTGATCAGAAGGGCAAAGGCTATACCTTCAATTATGAAGCGATGAAGGCCGCCAATGACGACGTACAGATGCGCTCGGACTGGCTGTTCCCTATCTGCACGGGTTCTGAACGCCTGAAAGACGAAAATGGCGACAAGGTTCATCCAACCCAGAAGCCGGAAGCATTACTTGCTCGCATCATGATGGCCTCCAGCAAGCCGGGTGACGTCATTCTTGATCCGTTCTTCGGTTCTGGAACGACGGGTGCGGTTGCCAAGCGCCTCGGACGCCACTTCGTCGGTATCGAGCGCGAACAGAGCTATATCGATGCAGCGACGGCCCGTATCGACGCTGTTGAACCGCTCGGCAAAGCCGAACTGACGGTGATGACGGGCAAACGGGCCGAACCGCGTGTCGCGTTCACCAGCGTCCTCGAAGCGGGGCTTCTTCGTCCCGGCACGGTGCTTTGTGATGAACGTCGCCGTTTTGCTGCCATTGTTCGCGCGGATGGTACGCTGGCTGCCAACGGTGAAGCGGGTTCGATCCATCGTATCGGTGCAAAGGTTCAGGGCTTTGATGCCTGCAATGGATGGACTTTCTGGCACTACGAGGAAAACGGCGCGCTGAAGCCAATTGACGCCTTGCGCAAGGTCATTCGCGACCAGATGGCAGTTGCAGGCGCTTAAAGCGCATCCTGAAAAGTGCGAAGCGGTTTTCGGATAAGATGCGCAAACGATTAGTTATCGGACGGCCTCCAGCATAGTCTGATAGTGAGGCGCTCGAAGCATTGGCTTCGGGCGCCTTCGCTATTTTAGATCTGGAGCATTTCCTGTTTTGATTGAATTATTGGAAGTGTTCTATTCGTTTGTTTTTACACGTATCTTTATCCCGAAACCGGTTCCATTTTCGGGAGACAGGCTCTAGAAGGTGAGGCTCAGGGCTTTCAAATCGGAGCTCAGCTTGTCCGCATCTGTAAAATGCACGGCCTGCCAGCCAGCCTGTCTGGCGCCATCCACATTGTGCATCGTGTCATCGATGAAAAGCGTTGCCGCGGGATCAAGGTCGAACGATGCAACATGATGATCGTAGATTTCGCGGTCGGGTTTCAGCATATGGATGTCGCCCGATACGGTGACGCCCCGACTTTCGGTTAGAAAAGGAAAGCGAACCTGTGCTTCGCGGAAAGTGTCTGAAGCGAAATTCGTCAGCATGGTGACGTCATTGCCATGGCCTATCAGGCCGCGCAGAATTTCGACGCTGTCCTCGTACGCATGGGGAACCATGCGGTTCCAGTTTTGCCGGAACGCACGAATATGATCGCGTTTCTCGGGATATGTATCGATCAGGAGTGCTTCTGCTTCCTGCCAGCTTCTGCCGCGATCCTGCTCGATATTCCATGCGCTGGTGCAGATGTTTTCCAGAAACCACCGCCGTTCCGAAGCATCGGGAATGACGTCGAGATAAGCAAGTTCAGGATCATAGTGGATCAGAACTCGGCCAATATCGAAGACTACATGCTTGACGGGACTGCTCAATGGTTTCTCCTCCCTCGTTTGAATGCTTCTGGTATGGCGGCGATGATCGCCTTTTTCATGACGGTGGGCAGCGCCTCATCGGAAAGCTCGTCTGGCCGTGACCACCATCCATCCGTAGACGCACTCTTGCTGACATTCTCGGAGCGATAGACCGACAATCTCAGTTCGAAATGTGTAAAAACATGCGTGATTGAACCGGAAACGTTCCATTGTGCCGGGAATGGTGCTGCAGCGATTGTTGCATCTCCGTCGATACGCGCCGTCCAGTGGCTGCCCGGAACTTCGGTCATTCCGGCAAGCAGGCCTTCACCTTTCCGCTTGCGCAGGAGAATTGAACCATCCCCCGCAATGGCGATGAATGCCGCCCCGGTGCGAATTGGCTTTTCTGCCTTGGGGGCCTTAACCGGAAACTCCTCCGGATCGCGTGATTTGAGAGCCAAGCAATCATCGTTGAGCGGGCAGATTGCACAGGCTGGCCGTCGTGGCGTGCATATGGTTGCGCCCAGATCCATCATGGCCTGAGCAAAGTCTCCCGGTCTGTCGATGGGCGTCATTTGACCCATGAGTGCGCGGATTTCAGCTTTTGCAGCGGGCAGGGGCGTGTCGATTGTGTAGAGCCGCGAAATTACACGCTCCACATTGCCGTCGACGACGGCAGCCGCCTCGCCAAACGCGATTGCGGCGATCGCCGCCGAAGTGTAATCGCCGATGCCCGGCAGTTCCTTCAGTGCAATGGCATTGTCTGGAAACTTGCCATCGTGCTGTAGGGCCACGGCGTTGGCACATTTTTTCAAGTTACGTGCACGCGAATAATAACCGAGCCCGGCCCATGCACGCAGGATATCGTCCTCACTCGCCTTTGCCATGGCTTGAACGGTGGGCCAGCGTTCTACGAATTTCACGAAGTAGGACTTGACCGCCTCCACCGTCGTCTGCTGAAGCATAATCTCGGAGAGCCAGACGCGATAGGGATCGGGTTTGACGCCGGAGGCCTGTTCGGACGGGCTCACGCGCCACGGCAGAACGCGATGGTGCCGGTCATACCAGCGCAGGAGCTTTGTGGATTGATTGGAATTGGTAGAATTCAGCATGAGAAGGACATCGGTTAACAGTTGGGCAGCATTCTGATTAATGCCTTATTTTTAGAATTGATAGAAACAACGCTGTGCATAATAGATCCTAGCGCATAGAAGTCTCACCGTGGGCCTTCTGATGTGCTCGGTTGGAAAGAGAATAAGTGGACCATTCTGTACCTGTCTATGTCATCAATCTTGCGCGGTCACGGGATCGCTGGGACAGGCTGAAGTCCAATGCGGATGCGCTTTCGATCGATCTGAGGCGCGTGGAAGCTGTTGAGGGAAAACTTCTGTCCCCGGAAGAACTGACGGATTTCGATGATGCAGGCTTTCGTCGTTGGCATGGTAAAACTGTACTGCCCGCAGAAATTGGTTGTTATTTCAGCCATATCCAAGTGCTGGAGATAATAGCCGCAGCACCTGAATCTTTTGCGGTCATTGTGGAAGATGACGTAATTTTCACTCCTGCTTTTCAACCGTTCCTGACGTATTTGACAAAGGTGACGGGTTGGGATGCGGTTAAGCTCGTGAATCACAGGACGGCTGCCTTCCGCCCATTTCAAAAAGCCGGTGATCAGTTCTCCATAGGTCGCTGTCTGCATGGTCCGCTGGGCAGTTCAGCAGCATATGTCGTAACCAGGGAAGGTGCGTCGAAAATGCTGAAAGCGCTCCGGCCCATGCGACTGCCTTATGATGTTGCATTGGAACGCGGGTGGGCTGGTGCGTATCAGGTTTTTACGACCGACAAGCCGGTCGTTGAGTTTTCGGATATTGCGATTTCTACGATCGCTCAGGGGCGTTCTGCCTACGCCAAGAAGCGTTTACCCGTATACAAAAGGATAACTACCCTTCTGTTTCGAGCAACTGACTATGTCCGACGAATCGCCTACGCTCTTGATAAGAAGGGCTTAAGAGAGGGCAGAGATTGAGTTATTTTAAAAAGTCTTTTCTCCTGCGGCGCCGGATAGATTCCTGGGTGCTCGGGATAGCGTCGGCCGCGATGCCCATTCGCATCGGTTTTGGACCGCTGATACTTTTCGTCTTTTCATGCATTGGTATTTATCTCGCCTGCGGACGTCATGCGACGACACGTATGTTCGCAAAAAAATTCTATCTTTTCATCGTCTTATATGCTGTCTGGTCGTTAGGCTTGATCCTGTTTCGCGGCGAGCCTTTCCACGATAACCGGCAGATCGGCTATACTCTGCTGATCACCATTTTCGCTTTTGCCGGTTCCGGAATGGTGCTTATCCGTGATCCACTGCGAGCCTATGTCCTTGGCGCACGCGTTGGAACGCTGCTTGCCGTCATTATCGCGGTCTGCCTTTCTATCGTCGACGGTGGACGCATTGGCATTGGCGGCAATCAGGCCGTTTTCGCATTCGTTGCTGGGGTAGCGGCGATCTCTGCTGCGATCCCGCTGCGCAACACATCACGCTACTTGCCGAATGGTCCGCATTGGCTGGTTCTCGGGTTCGCCGCTGTTTTGACCTCTGAAACACGTGCAGTCATTGTGGTGTTGCCGATATTTGTCGCTGTGGAAATCCTCATCTTCCTGAAGCGTTTCAGCATCAGGCAACAGGGCGCGGCTTACGCAATACTGTTTGCCGCAACAGCGGCTCTGGTCGTTGTCGGCCCTGTCGGAAGCATCATTTCCAAGCGTTTTTCTGGAATGGTCGAATATTACGATACCGGGCGTGCCGCTGACTGGGAAGACAAGATCTCAGCCGATATCCGCGAAGTCATGTGGAAAAGTGCGTCTCGTGTTATTGCGACCCATCCGTTTACAGGTGTCGGCTCCTATTCGAAGATGGATTTCGTAAAGGCTGAGGCTCGCGATAAGGCTACGATGCTGAACGGCTTCCGTCACGTGCACAACACGATTCTCGATGAACTGCTGAACGATGGCATTGTTGGTCTTATCTTCATGGCCGGCGCATTTATCTCGATCTTCGTCTATCTGTGGCGGACCGCCGATAGTTGGGCGATGCGGCGAGCATTAATTTATTTCGCTGTTATCTGTGGCAGCTACGGCATGCTGCACAATCCGCTTTTGCACGAGGTGACCATCGCCTCGACCATGTTCTTCCTCGCAGCACTGAATGCGGCTGCATCGCGACGAATGATGGCTGCGCGCCGCGCAGGTCTCATCTCGTATATTTTTGGAAAGAAATCAGCCGCATGAAAGCCATTGTAACGGGCGCAGCCGGATTTATCGGGTTCCACACGGCGCAACGACTGCTGGATGAAGGCTGGCAGGTCATCGGCATAGACAATGTGAATGACTATTATCCGGTTGCCCTGAAAGAAACCCGGCTCTCCAAACTTCATATGAGGGAAGGCTTCAGGTTTGCAAAGGCGGATATTTCCGATGCGGAAGCGTTCAATGCGGCAATCGGTGCTGATCGGGATGCAGATATCATCGTGCATCTGGCAGCGCAGGCGGGTGTGCGATACTCCATTGAGAACCCCACCGTCTATATCTCCGCTAATGTGCAGGGACAGGTCACGGTCTTCGAAACAGCGCTCAGACTGGATAAGCGACCGCCTGTCGTCTATGCCAGTTCATCGTCGGTCTATGGCGCGAATGAAAAGGTGCCTTTCTCCGAAAGCGATCCTGTCGATCATCCCGTCTCGATCTATGCCGCGACAAAGCGTTCGGGCGAATTGCTGGCCTACTCCTACCGTCACGTGCACAAGCTCCACTCTGCGGGCTTGCGTTTCTTTACCGTCTACGGTCCCTACGGGCGGCCTGACATGGCGCCATGGCTGTTCACGTCCGCGATCCTCAAGGGTGAGCCGATCCGGGTGTTCAATAATGGTGAGATGCAGCGGGACTTCACCTTCGTGGACGATATCGTCAGCGGTGTAGTCGGTGCGGCACGGCGCATACTCGACAAACCGGAAGATACCGCACCTGTTTATAATCTCGGCAACAACCGGCCCGTAATGCTGAACGATTTCATTGCTGCAATCGAGAAAGCGACGGGCAAGGAAGCAATCCGTAAGCTCGAACCCATGCCAGCTGCCGACGTGCCGCGTACTTACGCCGACATCACGCTTGCTGCTGGCGATCTTGGCTTTAGCCCGAAAACGACACTCGATCAGGGGATTCCTTTGTTTGTCGAGTGGTTTCGCGGCTATAATGGAGCGCGATGAGCGAACCAGCATCCAGACGCGGCTTCAGGCCGCTAGCAGACATGGCTTCGGGTCTGGTGGACCCGATGCTGCAAAAGCGTGCCGGTATCAATCTCGCTTTGCTTCAGTCGTGGGAAGATATTGTCGGGCCTGCCATCGGTGCAACGTCGCGTCCGCTGCGCATTATCTGGCCCCGTCGTCTGCATGAGGATGATCCGTTTTCACCAGCAACGCTGATTATCGCCTGTGAAGGCTTCGCAGCCCTGCAAGTTCAGCATGAAACAGGGGAAATCATCAGCCGTATCAATGGCTTTCTCGGCTTCTCGGCAGTCGGGCGCATTCGCATCGAACAGAAGCCGCCGGTCATTCCAGCCAAGCGTCGGATAAAGAGGCTGGCGCCGCTTGGTCCAGCGGAAGAACGCCGCATCGACAAGGCCACGGACGGTATTGAAGATGACGCGCTTCGCGCAGCACTGGCGCGTCTTGGCAAGAACATTCTCGCAGAGAAGCGGACGATCGGTCGAAAAGACGGTAAGGACAGCTGAATTCGGCTTGCTGCCATAAAATTGATGCAAGCTTTCAGCAGTTTGAACTAGGTACTCCAATTGATTGTCGCAAATATGAAGACAAAAAACACAAGGTGCTGACTTTCATGTGAACGCCGTGGGTCTAGCGAAGTGCGATCTGCCGCTTTAGATTGTATGTCGAAGTCAACTATTGAAACAGGACTGGATGATTCGGATGCCTGCAGCGTTTAATCGCAGACACGTTATTTCTCTCGCCGGAGCAGCGGCTGCCGGGCTGGCGTTTGCCGGTGGTGCGAATGCGCAGCAGCGCGATCCTGAAGGCACCGTTGATGCGGCCAAGATTGCCGAACCCGGCAAGCTCAAGGATATGGTCTATGGCAAGGCTGACGCGCCGGTCACCATCGTTGAATATGCATCGCTGACCTGCCCGCATTGCGCAGATTTTACGATCAACACATTCCCGAAAATCAAGGAAAAATATATCGATACGGGCAAGGCACGGCTCATCTTTCGTGAGTTCCCGTTCGATCCGCGCGCGACTGCCGCTTTCATGCTGGCGCGCTGCGCACCGGAAGACCGTTACTTCCCCATGGTCGACGTTTTCTTCAAGCAGCAGCAGCAGTGGGCGACCGCCGAAGATGGTGAAGCAGCTCTCCTGCAAATTGCAAAACTTGCCGGTTTTACACAGGAGTCCTTCAAGGCTTGCTTGACGAACCAGCAAGTTCTCGATGATGTGAGAGCGACGATGGAGCGTGGGTCGAAGGATTTTGGTGTGAGTGCAACGCCGACTTTCTTCATTAACGGACAAAAATACGCTGGAGCGCTTTCGGTTGACGAAATGTCGGCAATCATCGACAAGCTTCTCTGATCCGGTTTTCAGATCGAAAAGCGGGTGCTCTTCTGCGTCCGCTTTTTGCGTTATTGAGATAGAGCATTTCCAGCAAAAGTGCGAAGCGGTTTTGCGTGGGATAATGCGTACAAACAATGAGCTGGAGCGGTTCCACCACCCGGTTTTAACAGGCACCGCTCTCGCTGCAGGAGGGGCATTCTGATGCGCTTCTCCAGGCTGCGCCTTGTCGGTTTCAAATCTTTCGTCGAGCCCATGGAGTTCGTCATCGAAGGCGGGCTGACGGGCGTTGTCGGCCCGAATGGCTGCGGCAAATCCAATCTGGTCGAAGCGCTGCGCTGGGTGATGGGTGAAAACTCATACAAGAACATGCGCGCCTCCGGCATGGACGATGTGATCTTTTCCGGCTCGGCCACGCGGCCCGCGCGCAATACTGCGGAAGTCACGCTTTTTCTCGACAATTCTGACCGCACCGCGCCTGCAGCTTACAATGATGCGGACGAATTGCAGGTCTCTCGCCGCATTGAACGGGAGTCGGGATCGGTCTATCGCATCAATGGCAAGGAAGCGCGCGCCAAGGACGTGCAACTTCTCTTTGCGGACCAGTCCACCGGCGCACGTTCACCGTCGATGGTCGGGCAGGGGCGTATTGGTGAGCTTATTCAGGCAAAGCCTCAAGCCCGTCGTGCGCTTCTGGAAGAAGCGGCTGGCATTTCGGGCCTGCATACGCGCCGTCATGAGGCCGAGCTGCGCTTGCGTGCTGCTGAAACCAATCTCGAGCGTCTGGACGATGTGGTTGGCGAGTTGGGAAGTCAGATTGAAAGTCTGAAACGTCAGGCGCGTCAGGCGAACCGGTTCAAGGCACTTTCCGCAGATATTCGCCGGGCGGAAGCCGCACTTCTGCATTTGCGCTGGTCGCAGGCAAAGATGCAGGAAGGCGAGGCGCAAAGCGCCCTGGCGCAGGCAACCTCGGCTGTCGGTGACATGGCGCAAGCCCAGATGAACGCGGCGAAAGTACAGGCGGTCGGCGCACACAAACTGCCCGAACTGCGTGAAGCTGAAGCGAAAGCTGCGGCTGCATTGCAGCGTCTTTCCATTGCCAGAACGCAGCTTGATGAGGAAGGCGAACGTCTTCGTGCCCGCCGGGCAGAGTTGATAAAGCGTCTTGAGCAGCTTTCCGCCGACGTCGCGCGCGAAGAAGAAATGATGCGTGAGAACGCCGATATTCTGGCGCGTCTCGATGACGAAGAACAGGAACTGATCGCTGCCGCCGAAGAATCCGGCGAGCGCGATCAGGAACTGCATGCACTGTTTGAGGAAGCGGAAGTTCGCTTGCAGGACAGCGAGAACGCTTTGTCCCGCGTTACGGCTGAACGTGCCGAAGCTGCCGCAGAGCGTGTGCAGATCGAGCGGGCATTGAAGGAAACACGTGATCGTCGTGACCGTCTTTCTGTCCAGATGGAAGCGATCGAGCGCGACATCGCTGCTGTCGCGGAACAGATCGGTGGCCTGTTCGATCCTGCGGAAAAGCGCATCGTGGTCGACAGTTGTATGGAAGCGCTGGCATTCGCCGAGGAAATGGTTGCCACCGCGGAGGAGCTTGTTGCAAGTGCGCGCGAAGCCGAGGCCGCCAGCCGCCAGCCTTTGAGCGAAGCGCGCACGGAGCTGAACCGTATCGAAACGGAAGCGCAGACGCTGGCCCGCATTTTGAATGCCAGCGAAACGGGACAATTTCCGCCGGTGGTGGAAGAACTGCGTGTCGAGAAAGGCTATGAAGTAGCACTTGGTGCGGCACTCGGCGAAGATCTTGATGCGGCCAGCGATGAACACGCACCGGTCTACTGGGCTTACAATCCCGCAGCCAATGCCGATCCCGCTCTGCCCGACGGCGTGACACCTTTGGATCGGCTGGTAGAAGGGCCGCAGCAATTGCGCCGTAGGCTGGCACAGGTCGGCGTTGTCTCGGAAAGTGAAGGCAAGCGCCTGCAAACCATGTTGCGGCCCGGCCAGCGGCTCGTCAGCAAGACTGGTGCGCTCTGGCGCTGGGATGGTTATACAGCGAGCGCCGATGCGCCGACCCCGGCAGCCCAGCGACTGGCACAAAAAAACCGGCTGGCGGAGCTCGAACAGGAGGCGATTGCCGCGCGCAAACGTGCCGAGCAGGCTGAGCAGGATGTGCAGCGAACCGAAGCCGGCGTCCGCGAGGCGGTCGAACAGGAACGCGTCGCGCGTGATCAATGGCGTGCTAAGCAGCGCAAGCTTGATGAAGCGCGTGAGGCTCTGGCGGCTGCTGAGCGTGCAGCAGGCCAGTTGGCAACACGCCGTGCCGGTCTGGAAGACAGCAAGACACATCTGAAAGAAAATCTCGAAGAAGCGCAGATCCGTGTCACGGAAGCCGAAGACCGGCTTGACGCAATGCCGGATATCGATGCGATTGGCGAACGCCTTGCCGCATTGAGCAGCGAAGTCATGTCGGACCGCACTGCTCTGGCCGAAGCGCGCGCTGCTTACGAAGGGCTGCGGCGCGAGGCCGATGCCCGCAAACGGCGGCTGGAAATGATTGCGTTGGAGCGCCGCAATTGGAAAACCCGCGCCGAAAATGCGGACCGTCATATAGCTGCTTTGAATGATCGCCGTGCGGAAACGGCAGATGAGGCCGAGGTGCTTGCCGAAGCGCCTGACGAAATCGAGGGTCGCCGCCGGGCACTGTTGAACGAACTTTCGCAGGCCGATGCCCTTCGAAAACAGGCTGGCGATATTCTGGCCGAGGCTGAGGCTGCACAGGCGGAACTCGACAAGACGGCGGCCCTTGCTATCCAGCAATTGGCAGCAAGTCGCGAACAGCGTGCGCGTGCCGAAGAACGTCTTGCGGCGGCGGAAGAGCGGCGCAAGGACGCCGAAGCCCGTATTGCCGAAGCTTTGAACTGCCCACCGCATGAAGCTATCCGCCAGACAGGTTTAGGGCCGGACGAAGCTTTGCCTGATCCTGACCAACTAGAACGCCAGTTGGAGCGGTTGAAGATCGATCGCGAGCGGCTCGGGGCGGTTAATCTGCGCGCCGATGAGGAACAAGAAGAACTGTCCGGACGTCTGGGCATCATCGTCTCCGAGCGTGAGGACGTGATTGAGGCGATAAAGAAACTGCGCCAGGCAATCCAGAGCCTCAACCGTGAGGGACGCGAACGCCTGCTGGCTGCGTTCGACGTGGTGAATGTGCAGTTCCAGCGTCTGTTCACGCATCTGTTTGGCGGCGGCACGGCTGAACTGCAATTGATCGAAAGCGACGATCCGCTGGAAGCCGGCTTGGAAATTCTGGCCCGCCCGCCTGGCAAGAAGCCGCAGACCATGACACTGCTTTCCGGCGGCGAGCAGGCACTGACGGCCATGGCGCTCATCTTTGCTGTGTTCCTCACCAATCCGGCACCGATCTGCGTACTCGATGAAGTGGACGCACCGCTGGATGACCATAATGTGGAGCGTTACTGCAATCTGATGGATGAAATGGCGGCTTCGACCGAAACGCGCTTCGTGGTCATCACGCATAATCCGATCACTATGGCGCGCATGAACCGTCTCTTCGGCGTGACGATGGGTGAGCAGGGCGTGAGTCAGCTTGTTTCTGTGGACTTGCAGACGGCGGAACGGCTGCGCGAAGCGGGATGACGATCATAAAATCTTCAGAGCTAACAGCATGGGCGACAATTTCGGCCGCGTAAATCACTGGATGGTGTAATGTCCTAGCGCCACTAATATCCGCCAGGCTGCCATTGCTGACGGAAACGTTGATCGGTCGCGACGGCACGGGCCGGAGACATCATCAGATCGGCAAACTGAGCTTGAATATCGGGAAACGGCTCGCGCGCAAGGGCGATATCCGTGCGGCGCGGAACGGCGTCGTCGCTGAGCTGATCTGAAGAATACCATCGAGACAAAAATTGTAAGATTGGTCTGGATGGCGCAGACGATTGACTGGGCGTTTCTGGAAAAGCACTTCGGGGAAGTTTACAAGGATGGTGGTGGCCTGCCACCCTGACGCGGCTGATGGCAGGACCTGCAATCCTCAAGCACACCTTCAACCTGTCGGATGAGGCCGTCTGCGCCCGTTACCTCGACAGTCCTTATTTCCGTGTGCCTTGAGCTGGCGTTTGTGTGTGCCGGCGCAACTGTGTTGAAGTTGGGAGTGGGCCTCCCGAAGCCGACCTGCAGGGGCCGGCTTCAAACCACTCCATGCTGCTTCGTTTCAAGAGACGTGGTGATGAACGATGGAGAAAAGGCGGTGCGCGACGCCTTTAGGTGTGTGGCGAGAAGATGAGCGAAAGCGAACCGCTGACGACATATCGAAATGGGCTCAGACTCAGTCAAACCAGAACAAGGTTATCTTTGAGCAGGACGCAGAGGGTGGGATCGAACATCGGACCTGAACCTGGACGTCGGTCTCCTGATAGATGCACTTGCGGGTCGTCTGTCGGAAGAAAGTTCGAAAGCCCGTTTGCCAGAGTTCGCCGATGCAGTACGTGATCCGATGTGCGAGGAGGTCGCGCAGAGGAATGGACAGCCGCATGAGAGGTAGTTGTTACCCGCGGGGCGGCAATCATCTGCGCGCATCCACGCTCGATGCGGCACGAAGTTTGAGGAGACCTGTACCATGGCCAAAATTGAATATCTCATGCCCCGGGGACGGTGACTGTGGTTCAAGAGGCTTTGCTTGACCCCACGAGGCTTGAGCTCAATGCTTCTCAAGAATGATAGCTCGTCGTGGATAGTGTATTCACTTATAGGCCAACAGCCTTGCGCAGAGCCTCATTCATGCGGCTCTGCCAACCTTTGCCAGTAGCCTTGAAGCGTTGAACCACATCCTGATCGAGCCGGATCGTAACCGGTGTCTTGGGATCGTCGATACGCGGTCGGCCCCGAATGGCCTTCTCCATCTTGGCGGCCATTTCCGGGAGGGCTTCTTTGAAGGGTTTTGCCTTGGCAAGTTGTTCATCGGTGGCTTCTGGCGCATCAGGATCACTTGCGATCATCTTCTGGATTGCTGCCTCTTCTTCCTGAGTGAGAGGGCGCTTAGAGGAAAATTTGATACCCATCATAGCTTCCTTTCCTTTTGGCTTGCTGGACGCATGGAGATAACGGTGAGGCTTCCGAACCAATCGGCTTGAAGACGACGACGATAATGATCTGACCGTTGAATTCGCCGATTGCCATCAAGCGATCTGCCTTGGTAGGGAAGACCTTGGCCGACAAGAAGAATTCTAAATGCAAGTGTTGAGTTTCAATTGAGTTTGAACCAGTTTTCCATTTCGCTCTGATCCAATTGCGAGACAGATACCATTGTGTTTTCAAGAGCATGAATTCAACTGACTGGGACATGGTCAAACGGAAAACTGGTTCAATTTGAGATGAAATTCAACAGAATATTGTTACGAACCTTTTGCGTGTGCGCGCCCATGATAGTATCGATCGTTATTTAAGAGCGCTTACCTTAACTTAATGCTTATTTAAGCTAAGGGCCAATTGCTTAAATAACACTGCGCCCGCATAATTGGGCATGTCCGAATCAGATTCTAACCTTCGGCTAGGCCGCTTCGTCAAGACCCCTGTTGCGGGCGAAATCGTGCGTGCCTTCGTGCCGCCTTCACTGCCGCCCGAACCGCCGATCGACGTGCTGGCCCTTCTGGAGCGGCTAGGCCTGGCCGAACGCGCGTTGGGTCGTCTGGACGGGATCACGATGTTGCTCCCGCGTCAGGAGCTGTTCCTCTACATGTATGTAAGGAAGGAGGCCGTCCTTTCATCCCAGATCGAAGGCACACAATCGACTCTTTCGGACCTGCTCCGCTTCGAGACCGAGGCGCAGGTCGGCCAGCCGATTGACGACATCCGCGAAGTCTCGAACTACGTCGATGCGATGATGTATGGGCTGGAACGGCTGGAGGAGCTACCGCTGTCACTGCGTCTGATCCGCGAGATGCACGAACGCTTGCTACAAAGCGGACGCGGCGGGACGAAAAATCCCGGCGAGTTTCGACGGTCTCAGAACTGGATCGGCGGCTCACGTCCCGCCAACGCGCTGTTCGTACCGCCGACGCCGACCGAGATGGACGATTGCCTTGATGCGCTTGAGCGCTTCATGCACGAGGACGGCTCCCGTCTACCCGCTCTCATAAAGGCCGGACTGCTGCATGTCCAATTTGAGACCATCCACCCGTTCCTTGATGGCAATGGCAGGATCGGCCGCTTGCTGGTGACGTTGTATCTCTGCGTCAACGGTGTGCTGCGCAAGCCACTCCTCTATTTGAGCCTGTACCTGAAAACGCATCGCGCCGACTATTACCGCCTTCTTCAAGAGGTGCGCGAGCACGGGGCGTGGGAAGCCTGGCTCGATTTCTTTCTTACCGGAGTTGCGGAAACGGCCAATCAGGCGTTCGAGGCCGCTACCCGTATTGTTGATCTGTTCAAGGAAGACCGCGAGCGGATTACGACAGAGAGCGACCGGGCAGGCTCCGCACTGCGTATCCACGATTTGTTCCAGCAGAACCCGTTCCTGACGGCCAACCAGCTCGTCCAACAAACAGGGCTTTCGGCTCCGACCGTGAATGCGGCACTCGCCGATCTGGAACGGTTTGGCATCGTTGAGGAAATCACCGGGCGCAAACGGGGGCGCGTGTTCAGTTACCGGCGATATCTCGCCATCTTGAGCGAGGGAACCGACCCGCTCCCCATGACGGCTTAAAAGGGGAGTCCGTGCCGATAAAAACTACATCCGCCGCACAATTCGCGACCGCCTTCACTTGGCGTTTTCCTTGGACTGGTATTCGTCAAACAGTGCCATGATCTGTCGCATCATGACATGCATGGGGTCATCACCCATTTCCTGTGTGATCGAAACCAGCTGAGCCGGGAGGAAATCCGGCAGGCAACAGGGTATGGTCTTGAGGACGTCGCTGCGGTGATGCGTGCGCTCGCCACCATTGCCGAAGGCGTCGATATTTCGTTTCGCACGCGGCCCATGCTGTCGGATGTCGCGGACGAAATGGTGCTGGAAGCTGCATTGAACGGGCAGGCGGAGGCCATCGTGACGCACAATGTCAAGGATTTCCGTCCGGCACTTGGACTGGGTATGACCGTGATAACACCGGGAGAGATCGTCAGGAGACTGAACACATGACGCAGACCCAACGCTATAAATATCCGCTGCAACTTCCGCAATCCTTGAAGGAGACCGCCGCGCGTCTGGCGCAGGAGGATGGTGTGTCGCTCAATCAGTGGATCATTTCCGCCGTCGCACAGAAGATCGGGGCCGTGGAGACGGCCAGCGAATTCCTCAAGGCACGTGCGGGTACGACGAAACGCGGTGCTCTGACAGGCTTTCTGGACAAAGCGCCGGATATTATGCCCGTGCCGGAAGACAAGATGTGATGCAATGATGTGCTGGCAGGCATCTACGGTGAAAGCCTTTTTTGCTTGCTTGAGGGGGCCGGAACGAAGCCGCCCCTCAAGGCCGAGCCGCTTACCGCGGTGGCGCGTTCCGCGTCAGCCTTGACCGGCCGGCTCCGTCCCGGCGAGGGCTTGTGAGGCAGGAAGGCGGGCCTGCGCTGACAGGCAGCGCCAGCCGCGACGAGCCATGCAGACGCAGTGCATTGCCGAGTGAAGGGGAACCGATTCATGACCCGTGCCGCCCTCTATGCCCGCTATTCGTCCGACAATCAGCGGAAGCCTGCGCTCCCGCTTCGGTCGCGTGCTGCTCTTCGACCCGACCAATACGAAGTCGGCGGCCTATAATCCACTGCTCGAGGTGCGGAAAGGCGAATGGGAAGCCAGCGATGTGCAGAACGTTGCCGATGTGCTGGTGGATCCCGAAGGCTCGCTGGAGAAGCGGGAATCACTGGGAGAAGACATACCACTCGCTGCTGGTCGGCGCGATCCTGCACGTCCTCTATGCCGAAAAGGACAAGACGCTCGCCGGCGTTGCCGCCTTCCTCTCCGATCCGCGCCGGCCGATCGAGTCGGCGCTATCCGCCATGATGACCACCCCGTACGTCGGCGAGAAAGGCCCGCATCCCGTCATTGCCAGCGCCGCCCGCGAAGTGCTCAATAAATCCGATAACGAACGCTCCGGCGTGCTCTCCACCGCGATGAGCTTCCTCGCTAATCTCCTTATACAGGGTCAAGCGCCCTAAATTGACATCCAGCCTGGAACCTATCCGCCTCTCCCAACAATATAGAAATCATCGGGCGCTTGCGCCGCTCACAAAGCATTCATGCCATCTCCTTTCAATCCGGTCGAACCGAACGGGGCCGCTATTCAGCGGCCTCCCGGATCGTCCCGACGATCCATTCATTCAGGCTCTTGCCCGATGCTGCTGCGGCAATGACTGCGGCGGCATGGTCGTCAGGCGTGAGGCGGACATTGAACTTGCCAGAGAACTTCCGACGCGGCTCGATGCCCTTCTCCCGGCACATTTCGAGATACACGGCCAGCGACTTGCGGCCTTCCTCAATCAGATCGTGGACGCTCTCGGCATAGAAGTCGGCCCCACCATTCAGGCCGACAAACTCGCCGCGCAGCATCTGAATCTCGGGATCGAAAGCGATGACTGCCTTCTCACCATTGATTTCAACGACATTGTTCATGGCTTTACTCCGTGTTCGTCCAGCCATTTACGGATGCTGGCAACCGCACCTTTGTCCGTATCCGGTGACGGATGCGTGCGATGAAAGACGCGCACTTCGCCGAACAGGAACACGCCGACGCGCGAACCTTCCCGCTCGCTGACTTCCGCCCCGAGAACTACAAACAGCGCCTCTATGTCCGCCCAGCGGATCGAACCGTTGACTGGGCGGGCGAAGATCAGTTCCAGCGTGGCTCTGTGACGCTTTTTCATGGAGTATCCAGTATCATTTTTTAGTACCGTTTTCAAGCTCGATTTTGGCTCCCGAATCGGGCGATCCAGCGTCGGGGCCGAACATTTCATCGAACAGGTCGCCGAACCATCGCTCGAACACCTCGATCTCGGTTTCCGTGACCGGAACGGGATCGGGCCAGTCGTCGGTCACGGTCCATGTGGTGAGGGCGTGTTTCGGCGGCCTGCCGGAGAATGGCCACGGGTAAATGTGACGGCTTGCCAAAACCTGATGCAAAATCTTCCAACCGCGCCTCCAATCAAAGCGCATAGATTCCACCGTTCGCACAATGGCTAAAGCTTATCTGACTTCGCTGCTCTGCAACTGTTGTGAACTGATGTGAAAAAGATTTTCAAATTGAAATATTTCTGATAACAATATTTTCATAAAGATAAAAACAAACGGGAACCACGTGAATCTGTCAACTTTGATCGGGTCGTGCCGGGGTAGTCTGACCTCAAACCAGCAGAAGATCGCAGATTTTGTGCTCGCCAATCCATTCGCGGTCGCGACAATGGGTATTGAGGAGCTTGCACAGGCAACCTCTACCTCGTCGGCAACGATTACCCGTTTTGTGCGGGCGCTCGGATTGGGGAGCTTTACAGATTTCAGAGGGCTCGCGGTGCAAGGCTATCAGTCATTGCTGCGCCCCGTGGAAAATGTCGACCGCGCCCGTCACATCCCGCCCGGAAAAATTGCGGAGGACTCCTTCCAGAGTGCGGCGGAAAGCCTGCGGCAGGTTATGAGTGAAGCCGGGAATACCGCATGGGAGGGCGTTGCCGCCCAGATGATGCACGCGCCGCGTGTTGCCTTTCTCGGTTTTGGCGTCAGTGCGAACATGCTGCAATATCTCGCTGATAAATCGATCCTTTCTACCCAGTCGCAGATCATGCTGAACGGGGCAGGCGGGCTTGAACGTGTTGCCCAGAAAGTGCTTCGGCTGGGGCCTGGAGATCTTGTGATAGCGATGGCCTTGCCACGCTATTCACAGGCAACCGTTGATTTTCTGAAACTCGCGAGGGGCAGGGGAGCCTATTGCATTGCCGTAACCGATGGCCCTGCCTCGCCGCTGTGCCCACACAGTCATGAACAGATTTTTGTGCCTGCGAGCCACCCCGTTTTGCACAGTTCGACGATTGGGGCACTCGCTGCCTTCGAAGCGATTATTGCCGTGCTGACGGCACATCATCAGAGCGTCTCGGATGCCGTCTCCGTAACGCGCTCTCTCATGCCCTATCTTTATGCGGAGGATGAAGATCTGCCGCAGTCCAAATCGAGGACCACGGATGTCAGTGAAACCGAATAAGCCGGTAGAAGCACCGATCGTACGCGTTGAAAATGTCAGTGTTGATTTCAAGGGCGATGATGGCACGTTTCGTGCGGTCAGGAATTTGTCGTTCGAGATCCGACCGGGTGAAACGCTGGCAGTTGTGGGCGAATCCGGATCCGGTAAATCTGTCACCTCTCTTGCGATCATGCGCCTTGTGGAATTCGGTGGCGGCAAGATTACGGAAGGCGCTATCGAATTTACCAACCGCGATGGAGTTACACACGACCTTACCAGATTCGCGCTTGATGAGATGGAAGGTATTCGCGGCAACGATATCGCGATGATTTTCCAGGAGCCGATGACCTCTCTCAACCCGGTTTTTACTGTTGGCGAGCAGATTGCCGAAGCGGTGCGTTTGCATCAGAAATGTTCTTCTGCTGAAGCACGGGCTGAAGCACTGCGCATGTTGGAAAAGGTCCGTATTCCCGATGCCAGGCGCATACTTGACCGTCATCCGCACCAGTTGTCGGGTGGCATGCGTCAGCGTGTCATGATTGCCATGGCTCTTTCTTGCCGGCCGCGCCTGCTGATTGCCGATGAGCCTACCACGGCTCTGGACGTCACCATTCAGGCGCAGATTCTGCGTCTCATCCGCTTGCTGCAGGAAGAGATGGGCATGGCCGTACTCTTCATCACTCACGATATGGGCGTTGTGGCGGAAGTCGCAGACAAGGTACTTGTTATGCGTAGCGGCGAGAAAGTGGAAGAAGGCACAGTAGAAACCATTTTTGCTGCACCGCAACACTCTTATACCCGCGCGTTGCTTGCCGCAGTGCCACGTCTTGGAGCCCTTAACGGTGAAAACCTTCCGCGTCGTTTTCCTCTATTGAAAGCAGATGACAGCGGCTCGGACAGTTTTGCCGAGTATCCTCCGCAAGACACGATCAAATCACCTGACCCGGTATTGCAGGTGCGTGATCTGGTGACACGGTTCGATATCAGGAACGGGCTCTTCTCGAAACTCACTGGTCACGTGCATGCTGTGGAACAGGTCAGTTTCAGTTTGCACCAGGGTGAAACACTGGCGCTGGTCGGTGAATCGGGTTGTGGCAAGTCAACGACCGGACGCACAATTATGATGCTTCAGGAAGCCACTTCTGGAGCGGTCCTCTACAATGGCAAGGATATTTTCAAACTTGGAAGAGCGGAAAAGCAATCCATTCGCCGCAAGATCCAATACGTCTTTCAGGACCCGTTCGCATCCCTCGATCCGCGCCTGACTGTAGGCTTTTCAATTGCGGAACCGTTAATCACCCACGGACTCGCAAAAGGGGCGGAAATTCACGAGCGTGTAGTGGAATTGCTTCGGGATGTAGGTCTGCGGCCAGAACATGCACATCGTTATCCACATCAGTTCTCGGGCGGGCAACGTCAGCGCATCTGTATAGCGCGTGCTCTTGCGGGAGACCCCGATATTCTCATTACCGACGAGGCGGTTGCCGCGCTTGATGTCTCCATTCAGGCTCAGGTCATTAATCTGATGATGGAACTGCAGGAAAAACGCGGACTTTCCTACATATTCATCAGTCACGACATGGCGGTTGTTGAGCGGATATCCCATCGTGTGGCGGTGATGTATCTCGGGCAGATCGTTGAAATTGGTCCGCGGCGCCAGATTTTCGAGAATCCACAACATCCCTATACGCGACGGCTTCTCTCTGCGGTTCCAATTGCCGATCCCCAGCGACGTGAGCGCAGTCGCCCGCTTATCGAGGGGGAAATCCCAAGCCCGGTGCGTTCACCGGACGACATGCCGCTCGTCAGCTCTCTTATCGAGGTGGAGCCTGGCCATTTCGTAGCACGCCATCCCATCGGCGATTTTCATTGATCTTAGGAAGGAGTTGACAATGAAACTGAAGAACTTGCTGTTTTCGTCGGCGTTGGCCGCCGTGATGATGCTCCCGGGCGCGACGGCCTGGGCGAAATCCCTTACCGTTGCGGTACCAAATAACCTGACAGGTCTTGATCCAACGAACATCAATGACACGCTGTCGCAGACCTCGCTTCGTCTTATCTATCAGGGTCTTTTTGGCTTCGACAAGGATATGAAACTCATTCCTCTGCTGGCTGAAAGCTATGAAGCCAATGGCGAAGCGACCGAATTTACCATCAAGATTCGCAAAGGTATCAAGTTCCACGACGGCTCGGATTTCAATGCCGAAGCAGTCAAGGTCAATATCGAACGTCTTGCCAACCCAGACAACAAGCTTTCGCGCCGCAGCCTGGTCTCAATGGTCAAGGAAGTGCAGATTGTTGACGATGCTACAGTCAAATTGATCCTCAAGGAACCGTTTGGCGCGATGATCGCTTCGCTTGCTCATCCAGGTGCTATGATCATTTCACCGGCCGCGCTTGAAAAATATGGCAAGGAGATCGGACGCAATCCGGTCGGAACCGGCCCGTTCAAGTTCAAAAACTGGTCGGCAGATACGCTTGAAGTCGTGAAAAATGACAACTACTGGAAAGAGGGGCTTCCCAAGATCGATGGCGTTACGGTTCGTTCAGTGCCGGAATCGGGCGCGCGCTTTGCAATGCTCCAGACGGGTGAAGCCCAGTTTATCCCTTCCTTCCCTCCTGAACTGATGCAGGTCGCCGAAAAGAACCCGAATGTCGAGGTCGACAAAGATCCTTCTATCGTCGAGTGGTACGTTTCTCTCAATAATCTGAAAAAGCCTTTCGATGACGTTCGCGTCCGGCACGCGCTCAATTACGCCGTAGACAAGAAAGCCTATTGCAAGATCGTCTATAACGATCTTTGCGAGCCGGCAGATTCGATCATTCCCAAGAACCTTGCTTTCCATGTTCCGGTTGGCAATTACGAGTACAATCTCGACAAGGCCAAAGAATTGATGACGGAAGCAGGCCTGGAGAATGGTTTCGAAACGGAAATCTGGGCGAACTCCAATACGGAATCCATACGTGCGGTTCAGTTCATCCAGCAGCAACTGGCACAGATCAATGTGAAGGTGAACGTAATGCCGCTTGAGGCTGGCGTTGCTGCGCAGAAAATCTGGTCCATCGAGAAGCCGGAGGATGCTGCCGTACAGATGTATTATGGCGGCTGGTCTGCTTCGACAGGTGATGCCGATTGGGGTATTCGTCCGCTGCTTTATGGCCAGAGCTTTCCGCCAGCAATGTTCAACGTTGCTTACTTCAAGGACGCAAAGGTCGATGCTGCCATCGAAGGTGCAATCAGCACGGCTGATCCGGCCAGGCGGGCAGAATTCTACGCGGACGCACAAAAGGCCGCCTGGGAAGGCGCGCCCTGGATATTCCTCGGTGTGAACCAGAACCTATCGGCCAAGACCAAGTCGCTTTCCGGCGTCTATATGCTTCCCGATCGTGGTTTCCTGCTCGAAGAAGCAGCATTTGCTGACTAACAGCTCGTGAAAAGAGCGCTGGCCTTTGGGGGCCGGCGCTACCTTTCCGAAAGGGAATTTATGTTTTCCTATCTCATCAAACGGCTTGTTGCCACCCTACCTGTCATCGTGCTGGTGATGGTTTGCGTTTTCGCCTTTGTGCATATGCTGCCAGGCGATCCCGCCCGCCTCGTGGCAGGGCCTGACGCCAGCCCGCAGGATGTTGCCGCAGTTCGTTCGTCGCTTGGGCTGGATAGACCGTTGCCGGAGCAATTCACGCGCTATATAGCGCGCGCAGCTCAGGGCGACTTCGGTGTTTCGCTGAAAACGCGTCGTTCGGTCACCGAGGAGATTGGCGAACGCCTGATGCCTACCGTCTGGCTCACCGTATTTGCAATGCTCTGGTCATCGCTTCTCGGTTTGCTCATTGGCGTGATTTCCGCAGTAAAACGGGGCAAATGGCCTGATTATGCCGGAATGATCGTTGCAGTATCCGGCATTTCATTTCCGCCATTCTGGCTGGGCCTGTTGCTGATCAATATCTTTTCGGTGAAACTTGGCTGGTTTCCGACCGGCGGGTACGGTACGTGGCAGCATTACGTGATGCCTTCATTCACCCTCGGGGTAGGAGTTGCAGCCGTGATGGCGCGCTTTACCCGCTCAGCGTTTATCGAAATTGCGCGGGAGGATTATGTTCGCACAGCACGTGCCAAAGGCGTGCCGGAGCGCAGGGTCATATGGAAACATGCGCTGCGCAACGCTTTGATCCCAATTATTACAATGGTCGGTCTGCAATTCGGCTTTCTGCTCGGTGGATCGATTGTGGTCGAAAGCGTTTTCTCTTGGCCAGGTGTAGGAAGACTGCTGGTCGATTCCGTTTCCTATCGCGATTATCCCGTCATACAGGCATTGATCCTGCTGTTTTCGCTACAGTTCATCTTCATCAATTTGCTGGTTGACGTTCTTTATGCCTTTGCAAACCCGGAGATCCGCTACAAATGAGCACGACAACCGTTTTGGTGGAACCCTCCCAGAAAATGCGCAGACCATTAGCTGAATTCTGGCGGCGGTTCAAAAAGCAGAAGGTGGCCCTCGTGGCGCTCGTCTTTATCATTGCTTTGGTACTGGCGGCAATTCTGGCTCCCGTGCTCGCGCCCTACGATCCGAGTACACCCGACTATAATGCTGTTCTGCAAGGACCCAGTGCCGGGCATTGGGCAGGAACGGATGCCTACGGACGGGACATATTCAGCCGTATTATCTGGGGTGCGCGCATTTCGCTTGCCGTTGGCTTTCTTTCGGTGACGCTGGGTGCTCTTTTTGGTGTCACTCTGGGTATCGTTTCCGGGTTTTACGGCGGTTGGGTGGATTCGATTATCATGCGATTCTGCGATCTGCTGCTTGCTTTCCCAGGCATTCTGCTTGCTATAGCTGTAATTGCTGTGCTCGGACCTGGTATTACCAATGTGATCTACGCAGTCGCAATCTTCTCTATTCCGGTTTTTGCCCGACTTGCGCGCGGTACGACGTTGCAGTTGAAGCGAACCGTCTATGTCGATGCATCGCGGGCCATCGGCGTGGCTGATCGCGTTATCATGCTTCGTCATATCTTGCCCGGCACCTTGCCAAACGTCATCGTCTATTTTTCGATGCGTATAGGCACCTCCATTCTGACAGCCGCTGCCTTGTCCTTCATCGGTCTCGGCGCACAACCGCCAAGTCCCGAATGGGGCGCCATGCTGGCTGATGGCCGGACCTATATGGGCGTAGCTGACCATTTGACGTTATTCCCCGGCATCGCAATTTTTGTCACCGTGCTGGGCTTCAATCTTTTTGGCGATGGCTTGCGCGACGCGCTCGATCCGAAGCTACGATCCGACTGAGGAGCGGTTGTTATGCGAATCTATATCTCCGCCGATATTGAGGGAGTTGCAGGTGTAGTTGCTCCAGCGCAAGGGCAGGCTGGTCATGCGGAATATGAGAAGGCGCGCATTCTCATGACCGAGGAAGTAAACGCCGTAATCGAGGGGTTGGTAGAAGCGGGCGCGACCGAAATCCTTGTCAACGACTCTCACGGGCCGATGACAAATATCCTGCCATCTCTGCTGCATCCGGCAGCCGATCTGCTTCTGGGCAAGCCTAAACCGATGAACATGGCCTGCGGTTTGACGGCTGAGTTCGATCTGTTCCTTATGGTCGGGCATCATTCCATGGCCGGCAAGGGTGGGGTGCTTGCTCACACCACAAACGGTTTTGCATTCCGGGAAGTCCGCATCAACAACTTGCCTTACGGGGAACCGGGTATTTACGGTGCTTATGCTGGAGAGCTTGGCGTTCCAGTTGGTCTGGTTTCCGGCGATGATTGCACGAGGGACGAGAATATTGGATTTTTCCCGGATGCTGAATTTATCGTTGTCAAACAATCTTTCGGTCACCGGGCTGCGCGACAGATATCCGTTCAGCGGGCGCGCGCTATGCTAAGGGAAGGGGCGATACGTGCAGTCCGAGAAGCTGGTAGTAAAAAAGCCTTCCGGCTGAATGGGCCATACAAGACAGAATTCTTGATGAGCAATGCGGCACTCGCCGATCAAATGGCAATACTCCCCCCAGCCAGACGGGTTGATGCCGTCACGGTGGGTTTTGATTGTGTGACAATGGCAGAGGTGGTCGGCTGGATGACGGCACTTTCCGCCATGAGTTTCGCGTTGCGCTGACGCGATTGGATAAAGCAGAACTCCTTCCACATTGAGGTTAGAATGTCTGAAACGATGCCGGTTATCGCGCTGCATGGTGGTGCGGGAACGATACTGAAATCTATTATGACGCCGGAGCGCGAAGCGGCCTATCATGCTGCCTTACGCGCCTGTCTCGAGGCGGGGCTAAATATTCTGCGCGAGGGTGGCACATCGCTCGATGCTGTAACGGCTTCGGTCATGGCATTGGAAGACGACCCGTTGTTCAACGCGGGACGTGGCGCGGTCTATACCACCGACAGCACCCACGAAATGGATGCGGCCATCATGAATGGAATGACGCGTGAATGCGGTTCGATTTCAGGAATTTGCGGCCCGCGTCACCCCATACTTGCTGCACGCGCGGTGATGGAAACGACCGAGCATGTATTTCTGGCCGGTGATGGCGCCAGGCGTTTCTGTGAAAATGCCGGTCTTGAAATGCAAAGCCCGGAATGGTTCGGTACGGAACATCGGCTCCATGCCCTCAAGGTCGAAATGGACCGTCGCAAGAAGGGGCTTCCCGATGATGGCGATCCTGCTCGCAAGCACGGAACCGTCGGGGCGGTCGCGCTCGATCGCTTCGGTCATCTCGCTGCAGCAACTTCTACAGGTGGCATGACCGCCAAGACGCCCGGTCGCGTCGGTGATAGTCCCGTTATTGGCGCCGGAACCTGGGCGGACGATGCCACTGCGGCCATTTCGGCAACTGGACATGGCGAATATTTTATTCGCCGGGCGGTTGGACACGAGATAGATGCGCGTATGCGCTGGGCAGGGCAGGACTTGCACAAAGCAGCAGGCGACGTCGTGACCGAACTTGGTGAAATCGGCGGTTCAGGCGGGCTTGTGGCCGTGGACGCAAAGGGCAATATCTGCCTGCCCTTCAATAGCCCGGGCATGCATCGTGCATGGTGCGGTGTGGACGGTGTCGTTCATACCGGAATCTATCACCATTGATTTCGTATGCACACCCGTGTCAACGGCGGAATAAAATCAGGCCAAAGGGCGGTGTAAAAGTAGGCCGCTGGCGGCGTCGGCGATTTTGCGAGGGTTTCAGCCGGCCTTACTGGCTCGGCTTTGCGCGAGACGATAACTGTCGCCGTTCAGGGCGCCTCGAAGGCGCTTATCACCAGTGGAGGAAGGATCCCCCCAGATAATTGTCTATAGGTCTGGTAGTTAACAAGCGGCTTGCCGGGCAACCGGTCGGGCTGAAGCCTCGTGACAAAGGCCGCCATGGGCGGTCGAGCTATGCCACCTGGAGGCCCTTGGGTATTGGAAATGATTGGCACAGTGAACCGTGCAGCCGGGAGAGCCTGTGCCACCGTCGGTCTTGGAGATAGGCCAGAAAAGGCGAGCGAACGAATGCAGATCAGCCAACGGCAATCACGCTGGCGACAAGCCGGATGCTGATGACAAGGCCGATGCCGCCAAACGGCTTGGCGCAGTGGTATTATCCAGTGCCCAGCTGATCGGCAGGCAGATGGCGCGCGAGGATTTCGAAAAGTCCCTGCGGGCTGCAAATGACAATCAAAGGGATAAGAGTTGGAAATCGGGCTCGATAATCAGGACGATGAATAACGTCCACATTCCGTTTCTCCGTTGAAGATACAATATAGAAATGATATCTAGAAAGTGTGTCTATATGAGGAGATTACCATGGCCTTGAGCATCAAGACCGATGAAGCAGACCGGTTGGCGCGGGAACTATCCCGTCTTACCGGCGAGACCATGACTGACGCTATCACTCAGGCCATGCGAGAGCGACTGGACCGGCTTCGTGCCGAGCGCGAGGCGCAGCGCGATTACGTTGCGCGTATGAAAGCTTTCGTTCGTGATCGTGCCAGTCGTTATGACCGCCGTCCGGTTACGAAACAGGAATGGGACGAAGCCGTCGGCGATACCTCAGAAGAGCCAGGCTATCATCAATGATGATTGTCGACGCATCAGCGATCATAGCGATCCTCTTCGATGAGGTGGAAGCGCCGGAGTGCATGGATGCTCTCCAGTCTGATACGGCGCGTCTGATATCGGCGGTGAATTACGTCGAGGCCGGTACAGTTCTTGCGGGCAGGATCAGGGAGGGAGATCGGCATGCTGCGATTGCCGATCTGGATGCATTCCTTGCTGATTTCGGCATCTTGGTTGCGTCCATAGATGACAGGCTTGCACGAGCTGCGATGAAGGCGCGGGTGGAATACGGCAAGGGATTTGGAACGAGAGCCGGTTTGAACTTCGGTGATTGTTTTGCCTATGCCTTGGCAAAACGGCATTCCGCTCCCCTTCTCTATGTCGGTGATGACTTTGCGCTGACTGACATTCAATCCGCGCTATCACGCGGCCCCTGCCAAGGCTAGCGCTTAGCCTTCATGCTGCGGAAGCGAGCAGCTTGGCCCGTTCGATCCGCTCACGCTCGCGCGGCGAATGCATCGCTTCCCACAAATCCGTCCGGCGCTGCACGTTCACCCAGAAGTCAGGGCTATTGTCGAACACACGCGCCAGAATGAACGCGGTCGGAGCCGTCACCGTACGGCGGTCGTTGCAAAGCTCGTTCACATACTTGCGCGGAACCCCCATCGCCCCGGACAACGCCGATTGTGTCAATTCCCAAGGCTGCATGAACTCTTCCACCAGAATTTCACCAACTGTCGCGGGCTTACGTACGGTCATCGGCATTTTCGTCACCTCAACGATAGCTGTGATCGTCCAGATAAAGGCCGGACGCTTCACCCTTATTTCCACCTCATCGGAACGCCAACCGCTATTGCTTGGTGACGTGGATGGAATGAAAACCCTCAAGATTGCCTTTCACCGTCTGATTTCGTCAAGCTTCGCCCGGGAACATAGTTGCGTGCTCTCGACGAGAGTGCATATGGGCCAGACGACCTTCATAAAGAAAGGGTTCCGTCAAGGTGATCCCTCGGGTTTCGGATTGCGCAGTTTCCTGATCGATGATGCTGGCAATCCAAAGAGTTAACTTCGCCCACGCGAACACAAGAACATCCAGACCGATCGCGTCATTCTTAAACCGGGACCACCAGAGGAACTCGAAGTGGTCAAGCGCATCTACACCGATTTCGTAGAACGCGGATTGACCGAACCGCAAGTTGCCAGTCGCCCGGCGTGACGGATCATGGTTTGCGCGAAACGGCCGCAGCAAGGCCTCGGGATGTATCGCTCACCACATTTCAATGCAAAAGCGCGCCGGCTAGGGATCAACGTTTCGTTTGTCATGGGTGTTCCTGCGCCGTTTCGGAATTTGCCTGCCAACGGTTATATGACCGATGGCAGGCTGGCGATACAATCTATACGCTGCTAGGGGCTACAGAGCAAAATTAGCCTGAATAATTCATGTCGAGTTGACGGATGTAGCCTAACCTTTTGAAACAGCGTAAGAAATGGTTGTCGAAGCCGATCCGTGCAGTTTCCGGGAGACTACATCCGCCATGAACGATCATACGGTGCCGCTGAGCGGTTTGTCACCCATTGATGGCAAGAATGTTGTTGCCCGGTTTGACGGCGGAATGCTGTCATCGGATGGTGGCCTTCTGGCTTTGAATGAAGTCGAGAAGCGCTATCGTATTGCCGAGCGCCTGGCAGGCTGCATCAAGGATCCGCGCCGTTCAGATCAGATTGTACATGGTCTTTCGACGATGATCAGCTTCCGCATACAGATGATTGCAGCAGGTTATGAGGATGGCAATGATGCCAACCGGCTTCGCAGCGATCCGGTCTTCAAGATGGCGCACAATAGTTTGCCCTCAGGCCGGTCGCTGGCCTCTCAATCAACGATGTGTCGGCTGGAGAACCTTCCGGGCGTTCGTGAACTCCTCGCCATGGGCCAGGCCATGATCGACCTTTACTGCGCCTCCTTCCGGCAGGTACCGAAGCGGATCGTGCTTGATATTGATGATACTTTTGATGCTGTTCACGGTTGCCAGCAGCTTCGCCTGTTCAATGCCCATCATGACGAATACGGTTTTCAGCCGATTGTCGTCTTCGATGGTGACGGCCGGTTCGTCGCCGCAGTGCTACGCCCGGCCAAGCGACCAGGCGGCGCTGAAATCCGCGCCCACCTGCGCCGCCTTGTACGGATGATCCGAAACAACTGGCCCAATACCTGTATTCTGATCCGGGCCGACAGCCATTACACCAGCCCACTCGTCATTGACTGGTGTCGCGCCAATGACGTTGACTTCATCCTTGGCGTGGCGCCGACCACGACACTGCGCAAGCGCTTCGAGACCTCGGCAAAGGCGGGCAAGGTGCGCAGGTTCACGGCATTCTTCGATGGGGCGGCGAGCTGGAGCCGGGTGGAACGCATCATCGCGCGTATGGAAGCTGGTGCCCAGGGGACAGATACCCGCTTCATCGTGACCAACCTCACAGGCAACAGACCGAAAACGCTTTATGAGGGCGTCTACTGCCGACGTGGCATGGCCGAGAACCATATCAAGTCGTGGAAGACGCATCTGGCGGCTGACCGCACGTCTTGCACCAGAGCCACCGCCAACCAGTTCCGCCTCTTCCTGCATGCTGGGGCCTATTGGCTGATGTGGGGCCTGCGCGCTGCGATGCCGAAACGCTCACGCTTCGCCGTCGCTCAGTTCGACACATTGCGGCTGCGCCTGATCAAGATCGCAGCGCGAGTGATCGAAATGAAGACCCAGATCCGTCTCCATCTGCCGACCTCTTGCCCAAGCCAGAATATCCTGCGCCTCGTGCTTGAACGCATTCCAAAGCTGGCAACTTAAAAAAAGGGCGTAAACGCCCCGAAACCTCAACCCGTTCGTCGCAACTTCCAAACCCAGATGACACAACGACCGGTTAAAACCGGCGAATGTCCCCCTGTGAAAAACGCTCACTTCGGCACACGGCAATTTGCACGATGCGCGCCATATCCATTCCGCTATGAATTAACCGGGTTGGCTGTTAGTGATGACGGACTTACTTCGTCATTTCATCGACCGTCTTCACGAGCATAGGCAGGCCGTCTTCGGGGGTAAGATCGCCCCGCATAACCTTGGCAATGATGTCGCGTTCCGCGCGCCAGATGCGCACCGACGATCCGGTCGGATAGCCCTCCCACGGGCGCGCCAGCTCGATTTGGGATGCCACTGTTTTGAAGCGCGGTTCCTTTTCGTAAAAAGGAGCAAGATAATCAGCGCCGTCAGCCAGTTTGTTCGTCGGCAGATATCCTGTCGTTTCTACCACGATACTCTGTCCTTTCGGACCGGTGGCGAATTTCAGATATTCCCAGGCCGCCTTTTGCACTGCCTCATCTTGTGAAAGAATGATGCCCGCCGCGCCGCCCGTCGGGAGGCCGCCATTTTCCTTATCGTCAACCGGTACTCTTATCGTGTTCAGTTTGAAGCGGTCTCCTACAAGACCGATAATCTGTGCAAGGCGGGCGGGTGTATCGATGAAATAGGCTGTTTGTCCGGCTGCGAATTGCTGGCGCGCCTGTTCAAATTCCAACAAATTCTCGCCGCCCTCAGTCACGATACGACGGAGAATTTTGAGGGCTGCCAGACCCTTTTCATTGTCGAAACCGGCATTTCCCGTTTCAGGCTCGACGAGCTGCGTTCCTTTCTGCCGCAAAATGGTCTGCCAGAGCCAATCGTCGGGCCAATCGTAGATTGTATAACCGATACCCGCCATCTTCGGGTCTGCGTCATGGATTTTCTTGGCGCGCGCCAGAAGATCGTCCCAGGTCGCCGGTACCTCCTTGGGGTCCAAACCTGCTTTCTCGACGGCGCTTTCATTGACGTAAAGAATTGGGAGCGACGCGTTGAAGGCCATACCGTATTTGGTACCATCTACAACGCCGATATCGAGCATGGACTGTGAATAATTCTCCGTTATCCAGTTTTGTGGTTCGGCATCCAGAAACGGCTTGAGGTCCACGATCTGATTGCGCTTGGACAAAGTGCGCGCAAGCTCGGGCATAAGATGATAGCCGGGAAAGTAGATGTCTGGAAGCTGATTGGTGACGGCCAGCCGCTGCATCAGGAGATGGCCTTCGTCGTAGTCCTTGGCAGGAGCCCGGAATTTTATCTTGATATCCGGGTGTTCCTTCATGAAGGCTTGCGAAATTGGATCATGGAACTTCGCGAAGCCGGATTGTGCGTAGAGCACGTCCAGTGTCACCTCGGAGGCGGGTGCCGTTCCCGCCATACAAAGCGTCAGGGTTCCGGCGGCGATGAATTTTGCTATATGTTTCATATGTTCCTCCCTGGATTAAGACGTTTATTTATTGAGGCTTCTTATTTGACACCGGTCATGGTGATGCCCTGGATGAAACGCTTGCGCGCAATCAGGAAGCAGATCACGAGCGGGGCTGTAAGCATGGTGGCGGCCGCCGTCAGGGCTCCATAATTCGAGCCAGTTTCCGCGTCTGCGAAGAGCAGCATGCCAAGCGGTGGCGGAGCGAGCTGATTGTCGGAAATGACGATGAGCGGCCAGTAAAGGTCGTTCCAATGCGCGACGATCGAGAATACCGCGAAAGCGGCGATTGCCGGCATGGCGCTCGGCGTGACGATGCGCCAGATGATTTCAAGCTCGCCCATGCCATCAAGTCGTGCGGCATTGATGATATCGTCGGGAAAGCTCCTGAAAAACTGCCGGAACAGGAATATGGCGAAGGCCGACAGGAAAAACGGCAGCATCATCGAGAAATAGCTGTTGAGCTGGCCAGCCCAGGCCAGGGCGATATAAAGGGGAAGCGCTGGCACCTGGATGGGGATCGCCAGTGCTAGCAGGATCAGAACGAAGAAAAGGTTGCGGCCGGTAAATTTCAGCTTGGCCAGTGCGTAGGCACACGGGATTGCGACAATCAACTGGACCAGAAGGATACCGCTGCACACAATGACGCCGTTCAGTGCAAAGCGCAGCAACGGAGCGCTTTCAAGCGCGAAGCTGTAATTTTCCACGCCATAAAACTGCGTTGGCCATAACCGCAACTGAGCGCTGAATATCTCATTTGGTGGTTTGATTGATGTAACCAGCATCCAGACGAAGGGCATGACGATAAAGATTGCGCCCACGATCAAGATGGTGTGGACCGCGATGAAGCCAAGTCCCCGTTTCAGCCCCGAGAGGCTGCGGGCAGGCGGGCTTGCGGCTTGTGCTTTCATGTCCGGTATCGGTGTCAATAGTGCACCCTCCTGTCTATGAAAAAGGTCTGGATGCCCGAAAAGATCAGGATGAATGCCAAAAACACCAGAGTCAGAGCTGCGGCATAGGCGGTCGAGAAATACTGGAAGCCTTCCAGATAGATCGCATAAAGGATCACATTGGTGGAATCTTGTGGGCCCCCTCGCGTGATCGCGACTACCGTGTCAAAGACCTTGAAGGCGGTGATGGATGTGGTGATGAGGACGAACATGGTCGTCGGCCCAAGCATCGGCCAGGTCACGGTCAGAAAACGATCGATCACGCCAGCCGCGCCATCAATATCAGCGGCTTCATATAGGTCTTTGGGGATCGCCGAGAGACCGGCCAAAAACAGCACCATGTTGAAGCCGACCAGTTGCCAGATTCCAATGACCGCCAGCGTCGGCAGCGCATAGGCGGGGTCGCTGAGGAAATTGACGGGCTGGAAGCCCAGGGCAACAATAATCGCATTGATTGGGCCAAGGCTTGGATGAAGCAGGAACTTCCATACTGATGCCATGGCAATAAGTGTTGCCGTGACCGGCAGGAAGAAGATGACCTCATAGATTGCGCGGCTACGCGTTCGGCCATGGATGAGGAGGGCGAACAGGAGGCCGAGCGCCACTGATCCGGGAACCACAAAGGCCACGTAGATGAACGTGTTGAAGAGCGATCGACGGAAGGTCTCGTCGTGCAAGGCATTGGAAAAATTCTTGAGGCCGGTAAATGACAGCGTCAGGTCGCCAAGCTGATAATCGGTGAGGCTGAGCACCACCAAGACAATCAGCGGCACGATATGGAGCAGCAAGAGCAGCATGAATGCGGGTGCCGCCAGGCCAAGCCCTGTCAGCTTCTCGACGAATTCTCGCCGGCCAAGCCTTTGTCCAAGGGCCGGTTCAACGCGTTGAGCCATGTTTTGCCCTCCCGGAATCGTCGTCTGACAAGAGCACATGCGTTTTTCCGGCCCGCCGTCCGTCGGGGCCGAAAATATGGCAAAGCGTGGGGTCGAAGGTCAGTCGCACGGCGTCGCCTTCGTGGATGTCTTCGTGCGGTGATGTTGTGCGCATGATGAAGCCAGTGGCGTCCGTGCCGGTCAGGTCGAGGTGATGGAGAAATTCGGCGCCGAGATTTTCCGTGCGGCGCAGGCGTGCGTCGATGATCGGTTGGCCTGCAGCTGCCTGCTTGGGCGAACGCAGGTCGAGCGCCTCCGGCCTGATGCCGATGGTCACGCTCTCGCCTTGCGGCAGGTTGACGGCGATGCCAAGCGGCCGACCGTGTATTTCCACACGGCCGGCCGGTCCAATCGATGCGGGCATGGTATTGATTGTTGGGCTGCCAATGAAGCGGGCCACTTCCAGATTGGCCGGGTGCTCATAAAGTTCCGTCGGCGTCCCGAGCTGCTGCACCTTGCCGCCGTCCATCATTGCGACACGGTCCGACATGGTCATGGCTTCGATCTGGTCGTGTGTGACATAGATGAAAGTCGCGCCCATGCGCTTGTGCAGTTCAGTCAGTTCTGTGCGCATGTGGACGCGCAGTTTCGCATCCAGATTGGATAGCGGTTCGTCCATCAAGAAGGCACGCGGCTGGCGGACCATCGCCCGGCCGAGCGCCACGCGCTGGCGCTGCCCGCCAGAAAGCTGCGCAGGTTTGCGGCCAAGCAGCGCCTCGATCTTCAACTGGCCGGCCACGGCTTCGACCTGTTTTGCAATCTCTTGTGTGAGCCTTTTGCGGCGCGGCGAGAGATGTTTGATCAGCGGAATGCGCTCCAACAGGCTGAGTTTTTCTACTGTGAGGGGAACAGCGATGTTGTCGAAAGCCGTCATATGCGGATAAAGCGCGTAGCTCTGGAACACCATCGACAGCTTGCGCTCATGCGGGCGCAGGTGGTTCACCGATGCGCCGTCCACGCTGATCGTACCTGCCGACTGGCTTTCCAGGCCGGCTATGATGCGCACGAGTGTCGACTTGCCGCAGCCCGAAGGCCCAACGAGGGTAAGAAATTCCCCGTCGCGGATCGAAATATTAATGTCGTCCAGCACCTTGAGGCTTCCGAACGATTTGCTGATGTTTTGGATATCAACCTGGGACAAAAGCTCTCCTCCAGCATTCGTCGCCCGCCCAAACTATCGTGGGGGGTAAACCTCGTGCACAACGTCATCGATCCACATCATCTTCAGTTCCGGCAGATGTACACGCGTAAAGCTGAAACCTGTTTCCGAGAAATCGTAGCGTACGGCGCCAAGCTGTTTTTCGCCGCCCAAAGGCGGCTGCATGTGTGGACCAACCGCGAAGGCGGCTGACGGACACCAGACGAACTGGACGCCGTCGAGAATGAAATCGTGTGAGAGATGAAGATGACCACTGGCGATAAGATCGACACCGAAACGCTGCGTGAGGCGCTGCAGCCGGGTGCGCGGTTCCCGCTTTACCGACCAATAGCCGTTGTCGATATCCTCCCAGCCATTGATAAACAAAGGTTGGTGGGTAAACCATGCGATGCGGCGGCCGTCCGCGCTCTCCATTTGTCGTTCCAGCCAGTGAAACTGCGCTTCTTCCGCCGCAAGACCGGAACTTAAGATCATGGAATCGAACCCGAGAAGGCGCCAGTTTCCCACATCCTTTGCCCAGAAATCTGCGCCAAACTGTCGGTTCCAGCGTTCCAGACGATGTTCGTTGGCCGGCTGATGTGCGCTTTGCGGTTCGCCGACATCGTGGTTTCCCGGAACAACCAGCATCGGGGCGGGCAGGTCGACCATCACTTCGCGGCAGAAGGCAAAATCGTCCTCAACATCCGCGCCGTCCACGCTGATATCGCCGGAATGGATGATGAGTTTGGGATTTTCACTGGCAAGCCAGTTTTTCAAAGGCCGCCAGTTTTCCACGAAATGCGCCTTGTGGCGTCCAAGATGCGTGTCTGAAATCTGTATGACGCGGACCATTCTTTCATTCCCCTGATTGCAAACTGATCAGATCAATTCACCGCATCGAAAAAAGTTTACAACTGTTGGTGTGGCTTTGCAAATGTAACGCTGTGATCGGTCGGTCTGTCATGTTCACCGATGAGGATATTGGCAGCGGTTATCGCAGCCGGTAACTCTGCGGCTCCGTTGACCACGAAAGCAGCGCCGCTGGCCTTGAGAAGCGAAGCCCGATCGGGACGCGGATCTGCTGGATCGACAAATCCGATCGCAGTCATGCCTGCTGCATTGGCGGCGACGACGCCGTGCGAACTGTCGTCGATCATCACGCAATGCTCCGGCTTGACGTGGAATTGTTCAGCGCAATGCAAAAGAAGATCCGGGGCAGGCTTGGGTCTTGCCACCATCTGGGCGCTGAACACTGCGGGATGGAAATGTTGCCACAAATCAAGCTTGCCCAGACTGCTTTTGAGGCGCTCGATGGAACTGTTCGAGGCAACGCATTTGGGCCGCTTCACGCTTTTGACCACCGCATCAATGCCGGGCATCGATGTGAGCGAACGCCCAAATTCCTCATAAAGGCGCGTGTGCCAGGCGGAGAAATGGACATCGACGTCGACCATGCCTAATTCTTCCGCACAGATCCTGCGGATAGCCGGTTCTGAATGGCCGGTGAACCTGACATGCGCCTCCTCATCCGTGATGGACATGCCGGCATTGCGCAGCATTTCGGCAAGTGTCCGGCTGGCGATGGGCTCGCTGTCGATCAGCACCCCGTCACAGTCAAAAATAATGAGAGCAATATTTTCAAGAGCATCCAAGCCTGCTGATGTTGTGTCGGTCATGGCAATCATCCCTGCATGAAGGGCATTGGATGGACGGCAGGAAAGCAAGGCCGCATATCGTACGGGATAGGTCGATGTCGTTTTGCCCTTTTGATTTCCGGCCGCATCGCTCTTTCCTCCCGGTAGTGCTTCAACTCTGACGACATTCAGTCTAGATAGGTTGAAACAGTTGTCAACGTTTAATTACAGATGTAAATATACTCGATATTGAAACCGTGGAATCAGCGATTTGTCCCGTACATTCTAACGGTCGCTATCTTTCCGTGCAGGACAAGCGCTGCTACACCAAAGCAGACAGGCAGAGGGTCCGCCTGGCGAGGCCCGGTTGGCAAATGAGGTTCTGAGGATGAACGGAAAGCCTTTGTTGAACGGTCCAGCTGCGCTCTCTGAAGAACAGATGCAGATGCGCGTTGTCTGGCAATATTTCATGGAAGGTCGCACACAGGGAGAAATCGCGCAGGCCTTCTCCACCAATCGCCTGCGCATCAACAAGATTATCGCCGAGGCGCGCCGGTCGGGGCTGGTGACGATCACGTTGAACTCGCGACTGGTGTCATGCGTAGAATTGGAGCGACAGCTCGTCGCCGATTTTTCTTTGCGCCACGCCAGTATCGTGCCGACGCCCGACAATCCTGATCTGGTGCCGGTGCTGGTGGGACAGGCGACCGCCGATTATCTCGTAGACCAGCTGAACACCACCGACATATCGGGGATCGGCGTGGGTTGGGGCGCGACATTGCGCGAGATGGTGCGTCACATGCCTAAGCTGAAACGGCCCGATGTTTCCGTCAATTCCGTCTTCGGCGGTCTCACGCACGGCATCGAGATCAACACCTTCGATATTGCGAGTGATCTGGCGCGACAGCTCAATGCGCAATGCGCTTATCTCGCCGCGCCGATTTACGCTGGCAGCCCCCAATCTCGCGACGCCATTGTCAGTCAGGACGTGTTCGAAAGCGCTTTTGAGCGGATCAGGAAGAACGACATCATCCTTGTCAGTATTGGCGACTTGACGATGCGTTCGCTGCTAATCCGCTACGGATTGCCGAGTGACGTTTCGTTGGATGAACTGATTGCAGCTGGTGCCTGCGGCGATATCGTCGCGCAGTTTATTGACCGGAATGGTAAGCCCATCGACCATCCGATCAACCGGCGCGCCATAGCGCCGTCATTCGAGACCCTAAAAAGCGTGCCGACTGTGGTGTTCGCGTCGGGCGGGCTTAACAAGGCAGAAGCGCTTGCTGCCGCGCTGCTCTCCGGCACCGGCAATGTACTCATTTGCGACGAGGAAACCGCGCGCCGTGCTCGGCAGATTGCGCTTGATGCATTAGGTGTTTAAGGCGAGTAGCCAGATCAGCTACCTTCCAAACTGTGCTGTGAGACGCTTATCATCTTTAGCGATAAATAGCTCTCCTCATCGCTGGCCGCTTTTCTCCAATCAGCGGAAACCATCAATCCAGCTTGGAAATCGCCAAATGCGAGCGATTTTTGGACATCAAGGGGAAAGATAACTACCGCATCAGGCTCCAAAAGCCATGCTTTCGACCATGCACCTTTTTCAGATCCGCAACGTAGTCATCATGCGTTTTGAACTCTGCGAACTCTTCTATCTGATGTGCCAGAGACGCACATTCCATGAGATGTCGCGCGGCGTGCTTGTAACGACTGGAGCGAGCATAATTGAGTGTAAAGTCGATCATGGCACGCAGAAGGAGGGTCGCTGCCAGTGGATATTTTGCGCTTAGCACTTCTGCTGCAGGAGAGAGCAATTCGTAACGATCACCATCTAGTCCGGCGGCTCGGTGCATTACCAATTTGGCTGCTTCGGCAGGAGAAGGATAGTTCAAAAAGAGTATTAATGCCTGCTGGACATCGGGATGGGTCTGAGCGTATGCAAATGCCTTTTCCTCAGCCTCCACATCGTCAAAATCCGGTAATCGGCGCACAAATTCCTTCAGCATCTCGTCATCGAGAGACTGTTCAAAGCATTGCCAGCGAAACTGTTGTGCTTCTTCACCACGACCGAGCATTTCAAGAGCGTCGGCTCGTGTCGCCTGCCAATCGTAGGGAACTTGATACCGCTCACCGATTTGTGCCTTGTCAAGGATTCTCAAAGCTTCCTCGGCTCGCCCTGCCGAAACCAGCCTCCTGCCGATCTCTGTCGCTACTGTGGGGACAATATGCGTGTGCTCGGCATGCTGAGCGATATACAGATCCACGTCACCTAACGCGTCAGCGATTTGCTGCAAGGACACTTTTGCTGTGAAGAATGCGCTACTCGCATAGACATCGTCACGATAAACAGGCTCGTTTGAGCTCAGCCCTGTCAGTTGTCTGCTTTCGTTGGTTCGTTTCGTGTCGCGTGTCTTCGTTCCGCCTTCGAATAGCTGCTGCAATTGCCGCAGCCCTTCTTCGCCAAGGGCCGGTACCATGGATGGGATCAATCTGTCGAATTGACTGTAGCCATTGTTATTCTGGAGTGCTGCATAAATTCGCCCGACAAGGCTCTCCGTGGAAATCTTGACCTGTCCAGCTATCCGTCCTGCGTCATCAATTGCCTGATGAAAGCTTTCGGTGAGCAATCCGCTACCGTCATGTGTGCGTTCGTAAATAGAATCTCCTAACAACAAAAACTGCCATATGAGTTCGAAAGCCTCATCGGGATTCGTCGGAGCTATTTTTTCGACGATTGTTTTACGCTGGGTTTCCAGATCGGATTTGACCGTCTTGACTTTCTGCCAGTCGATCCAACTCTTGGCGCGAGCGATACTGCTGAGACGTTTGCGAACCTCCCTGGCCAATTCTTCCCCGCTAGAGTTACCAGCAAGTTCCATTCGAAGACGTCGCTTGTGGTTGGCATTTCCGGTACTAATTGCGATCAGCAGTTCAGCCAGTTTCTCTACGCCGAGTGCTTCGAGATTTTTTGCATTGAGCGTCGTTTTGGATGCCATGAAATAAAAGCCATTCGATTAATGCATAGCTGAAATCTGAATAGCGGACTGAACAGGTTTTCACCAGCATGATTAACGGCTTCTTGCCTGATTTGGAGAGTGCTCGTCTTGAATGTGAGAGCTGATGGGCAGAGGAAGAGATCCAGTTCGCGATTGACAAAGGCTCGTTGAGGCAACTGTTTGTCGTGATCTCCAGCCAAGACGCGAAAGCAATGGCAATAGGAACGAGATGATGAATAGTGACACGAGTAAGTTCCGGTCTGCTGTAAAAACAATGAGCTTGGAAGTGCTGGAAGGCTAGTTCGAATCGGCGGATGCCCCTTTAGAGTGCATGCAATTAACTAATCTTGATGGCTTCTTGACGAGAATAGCTGTTGGCCACGACGAGATTCCGATAGGCGAATGGCTATCAGAGGTCTGGGGCGAGGATCCTGAATTCGTCGATGATGAGGAGAAATCTGCGGCCACCCAAGCCATCATCAATCTCTATAATGAGATTGTCAGTCAGCTAGCGGAGGGGCTTGCTGAACCCATATTAATGCACATTGCAGAAACCGATGAGTTTATAGCTGACGGTTGGGTGAAAGGCTTTATGCGTGCGATTGCCTTGCGGTCGTGCCGATGGGAAAAGATGATGGGATCTGAAGCTGGTGTGCTTCTGGCTCCGGTCGTGATGCTGACTGACATAGACACATTTACTGATGGGGCAGATCTGGGATTTGACGATTTTTGCGGATCGAAGAGGATGCGATCTATGCGCTGCCTGACGTGATGGTTGCCATCGCTGATTACTGGAGTATGTCGGCAACCGAACGTGGTGAATTAACCTCTGAACTGAGAGCGATATTGAAAAGTCGGACGCAATGATCCTTGTCGATGTGGATCGGGCAAGAAATTCAAGAAATGTTGCGGTGCTCGCGGTTGAATAAACATGTATTCGGCTTGGGCCAGATTCCATGGAAGAAAAGTTGGTCATCAGGTTATATTTGTTTCACAAGATGCTCGCATCATCTCAATGTGTATCGTTGGGGCGATTGTTGAAAGGTTGGTCCGACCATTGAGCACCGCGATCCAGCCTGAAGAAGAGGCGGAGCTAAAAACCAATCTCGTTCAGGTTTGTTTGAGATTTGCCGTTCAGTTTGCCAGATGGCCATGGCACCTATCGCTTAGTTCGCCACGAAAGGTCATGACAGGGGAGCGTGGCCCCCGAGCAGAGATGAAGATCACGCTTTTGTATCGTTGCGATTTGCCGCTTTAACCGGACGGGAGGAAACTTTAAATGAAACGCAGTTTTGCGGCCTTTATCGTTTGACGAACCGGTTGACTTCCGCAGCCTCGTCCATTTCCTTTCGCCGGAAATAGATGGCGCGCCCACAGCGGATTGGACTGTGTCCCTGTACAATGATGATCTGCTCGTCTTTGCGCATCGACTGAGTAATTTCGTGCGGCATGATCAGGGAGCGGCGCTGTAAATTCAGGTTCTCAGATTTCCGCGAAGCGCTGTTTTTTGCATCCCAGCCGATATTGCGTGAACTGCTTTTCACTTCCACCGTCATTTCACCACATTGCGCCGAGACGTTTCGAGCGGTGTCGAGCGCCTTGATCGCGGCGTAGCTTGCGAAGGCGCATCCATCGATCCATGAGAGGGCACCGTCTTTGCCGAAATGTCGTTCAAGCTGGCCAACGGACTGGTACATCAACATCATGCTGATGCCGTATTTGCGTCCGCGATCGCGTGCTTCTTCCAACACGCGCATGTAGCCAAGCAGATCGACCTCATCGAGCATGAAGAGGGCACGGCGCTCAAATGCACCATCGGCCTCGATCATTGCATTGATCAGGGAGCCGATGATCACTCGCCCGATCCCCGGATAGGAACGCAGGATCGATGCGGGGATATTCAGAAATACGTCCTTCTTGCCGGTCGCGATTTCGGCGGATTTGAAACTGTCACCGCAGACAAGCGCCGCGTAATTGTCCAGTGACAGCCACTGGGTATCTTTTGAGGCGGTGGAATAGACGCCGGAGAAGGTCTGTTCGGTCATATTGACGAAAACGCCGAGCGTTTCGCGAATGAAGGTGGACCCAGAATGTTCCTGAACGTCACGGAGCATGGCAAGCACAGACGTTTCAGGTTCCGAAACGATCTGGCGCAGGCTACGTAGATTACGCCGTCCGGAAAACTCCGGCGACAACATCACATGGGCAAGGAGCCCGGTCAGGAGATTGTGCGCCTGGTTCTGGAAAAACGAACCGGTAGAGCTTTCGAAGCGAACGCTTTCCGACAAAAGCATATGGGCTATTCCAACAATGTCCTCCTCTTTCTTCGTGGAGGTCTCAATACCGTCAAGGACGTTGAAGCCCATGATCGGATTGGTTGGATCAAGCACCATCACGTCGCGCTGAAGTTTGTTGCGGCGATGTTCGATGACCATCGGGGCGACTTCGGTTGAGGGATCAAGGCAGATGATCGGGCCGATATAGCGCAGCGCTGTCGGCACGACGTTACTCGTCGTCTTGTAGCCGCCTGATCCGGCAAAGAAGAGCATATGCGTTGAATCGAAATCCTGCTTGTAGGTAAGAAGCGGTGCCTTGCCGCCGCGTCCCCATGTGGCTGGGTCATTTGGATCGAATGGTAGTTTATGAACGAGCTCCTTGTCGACGCGATAACGTTCGCCAACGACGATTTCGCCATCTTCCGGGAATAGTCGTGCTAGCGCCCGCATTGGCAGCCAGTCTGCATCGCCGAAGCTTGCGCGCCGGGCCCGCTTTATCTGTTCAGGCACGACACTGGAAATGCGTGCTGATACAGCCGCGGCAATAAAGCCAATGACAGCGCTGACGACCGCGATCATATCAAGGTATGACAGCGCCTGGTCCCAACTCAATGCCCGGCTTTCCACGAAGGGGGAAAGACGGGTAATTTCGCGCAATGCGTAGAAGCCAGTTATCAGCAGGAAGCAGGCAAGACTTGCCAGCGCGATTGGTTTCCGCTGATGCAATGGCAACATCCAGACAGTCAGGAGCCCGGCAAGTGGGCCGCATATAAGGGCTGGTACAGGAGACGCTCGCAAAACCCAGTATTGCGGTTTCCCTGATAAGCCAGCGGCCAATTCCGGCCAACGCCAGTTGGCAATATAGAATGCTAAACTGGAAACAGCGATTGGCACCAGGACGAGCAATTGGCTTGGATGCGGTTTTGCGCCAGTCGTCATTGCGCAGCATCCGGCTCTTCTTGCCAATGAGGATCTGATGCTTTTGCGCGGAAAGCCATTTCACCGCGATTGCGCAAGCGCTGAAACTCAGCCGTATCCGGTAAAAGTCGTGCCAGTTCCAGCAAGCCACCTAGTAGGAATGCCCGGTCTGCCGTCGACAGACCGGCACGAACGACAATTTCGCCGAGTAGGTATTTTTTGCGAAGGTCTTTCTTGCGTTTAACTGACACGAGGAACCTCCGTCGACGCTCCAGTCCCACCATTTGTCTTTCTATGCGACGCAGCGGATGCGCCACCGCTGTTCCCTTTTTTCCTTTCGCGAAATCGTGTCGTAATTTCACTAATGATTTGATCGATCTCCGTATCGGCGATGTCCATTTCCGCCAAACCGGATTTCGTGGCTGCACGCGCAAAGCGCTCGGCGGACTTTACCAGTAGTTCTTTTCTACGTTCGTGCAGCTTCTCGATTTGCGTGTCGATATCAAGAATAGAATTTTTGCCTGCCATCTATCGGGTTCCTTCCCATTTCACCGCTTTGCCCCTTGTTTATTTAACTGTGTATAAAAAGATAGTTAAATATGTTATAAAGCGCAAGTGTGCAACTATTTGTGCGGTAAGGGCTGTTTTAACTGTCTAAAAATCGATGTCGATCAAAGCTCGTGTGCCGAGATACGACATTCTTTGGAGGTCTGGAGGAGTGTCATGGCGATCATGTTCGTCAGAGCGAAGGTGATCAGCAGAGGGGCGGGGCGCAGTATTGTCTCGGCTGCTGCCTATCGCCATCGTGCACGGATGATGGACGAGCAGGCGGGAACTTCATTTAGCTATCGTGGCGGGGCTGATGAACTCAAGCATGAGGAACTGGCGCTTCCCGATGAGATCCCTAACTGGCTGACGACAGCCATTGAAGGAAAGACGGTCGCCGCGGCAAGCGAGGTTTTGTGGAATGCGGTCGACGCTTTTGAGAAGCGGGTCGACGCACAGCTTGCCCGTGAACTTGTTATTGCGCTGCCGGAGGAACTGACACGTGCAGAAAACATTGCGCTCGTCCGCGAATTTATCAGGGAAAATCTGACCGCAAAGGGCATGGTTGCCGACTGGGTCTATCACGACAGGGACAGCAATCCGCATATCCATCTGATGATGACGTTGAGACCGCTGACGGAACAAGGGTTTGGCAGCAAGATGGTGGCGGTATCTGGACCCGACGGCAAGCCGTTGCGGGTGATCAAGCCCGATCGTCCGAACGGTGCTATCGTTTACTCACGCTGGGCCGGTGACAAGGAGACGATGAAGGAGTGGAAGATTGCCTGGGCAGAAACGACCAATCGGCATTTGGCGCTTGCTGGCCATGACATTCGTCTTGACGGACGCTCTTATGCCGAACAGGGGCTCGATGGGATCGCGCAAAAGCATCTTGGACCGGAGAAGGCTGCTTTGGCGCGCAAGAATATGGAGATGTATTTCGCGCCGGCCGATCTTGTTCGCCGCCAGGAAATGGCAGATCGGCTTCTTTTAGAGCCTGAACTTCTTTTAAAGCAGCTTGAGCGCGAACGTTCCACTTTCAACGAACGCGACATCGCCAGAGCGTTACATCGTTATGTTGATGATCCAGTCGATTTTGCCAGTATCCGCACACGGGTGATGGTGTCCAATAATCTGGTGTTGTTAAGGCCTCAGCAAGTTGACCGGCAAACTGGTAAGGTGGCGCAACCGGCTGTCTTTACGTCGCAAGAGATCTTGCGCACAGAATTTGACATGGTTGGCTCGGCGGAGGTTTTGTCCAAGCGAACCGGCTTCAGGATCGCTGACAAACAAAGGGCGTCGGCGGTGGGGGCCGTCGAAACGGCTGATCCTGAAAAGCCTTTCAGACTTGAGCAGGAGCAGATTGACGCTGTCCATCATGTCACCGGTGACAGCGCTATTGCCACCATTGTTGGTCTTGCCGGAGCGGGCAAATCGACGCTTCTTTCCGCTGCACGTATTGCGTGGGAAAGCGGACATCATCGCGTTTTGGGTGCGGCACTTGCTGGCAAGGCAGCCGAGGGATTGGAGGAAAGTTCGGGTATCAAATCGCGAACTCTTGCCGCATGGGAACTTGCCTGGGCGAACGAACGCGATTTACTGAAACGCGGCGATGTTTTTGTCATAGAAGAGGCAGGAATGGTGCCGTCGCAGCAGATGGCCCGTGTGTTGGAGGCAGCAAAGGATGCCGGAGCAAAAGTCGTCCTTGTCGGTGACCCGATGCAGCTTCAACCAATTCAGGCCGGGGCAGCGTTCCGCGCTATTGCTGAGCGGATAGGTTCTGCAGAACTTGCTGGTGTTCGTCGCCAGCGCGAAGGATGGGCACGCGACGCCTCACATCTGTTTGCACGCGGTGAAGTCGAAAAAGGTCTTGATGCATATGTAAAGCATGGACACCTTGTCGAAGCGCGAACCCACGACGAGATTATCGGCCGTCTGGTTTCAGATTGGGCAGATGCACGCCGCTCGTTTCTCCAGCAATCAAAGGGAGAGGAAAGTGCATTTTCATATTGTGACAAATTGCTCGTGCTTGCCCATACCAACAAGGATGTAAGGCGCCTCAACGCAGCTCTTCGTGAAGAAATGAAGAAGGAAAGTGCGTTGACGGTGCCGCGGGAATTCCGAACTGAACGTGGTATGCGGGAATTTGCTGTTGGTGACCGGATCATCTTCCTCGAAAATTCCAGGTTTGTTGAAAAGCGGGCAACCGGGCTTGGCCCACAATATGTCAAGAATGGTTTGCTTGGTACTGTCGTTTCCACCGGCGGCAGACATGATGATCCGCTGCTTTCCGTCCGTCTCGATAACGGCCGCGACGTTATTTTAAGCGAGGATAGCTATCGAAATATTGATTATGGCTATGCCGCAACCATCCATAAAGCGCAAGGAACGACTGTCGAGCGGACCTTCGTGCTTGCCACCGGCATGATGGATCAGCATCTGACCTATGTGGCGATGACGCGACATCGGGATCGGACAGATCTTTATGCAGCACGTGAGGATTTTGAGCTCAAACCGGAATGGGGTGGGAAATCGCGTATTGACCATGCGGCCGGCGTTACTGGGGAATTGGTTGAGACCGGCATGGCAAAGTTCCGGCCGCAGGACGATGATGTTGACGAAAGCCCTTATGCCGACGTGAAGACTGATGACGGAATTGTGCATCGGCTGTGGGGCGTCAGCTTGCCCAAGGCGTTGTCCGACGCAGGCGTATCGGAAGGCGATACTGTTCTTTTGAAAAAAGACGGTGTTGAAATCGTCAAGGTCACAATTCCGGTCCTCAACACGGAAACGGGAAAGAAAACTTACGAGGAAAGGCAGGTGGAGCGAAACGTCTGGACGGCAAAGCAGATCGAAACCGCAGCCATGCGTCTTGAGCGCATTGAGCGCGAAAGCCATCGCCCGGAACTCTTTGCGCAGTTGGTTGAACGTCTTGGCCGTTCAGGCGCAAAAACCACAACGCTCGATTTCGAGAACGAGGCCGACTATCAGGCGCATGTTCGCGACTTTGCCCGCAGGCGCGGTATCAACACAATTTCCGGGATGGCTGCAGACATAGAAGATAAGGTGGCGCGCCAATGGTCATGGATTGTGGAAAAGCGTGAGCAGGTGGCAAAACTTTGGGAGCGAGCAAATGTCGCGCTTGGCTTTACAATCGAGCATGAGAAAAATGTCTCCTATGATGAAGAGCGATCTGAAAAGCGTGCGGCCGACAACCCCATCGAGCGGGCCTATCTTATTCCACCGACAACCCGATTTGTCCGTAGCATAGAGGACGATGCCAGGCGTGCTCAGCTCAGTTCAGGTGGCTGGAAGAAGCAAGAGGCGGTCCTCCGGCCGTTTTTGGAAAAGATCTATCGTGATCCCGATAGCGCTTTGGTCACATTGAATGGACTTGCATCGGATGTCAGCGTCGAACCGCGTCGGCTTGCCGATAATCTGCAGCATCTTGGCCATCTGCGTGGATCGGGTCGCCTGATCGACGATCGTATTGCCCGAAATGACCGCAAGGCTGCACTCAGTGCACTGTCGGAATTCGTCCCCCTGGTGCGAGCCCATGCGACAGAATTCCGACGTCAGGCCGAGCACTTCAAAAATCGCGAAGAAAAACGTCGTTCATATATGACCTTATCTATCCCGGCACTCTCGAAGCCGGCAATGGCCCGCCTCACCGAGATTGAAAACGTGCGAGAACACGGTGGACCGGATGCCTACAAGATTGCTTTTGCTTATGCCGTCGAAGATCGTTTGCTGGTTCAGGAGGTAAAGGCAGTAAATGAGGCGCTGACGGCTCGCTTCGGCCGGACTGCTTTTACTAAAAATGTCGATGCCGTCGGCGAACGCAACATGATTGAACGCATGCCAGAGGATTTTGATTCCGGTAAACGCGATAAACTGACCGATCTGTTTGGAGCCATACGCCGATTTTGCGACGAACAGAAACTTGCTGAACGGCAAGACCGTTCGCAGGTGGTTGCCGCCGCCAGCGTGGAGCCGGGGAAGAAAACGAGAGCCTTGTTGCCCATGCTTGCTGCTGTGACGGAGTTTAGAATACCAGTTGAAGATGAGGCTCGGGCGAGGGCGCGCGACGTTGCACACTATCGTCATGATCGAGCAGCCTTGGTTGAAATAGCCAAACACATCTGGCGTGACCCGGCTAGCGCTGTCGACCAGATCGAGGTTCTTATCTTGAAGGGTTTTCCTGGCGAGCGGATTGCTAGAGCCATCGCGAATGAACCCTCAGCCTATGGTGCAATTCGCGGATCTGATCGTATCATGGATAGACTGTTGGCAATCGGTCGCGAGCGACGAAACGCCCTTAAGGCCGTGAGTGATGCGGAAAGTCAGATCCGGTCACTTGGTTCGTCTTATAGGACGGCGCTTGAAAACCAGATCAAATCAATCACCGAGGAACGTCGACGCATGGCAATCGCCATTCCGGGCATGTCGTCAGCTGCCGAAAATGCATTGCGTAAGCTTATAGATGCCACGAAGACGACGGGCGCCAAACCCAATGTTGCCGCCAACTCGCTTGATGCCGTCATCTATCAAGAGTTTGAACGGGTTAGCCGGGCGCTTGACCTTAGATTCGGACGTGATGCGATTTTGCGTGGGGAGAAAACGGTCATCAACCATGTCTCGTCAGCACAGCGTCCAGATTTTGAGGCAATGCGGAACAGGTTAAAAATTCTTCAGCAAACCGTTCGCAAGCAGGCGCGCGACAAGATAATTGTGCAGCGCCGACAGCGCAGCATCAAGCAGGTACAGAGCATCGACCGATAAACTCGACTTAAATGAGATGGAACAAGAATGGATAAAACCTGCGATAGTCCCTTCAGTCATATGTTTGTAACGGACGCATGCGCTCAAAACTGCAGGACTATGTCGCTTGTGCGTGGTATTGTTGACGAATGGAGATAGATGAGGACAAAATCGATGACGTGGTTCTGGCCCTGCTGTGGCTGACGCTCCACAACGAGCGTTGCGCCTGGAAGGGGTTTGACTGGTCAACGACGGATCGGTTGCATGACAAAGGCCTGATCTGTGATCCGGTAAACAAGTCGAAGTCATTGATCTTGACGGATGAAGGTCTGCGCCGTTCAGAAGAACTGTTTCGCCAGCTCTTTACGCGGTGAACGTCGGTATTTTGCCATCGTATTCAAACCGACATTCAGGATTTGCAGCGTATTCTTCAGCCCCATTTGCAACTGGATCCTCAATGGTTTTGCTAAGCTATGAGAAGTTGACGGCGGCTTGATCATGATGGGCGCAACCGCACCATTCAAGGGTTTGGTATGTCGTTTATGCGCCTGATTTGCAAGTGCATCGCATAATTCGTTACCGTCCCACAGACCAACGACGTCATCGGGCGGGAAGTTTATTCGCTTCGATGAGCAACGGCCTTTCGCTCTGACTGCAGGGGACATGCGCTCGTCTAGACGCTGTATTCCCAGCCGTCTCCAAAGCTACCAAGATACTTGAACGATTTCGCGCGGGTGTCCTGAGCTGTCGACAGCAACGAGAAACTGCGAGTTTCTAGCGGACCAATCCCCATTGTTCGTCCGGCAAACCAAAGCCGAAATCGCGCATTTGGAATTCATAAAGGTGGCTATTGGTCCAACCTATCGCGGCGTGCAACATTTCGTACAACAGACGGTATTATAGTCCCTGTGAAAGAAAGAGCCAGGCGACTTCAGGTCTTGGGCATCTTTTCACGAGCGAAGCGCTCAATGGAAAAATCGAGAAAGACACGGAGTTTAGGGGCCGTGTGCTAACGTGTGGGATAAAAAGACAAGATACGTAAACTCGGCGGCCTCTCAATTTGCCAGTGCCGATCCGGTTGTGCTCTTTCATTCTCGGTGCACTCAGTATTGACACCAAGCGCTGTGGTTGACGCCATCGGCATGGAAGCCGATCTGACTGGTGTTACGTGTATGGCAAGGAGTGCTTGGGCACGCAAATGGCTACCCATCTGTGTTGCCGCTCACCTTTACGGCGTGGCAGTTGACTGCGGTGGTGTTCTGCTGCTTCCAATTGTCGTAGTTGTTGGTGGCTCCATACCCGCTCCGACGCATTTCAATCTCATGAGGTTCATCTGGCGCGGTCTGGTCGGCTGAAATCTGACTACGTTCTCTGGCTTCGCGAGATTGGGTGCCTAGCATTTCCGGTTGTTTCTGCACTTCTTTTCATCGGTCCTCTGAGGGCGGTACCCCTCGGCTGGATGTTGCTCGGGCGGTCACTAACGATGTTGCAGATTGTCGGTATCACTAACTTTTTTCGGTAGCATCTGGCTCATCCAACATTCAAGCTGATGTGTTTCTTTAAACAACGAGTGCGTGAATGAGTGCCGCCCGACAAATTCCGGGAGATCCTGAAAAAGCCGTCTGACGGCTATGGGATATTCGTGACTACACTGGACGACATAGACCAGCTTCTGCCTGTCAAGTTAAACTTACTCCTTCAAAAAGAGGAAAGACATCAAAAAATCTGCTCCGCATAATATTCAATTCATAAGATGTCGGAGGAAATTCAATGCATTCTTCGCAATCATTCGCTTACGATAGGATTTTTTCTCCTTTGCTTGGAGCTTCCCGATTGACAACTGTTGGAACCGGGCGCGCGATAGCTCATCATGGCGAGATATTGCAGGGAGTTTTCCCTGATGAAGCTGGACATCTCCATAGGGGGTTGATCACATTACCATGTTCAGCGTTCGAATCCGTTATAACTTTTTGGCCCGAAGATGGTGGCGAGCTCTGCACTCGCCCCACAGGCATGAATAAAGCTGCTCGTGCGGCACGGCTGACATTCGAGTTATTGGGGCAGAAAAAATGCGGTGGGTGCCTTACGATTGAAACGAATGTTCCGGTCAGTCTAGGGTTTGGATCATCAACTGCAGATGTTGTTGCGACGATTCGAGCAGTTGCTGCTGCTATGGGCGTGGAACTGCGCAGAACAGTTATATGCCGCCTTGCGGTTGCAGCCGAAACAGCCAGCGACTCTATCGTATTCGGCGAACAGGCTGTACTTTTCGCCCACAGGGAAGGCCGCGTGATAGAATACCTTCCCGGTGAGTTTCCATCTCTGATCGTCGTGGGGTTCATATCGCCGAATGATAAGCCCGTCGACACACTTACATATGTGCCAGCTCACTATGATAGATCTGAAATTGAAAGTTTTCGCGTCTTGCGCGGCCTTGCTAGGAAGGCAATTCTTGAACAGAATGTCGTTCTACTCGGCCACGTCGCAACAGCAAGTGCTCGAATAAATCAACGTTATCTTCCAAAGCGACATTTCGAGGAGCTTCTCCAAATAGCGGCCTATTGCGACGCTCTTGGTGTGCAAGTCGCTCATAGTGGTAATCTAATGGGGCTCTTGCTCGATGCCAGCGATCCGAACGTAACGGAAAAGGTCGCTGCCGCGTTTAAAAAAGCTGCAGAGCAGGGATTTATGAGCATTCATCAGTTCGCGGTGAACGTCGATGTGCAGCCGCTCCGGGTGGCGTTATGAACTTAACGTCTTTTCTTCACGGTTACGAGACGCCTCAAATAATCGAGCTGAGCCCGAATTTCTATGCGGCCCAGTTTCGCTTGATGAAGCTGTTACCGGCCCACTACATCTTGGATCGCGCAGAAGAAAACAAGCTAATAAAGGCTGGCGGAGATATCGTGGAGACAAGCTCGGGAACCTTTGCGCTCGCATTGGCTATGTTGTCCGCAGTTCGTGGTTATCATCTTACAATTGTCAGCTCTACAAGCCTTATGGATCGTGGTTTTAAAACCCGATTGGAACAACTCGGCACTGCAGTGAGGCTGGTTGAGGACCCGGGGGGAACAGGCAACCAGGAGGGTCGTCTTTCAGAACTACACCGTGTGCTTGAAGACAAGCCGGATACGTTCTGGCCGAAACAATACGACAATCCTGATAATCCTGCAGCCTATTCGCGTCTGGCGGAAGTCATTGTGGATCGTCTGGGGCAAGTTGATTGTCTGGTCGGCTGTGTTGGATCTGGGGGATCGCTCTGTGGCGCAACACGATATCTTCGTCGAGTTTATCCTCAATTGCGTGCGATAGCGGTTGACACGAACAATAGCGTTTTGTTTGGGCAGAAAGCTGGCCCGCGCTTATTGAGGGGGCTTGGAAACAGTATCGTGCCGGAGAACCTTGATCACTGTTTGGTTGATGATGTTCATTGGGTGGGTGCTCTACAAGCCTTTGCTGAAACTCGCCGATTGTATCGTAAATGTGCCCTCTATGTTGGTCCTACCAGCGGTGCTGCTGCTCTTGTGGGAAGTTGGTACGCAAAAAAAACTCCCAATAAGAAAATTGTCGCCATCATGGCTGATGAGGGCTATCGCTACCAGCCGACAGTCTATGCCGATAAATGGCTGAAAAACCTGCCGGGATGGCCGACGGTTATAAAACTAGAGCCTACGCAGATTACGGAAGTTAAGTCAGAGGGCGAGGAAGCCTGGACTTATATGAACTGGGCGCGACGAAAAATGCATAGCTGAAACTTCCTCCCTTTTCAAAGGCGCGAAGTAAGCGCCGTCTCCGCCCCATTGGATTGGCTGTATTTTGAGGCTGGCCGGGCGTGCAAGAAGGTTTCCAGGACTATCTGGAGATTTGCATGGCAGATGATGGATTTGTTGGGCGCTACGAAGTTGTCGAGCCGCGCCGCGGAAACCGGCGTTGGCCAGATGATGTGAAGGCGCGGATCGTGGCGGAAAGCCTTGAGCCTGGTGTTCGTGTTGTTGATGTCGCGCGCCGTCATGACGTTGTTCCGCACCAGCTTTCCTTGTGGCGCCGGCAAGTGCGCGAGGGCATTCTGACGCTGCCTTTTGAGTCTATGCCGGGCCTGTCGGAGAGCGGCGATGCCGAGCCTGCGTTTGTGCCTTTGGCGATTGCGGCAGAGCCGAGCGAGGCGGTGAATGTTTTGGCGCCGCCGAAACTGCGGGAGGCGGTTTCGTCAGTCTTGACGCTCACGATCGACCCGGACGTTGTGATGCGGGTTCCCGGCGATGTGCCGGTTGAACGTGTGGCCGCTCTGGTGCGCGCCATGCGAGGGACGGCATGATCGTCGCGGGCCAACGACTGCCGATCCTGATTGCAACGCGGCCGGTGGACTTCCGCTGCGGGCATCAGGCGCTGGCTCTGATGGTGCAGACCGAGTTGAAGCTCGACCCGCATTCCGGGGTTACGGTGATCTTCCGGTCGAAGCGCGGTGATCGTCTCAAAATCCTGGTGTGGGATGGCACCGGAATGGTGCCGACCTACAAAATTCTTGAACATGGAAGCTTTGCCTGGCCCAAGGTGCAGGATGGGACGATGCGTCTTTCCAGGGGGCAATACGAAGCGTTATTCGAGGGGCTCGACTGGCGGCGAGTCATGGCGCAACGGGTGAGCGCGCCGTCGGCGGCAGGGTGAATATCCCGCTGCCTTTGCATTGTTTTATTTGGATTTTTTGTGCTGTCTTGCTATAAGACCGCATGTCGTCGCCCCTTGATCTCAGCCTGTTTCCGGACCTTTCGCCAGAGGTGGTGAAGGCGTTTGCGGCGATGCAGTTCGAACTGTCGGTCGAGCGTGCTGCACGTCAGCACGAGCAGGCTGTGGTTGCCGAAAAGGACGCCTTCATCGCCGAGCTGAAGGAACTGGTCGAGAAGCTTGAAGGTCAGGTTCACGACTATCGGCGCACGAAGTTCGGGCCGAAATCGGAAAAGCTCGATCCGGCGCAGATGGAACTGGCGCTGGAAGACCTTGAAACGGCAATCGCCGAAACACAGGCGCGGATTGCCGCCGTCGAGAAAAAGATCGAAGCCAGCGCATCCGATCCGGAAAAAGTCGCTCCTCGCAAGGAGCGTAAGGCCCGGGCGCTGCCCGAACACCTGCCGCGGGTCGAGAGAGTGATCGAGCCCGAGAGCATCGTTTGTCCCTGCGGTTGCGGCAACATGGTCCGGATCGGCGAGGATCGGACGGAACGGCTCGACCGGATTCCGGCGCGCTACGAGGTGATCGTCACGATCCGCCCGAAATACGCATGCCCCAAGGGTCGAACGGGCGTCATCCAGGCCAGAGCGCCAGCGCATCTGCTGGAAGGGAACTGGCCGACGGAAGCCCTTCTGGCTGAGATTGTCGTCTCCAAGCATTCCGAACATATGCCGCTCAACCGGCAGGCCGAGGTCATGGCGCGACACGGGGTGCCGATAGACCGCACGGTCCTGGCCGATTGGGTGGGGCGCACGGGCAGCGAAATCGCACCGGTGGTCGACCACATGGCCAAACGGCTGCTGTGGGAAAGCACGCGGCTCTATGTCGATGAGACCACGGTTCCGGTGTTGGATCCGGGGCGGGGCAAGACGAAGACCGGCTATCTATGGGCCGTGTTGCGTGACGATCGCGGCTGGAATGGCTCCGCGCCGTCGGGCGTGGTGTTCCATTATCGACCTGGGCGTAAAGGAGAATATGCCGCTGAAATCCTCGACGGGTTTAACGGGACAATCCAGGTGGATGCCTACGGTGGTTACTCTCACCTCGCCACGTCGGACCGGGTGGGTGGCGATCCCTTTAAGCTGGCTTTCTGTTGGGCGCACGGGCGCAGAAAGCTGATCAAGGCCACGCCAAAGAGTGGATCGCCCATCGTCGACGAGGCGCTGGTGCAGATTGCCGCGCTCTACAAGATCGAAGACAGTATCCGGGGCTCAGATCCCGAATATCGCCGGGCAGTTCGACAGGACCTGTCCCTCCCGCTGGTGGACGAGTTCTTCACCTGGCTGGCAGCGCAAGCCAAGCGCGTCTCACGCAAGTCTGACCTCGGAAAAGCCCTGGCCTATATGCTGACGCGGCAGGACGGCTTCCGGCTGTTCCTGGACGACGGCCACGTCGATATCGATTCCAACCTGGTGGAAAACGCGATCCGCCGACCCGCCATGAACCGCCGCAACGCGCTCTTTGCGGGTCACGATGAAGGGGGCCGCAATTGGGCCCGGTTTGCCAGCCTGATCGGCACTTGTAAAATGAACGGCGTTGAGCCCTACGCCTATCTGTGCGATCTCTTCACCCGCCTCGCAAACGGCCACCTCGCCAAGGACATCGATGCCCTGATGCCATGGGCCTATGCCGCCCGCATCAAGGCCTCACAATGAGCTCGTCAGGTACTCTTCGGTGAGCTCATTTGACCGCCGAGGATCGGCCTCAGATCGCTGCAATTGAAAAATCAATGGGGCGTGAACGCCGCATACGGCGCGAACGGAAACGACACTAATCGAGAGGCGTCGCGCCAGTTCGGCTTGTGTCCAATTTAGAGCGTTTCCCTGCCTGATTGAATCAGCAGGCTTTGCAAATCAGTTACTTTCTGATTCAAGCTATCTGCCGATGGAGGTCGGCAGATATGTCGCGAGCCCTTTCCATTGATCTTCGAATACGTGTAGTTGCTGCCGTTGATGGCGGTGCATCGCATCGAGAGGCTGCTGAGCGTTTCGGTGTAAGCGCAGCCAGCGTTAGCCGTTGGCGTAACCTTCAACTCCAGCAGGGAAATGTTCGACCCGGTCCACTGGGCGGCGACCGCAATTCTCACAAGACAGAAGCTCATGCTGATCAGATCATGATCTGGCTCGCCGAACACAGGGACGGTACTCTCTTCGAACTTCGCAGTGATTTGGCCGCCCAAGGCATCATAATCAGCAAGTCGGCACTGCACCGCTTTCTTGTCCGGCACGAACAAACGCGTAAAAAAAGACTGGCCATGCTGTAGAGCAAAGCCGTCCAGACGTTCTGGAAAAGCGGCAATGCTGGTTCGAGGAGCAACTTGATCTCGATCCAGAGCGGCTCGTGTTCATCGATGAGACCTGGACAGCGACCAATATGGCCCGTAGTCATGGGCGGTGCCGCAAGGGTGAGCGGTTGCGAATGGGTTTTCCTCACGGCCATCGCAAAACGACCACGTTGGTTGCGGGGCTGCGCAATACGGGAATGGTCGCGCCACTTGTCATCGACGGCCCCATCAACGGTGATTGGTTCGAGGCGTATGTCGCTCAGGTGTTGGTTCCAACATTGAAACCAGGTGATATTGTCATCCTCGATAATCTGTCCAGCCACAAACGACCGGCAGCAAGAGAATTGATCGAGGCGGTCGGCGCGACAATGATGTTCCTTCCACCTTACAGTCCAGACTTCAACCCGATCGAAAAGGCCTTCTCCAAGCTGAAGGCGCTTTTACGAAAGGCTGCCGAGAGAACAGTCAATGGGCTTTGGGATCGCATCGGTCAGATGGTTGAACTCATCGAACCGCAAGAGGCTCAGAATTACTTCAACTCGTGCGGATATGATCCAACTTGAAAGGGAAACGCTCTAATAAGCCTCTCGCGGCGCGGCATTGTGCATTTGTGATGAACACTGTTGGTGCTCATTCTATTGATTGGACGCGATTGATGCTCGTCGATGAGCGATGTAGTTGGCAAAAAAATAGAGACAACTGATGGCAGTTATATTAGAGTGAACATAAGGCAGTGACGCGCTGCCTTGGGGCGTGCAAACCTCTGTTAGCGGTTGGTGTTGGCCGTTACAACATCACACTCCTTGACCTTCTGGTCGGGGAGCCTGTGGCGTATGCAACAGGCCTCCGGCTAAAGGCCACAGGGCCGCCTAACACGGTTTGCAACTCCCCGATCACCAAGGGGTCAATGAGCATTGAGCGGGGGCGTACCGCAAATGCTTCAATTGGAAATCGTGACAATGGCTAATATCGAACATGAAATCGAATATAGCTTCGCCCTTTATACGTACACTTACGGTGATGATCCTAATCAATCCGCGGGACAGTTCTACAGTTCGCAGGCAGAAGCGCGAGAGGATCTGGTAACCTTCCGCGCGTCGTTGATTAGAGACGATGATAGAGACCAACTGTTGCCCGATATGAAGATCATTGAACTGCGTACATGTCCAATAAACCAAAGGGCACTCGTAGAACTTTTCAATGGAATGAATGGAGATTTGGGCGGCTTCATTCGGTCTCGCAGGATTGTGGAAGTTATCACCGAGCCGCAACTTGAACATGAGTAAACGATTTCGTTACGCTGCGTACGAATGGATACGGTCTCGAATTCTGACCAGTAGTTTTTATTTTGAAGTGAATTAGCCGTGAAGCGCCTTAAGCAGTAGAAGTTTGGCGCTTCGGTCAAGTCATACATCGCAATAGCAGGTCGTCTCAGGCAACCGCACCCAGTAAGGGTTTACCATGGGTGAGGCCATTCACCTTATCGACGATCCCACGCGCGTCGATACCAAAATGGCTGTAAAGGTCGCCAATCGTTCCTGTCTGACCGAAATGCTCGACCCCGAGCGGAATCGTCTTATGACCGGTAACCGAACCGAGCCAGGACAGGGTCGCGGGATGCCCATCGATAACGGTAACGAATTTGCAGTGTGGGGGGACATCGTTCATCAGTTTTTCGACGTGGCACTCAGCTTGCGTGAGACCCCGGGCACGCGCGCGTTGTGCGGCGGTCCAGCCCGCATGAAGCCGGTCGGCAGATGTAACTGCCAACACGCCGATATCGCGCCGCCCTTCACCGATGATGCCAGCAGCCTTGATAGCCTCGGGCGCGATCACACCCTGGTAGGCGATGACCACGTCGCAATTCGGTCCAGGTTCACGCAGCCAATAGGCACCGTCAATCGCGCCTTGTCGGAATCGATCATCGATCCGCTTGGTCGGCTGCTCGATCGGATTGGTTGAAAGGCGCAGATAGACCGACCCACCGGTTTCGTCTCTAAGCCAGGTCCGTTCATCGGGATCGCCGCTTCCGTCGCGCTGCATATAGTCGAATGCCCAGTTCATAATAACAGCAAGTTCGTCGGCGAAAGCTGGCTCGAAAGCAGCAAGCCCATCCTGCGACATCCCGATGAGTGGAGATCCAATCGATTGGTGCGCGCCACCTTCAGGCGCCAATGTCACACCGGAAGGCGTTCCCACGATGATGAATCGTGCATCCTGATAGCAGGCGTAATTCAAGGCATCCAAGCCGCGCCCTACGAATGGGTCGTAGACAGTTCCGATCGGTAGAAGGCGCTTGCCGAAAAGAGAGTGTGAAAGGCCTGCCGCGCCCAACAGCAGGAAGAGATTCATTTCCGCAATGCCGAGTTCAATATGCTGGCCAGCCGGGGTGAATTCCCATTTTGCGGTTGAAGGTATTTTATGATCGATGAAAGTATCAGGGCGCTTTTCGCGGGCAAACAGTTTGCGCCGGTTGACCCATGGCCCAAGGTTGGTCGTTCCTGTAACATCGGGTGACATCGTTACAATTCGCGCGGCTAGTTCCGAGTCTGTTTTCGACAATTCGTCCAGGATTTTGCCAAAAGCCATCTGTGTCGAGATTTCTCGCTCGGCGCTTGTCGGGATCGCTGGTACCACAATGGGAGCGTCGTGGTAACGTCGCCGACCATTGGCAAAAAATGGCACTGTGTCTAGAAGCGTCTGCAACTGCTGCGGATCCTCGACCGTTGCCCATCGATCCCATTCCTGCCCTTCAGGAACGCCCATATGCGTTTGCCATTCAGCCATCTGGGCCTTTGTCATAAGGCCGCCGTGATTGTCCTTATGTCCGGCGATCGGGGTGCCCCATCCTTTGATAGTATATGCTAGAAAGCACACCGGTCGGTCATGATCGATCTCGGCAAATGTCCCGGCCATGGTGCTCACGCAATTGCCGCCGAGATTTTCCATAAGTTCGGCGAGTTCGACGTCGTTGCGCTTTTCGATCAGAGCGGTGACATCCCCCTGATCGCCGAGATCGTCCATGAGACGCCTGCGCCAGACGGCTCCGCCCATGAAGGTCAGCGCCGAATAAAGCTGATTTGGGCAATTGTCGATCCATTCTCGGAGCCGCTCCCCACCGGGTTCCTCGAAGGCCGCGCGTTGCAATGCGCCATATTTGATCCTGATAACGTCCCAGCCGAAAGCGTTGAAAATGTCTTCGATCCGTCGAAACAAGCCTTCCTGAACGATGCCGTCGAGTGATTGCCGGTTGTAGTCGATGATCCACCAAGTGTTGCGCAAGCCGTGTTTCCAACCCTCCTGCAGGCATTCATAGACATTGCCTTCATCGAGTTCGGCATCTCCGACCAATGCGATCATCCGGCTAAGGCATAAGTCTTTGCTCCAGTTCTTCGATGTAATGTAGTCCTGAATCATGGAAGCAAAGGACGTGATCGCGACACCGAGGCCGACAGAGCCAGTCGAGAAATCAACGTCATCGATGTCTTTGGTGCGGCTGGGATAGCTTTGTGCCCCATGGAACCCCCGAAAGTTTTCCATTTTCTCTCGCGTCTGGTTGCCCATCAGATACTGGATGGCATGAAAAACAGGTGAGGCGTGGGGTTTGACGGCAACGCGGTCCTGCGGGCGCAGTGCGGAGAAATAAAGCGCCGTCATAATTGATACCAGAGAAGCGGACGACGCCTGATGCCCGCCAACCTTGATCCCGTCCTCCTTTGGACGGATGTGGTTGGCATGATGAATCATCCAGTGTGACAGCCATAAAAGCCGTTGTTCGATCGTCTTGAGATGTTCATGCTGCATATTGATTGGGCCTCTCGCGTTGTAGTCGCATATGATTGGCTCGCAGAATTCGGGCCGCGTCAATATGCTGTTAAAGTGATCAAGCGTTCGGAGATCGATGGCGGCGCGACGGTTTGACGTCGTAGCTCCTTTTTTCACGAAGGCCGGCGGACGAACCAGACGCCAATGTTCTTGATCATTGGAATGATCAGAATGGCCAGCGTGAACAGGATCAGGCAGATGCTGATCGGGCTTTCCGTGAAAATCATAGGGCTACCTTCGCCGAGAATAAGGCTCTGACGCAGATTTTCCTCAAGTAGGGAGCCGAGCAGAAAGGCCAGCAGGAGAGGGGCCATGTCGAAACCGGCCTTACGCAACCCGTAGGCTACAAATCCGCATCCAATCACGACGCCGACGTCGAACATGCTGTTGTTCAGGCTAAACGCGCCTATGACACAGAACAGAACGATCAGCGGTGCCAGAACGGCCTGAGGAACCTTCAGCAAAAGGACAAAAACGCGGATCATAGGAACGTTGAGAACGACGAGCATTGCGTTGCCGATTAACATGCTGGCGACGATCCCCCAGAAGAGTTGCGGATGTTCCGAGATAATCTGGGGTCCTGGAACGACATTTTGCATCAGAAGCGCTCCCATGATGATGCCGATCACCGCATTTGCTGGGATACCGAGGCAAAGCATGGGAATAAAGCTCGCCTGTGCCGCAGCGTTGTTAGCACTTTCGGGTCCCGCGACACCTTCGATCGCCCCTTTGCCGAACCGCTCAGGTGAGCGGGAGAGTTTCTTCTCCATGAGGTAACTCGCAAAGCCGGCGACGAGCGCACCGCCGCCCGGCAAAAGCCCCAGGAAAAAGCCGAGAACCGTACCACGCGCAATCGGTCCGCCCGAGGCTTTCCAGTCTTTCCGATTCGGCAGAAGGTCGCGCAACCGATAAGAAGGCATTCTCGTGGCTTCGTGCGCTTCTTTCTGTTGGATCAGCATCAGGACCTCGCTCATGCCAAACAGGCCCATGGCCAGTATGGCGATGTTGAAGCCATCACGCAGGTAACTGACTTCAAAAGTGAAACGTTCCGCTCCGGAAATCAGATCGACGCCAACGGTTGAGAGAAGCAGACCGAGCGCCACCATCGTCCACGCGCGGATACGCGGCCCCTCGCCAACGCTTGCCGCTAGCACAAGGCCCAACAGGACGATCGATGACTTCTCGACCGGCCCGAAAGCAAGTGCAACCTTGGTAAAGGCAGGCCCAATAATCGCAATCGCGAGAGTCGCGGAAATGCCTGCGATAAAGCTTCCAAATGCGCTGATGCCGAGAGCGGCGCCGGCTCGGCCCTGTTTGGCCATGGGATAGCCGTCGAAGCACGTCATCACGCTTGAGGCTTCTCCGGGGACCCGCATCAGGACGGAGGTTATCGAACCACCATATTGCGATCCATAGTAGATGCCGGCGAGCAGGATAATAGCGCTTGTTTGATCCAGTACCATGGTAATGGGCAACAATAAGCTAACCGTCGCGGAAGGCCCTAGACCAGGTAGGACGCCAACCGCGGTCCCTAGGACGGCGCCAAGAAGCGCTACCGCGATATTGGTTGGTTCTAGAGCAATGCCGAGGCCCATCATGAGTTGGGAAAGGGAATCGATCATTTATAGCCTCCAAATGCCGTGCGGTAGGGGGACCGAGAGAAGAATTTCAAACAGGACCCAGGTTGCCACGGCGACAGCGGCCGAGAGCAAACCGGCAATCTGCCATTTCATGCGCTCGATGAACAACAGGACTCCTGAGAGGAACAGGAACGCCGCGGCGACAAACCCGAGGACTTCGAGCAAGACGCAGAAGAGAGCGAGTACCACGCAATAGGCGATGACGCGTGGAATCTCGATTGGGTCTTCGTCGGGCACGACGCCCTGGGTCGTGCAAAGCAGGCTCGTGACAATCAACAGCAGGGCGGCCAGGAAGGGAAACAGACCTGCCGCAGGTTCGCCACTCTCCCAAAGGTGCATGCGAAGTCCACTTGCTGCGGCTCCAAGCCCGATTCCAGAAAGTGCGTAGGGAACGAAACGAGCCGGGTTCATAAATGCTCCTCCATCGTTTCAATCTGACTTCCGATCCTGGTATATGCCTCCTTGACCATGCTCGTGAATTCTTCACTCTTCTGAAACAGAGGATAGCCATTGATGAGTTTTAGAAAGTCCGCATACATCGGGCTAGACACCATTTCGCCGATTGCCTCTTCCCACCAGGAGACGATGTCGGAAGGCATCCCGGCGGGCCCGAACAGACCGTATGAAGCGGGAATGGCGATTGGATAACCCCGCTCTGCAAAACTGACGATGCCTTTCGGGCTCGCTTGCGGGTTCGGACTGGTTTCAGCCAGCAAACGTACAGATCCCGCCGCCAGATGCGGTCCGAAATCTGACGACACAACCATATCGATGTGCCCGCCAAGGAGTGCGGTTACAGCATCGGCGCCTCCGCGAAAGGGAACGAATGTCGCTTTCGCTTTCTCCTTGCGGAACGCGGCGTCTGTCGCGATATGGGCAAGTCCCCGCGGTGCGGCGGTGGCCCACTTCAACTTCGATGGGTTGTTACGGCAAAAATCCAGCAATTGATCCCAGGTCTGATGCGGACTGTCTTTTCGCACAAAACAGGGAACGGAAATCCCAGCATAGCTCGCAATATAGGTGAAGTCCTTTGTCGCGTCGTACGGAACTTTCTGCAGGTGGGGTGCGACCAATACCGGGCTGACTGAATATAACGACAGGACGGAGCCATCCGGCGATGCTCTTCGCACCTGGTCGGTTGCGATTGTTCCGCCTGCGCCGGGCCGAAAGTCCGGTGTCGCAACGAGACCGCGCTCCCGCTTCACATAACTGGTCACGACACGAGATGCGATATCGCCCGCGCCACCGGCTGCGAAGCCGACGATCAGCATCGGATTGTCCGCGGGATAAGGTTTGGTAGCCGACCATGCCAAACGATGGCCGGCTCCGATAAAGAAGGCTGTTGCAGCCAGAAATTCCCGTCGTCTCATTTTCCTTCCCCTTCAATTTGATTAGTGGAATTGCGGGCGTATCGGTATTTCTTTGCTAGATGTCGCAATGCCTGAGGGCGTCTTCGATATTGCTGAAGCGCGGGAGAGGCTTTTCCGAAATGGATTTGTCGATGTCCTTCAGACCAGAAGCCGTGACAACCGCGACAGCGCTTTCATCTCCGCGGATTCTGTTTCGACGTCGTGCTGTCGCGATAGCAGCGAGCGGCATCACGGAAGAAAGCTCCAAAAATACGCCTTCGCTCGCGGCAATTCGCTCTTGAAAGGCGACCAGACCGTCATTGGCGACGGGAATGGCGGTGCCGTTGGAAGCGCGTAGCGCCTTGAGGGCCTGGTATGTGCTTCTTGTCGCTCCAACCGAAACGGCGAGCGCATTGAACGAAGCGGCCATGTCGGGTATCTGGTCGCTTCGAGTCTCAAGCGCTGTGGCGAGAGAGCCATGCGCTTCCGCCGCAAGCAGGCGCGGCATCCGGGCGATCAATCCGTCTACCATCAACTCGTGAAATCCGAGCCAGGCGCCCGCGATCGCGTCGCCATAGCAGACCGGAAACGCGCACCAGTCCGGCACTTTCCCATTGAACTGTTCGATTATTTCGTAGGCGAGGGTTTTGTACCCCTCGATGCCGATCGGATGGCTGCCGACAACTGGATGTCTGTAAGGCGACGTTGCAAACCAACCATAGCGTTCGACACCCTTGGCGAGAAACGGCCAGCGCTCCTGCTTGTTTTCGAAGGGTACGATTTTGGCGCCATATTTCTGGATTTGCGAGAGCATGGGCCCCGCAGAACCCGCAATGGTCGCAACGATGCACTCAAGTCCCGCGCGCGCTGCATAAGCGGCGAGCGATGCACCAGCGTTTCCGCTTGAACTCGTTGCGACGACTGATGCACCTGCCTCTACCGCGGCCGTTACCGCGACGGTTGAGAACCGATCCTTATGTGACCAAGTTGGATTGTAGCCCTCGTTCTTGATGAAAAGATTTGGCACGCCGATCACTGCACCGATCCGTTCCGATCGAAGGAGTGGTGTCAGACCTTCGCCCAGAGAGACAGCGGAGCTCTCATCAAAAGGGAGCCTTTCAGCATAACGCCAGAGCGAAGGCAGCCGGGCTATTCCCTTAACGGTCGAGGTTGCAGGAGTGGGAGCACGATAAAGCACTTTCAGATTTGAAGGAGCGATTTCCAGACATGACGGGCAACCGCGTGAATCGATCGGCATGTCGATCGGAAATTCGTTACCGCATCGATAGCAGGAATATGCTGCGATCCTGTTCATCATCACAGCACCATCAGGCTGTCGCCATTGTTGGTCAGCAATTCCGCGCCGCCCGAACGGACGACAAGCATATCCTCGACCTGAAGGCCAATATGTCCCAGTTCGTAATACGGCGTCTCGATACAGAGAACCATTCCCTCCTCAAGGATATCGGAGCTGCCTGCGGCAAGAAGCGGAAGATCATATCCATCCAGACCGATGCCATGGCCAACATGACTGCGTTGGTAATGAGGGATGCCCTCTGCGCGTACCGTATCGACAACGATTTCAAAGATCTTCGATACGGAAACGCCTGGGCGGATTTGCTCAATGCCTCGCTGAACGCCTCTGTTCAGCGCATTGTACTTGGTCCGAACTTCCTGCGATGGCTCTCCAAAGCTGACATTTCGCGCAATATCCGCACGATAGTGCCTGAAGTGGCCGCCGACATCGAAACGGATCATATCGCCAGCCTTGAGTGCACGATCTGAAGGCTGGACATTCATCAATGCGCTACGCTCGCCAAAACCGATACAACCCAAAACCGGAAAGCCATCTTCCTCGACCGTCTGGCCGTGAAATACTCTGGCGAGATCATGTTCTGTCGCGCCGACGGTCGCAACTTTAAGCGCAGAAGCAATGGATCTCTCGGTAATCGCGCCGACGGTCGTGAGTCTTTCAATCTCTTCAGAAGTCTTGACCGCCCGAACCCATCGGAACAGCGCAGCGGCGTTAATCCAGTTGACGTCGGGGAGCTCGCTACGCAGCTTCTCCATATCGCCAGGCAATAATCCGCTTTCATCAAGGCCAATGCGGGCCTTCAACAGCCTTTGTAAGCGGATTTCTGTTATAAGGGCATCAATTGCATTGCTGTCGTCAGGCAGATTGAAGAGTTCTTTCTGTCTAAAACTTACCGCGTCGAGTTCCGTTGAAGAGGCAGTATCGACAGTGAAGGAGCCGAATCTACGGACTTTCGTATCAACGTTTTGATCGGCGAGGAGATCGAGTGTGGAAGTTCCAGTGATGACAACCGAGGATTGAATGTCCGTTTTCGCTTGACGTAACACGAAGGCCTGCGGTCCGCGCCTGATCCATTGTGGCAGACACCAGAAACCACTTGTGTAAAGGACATTTTCTGGTGACGTAGCCACTATTGCCGCTAGATCATGTTTGATCATTGCTGTTTGAAGACGTTCTTCGTGTAGTAACATTGGCTATCCTTTCCTCCTCAAAATTTACGTTTCTTCAAAACCCAATCCTTTCGAGATACGATCCGCAGCCGTAACTATCTTATCCGCTACGTCGCTGATCTTGACCTTTGGGTAGACCGCACGCGGAAATGCGATACTTATTGCGGCTGCTACCGAGCCCGCCGCGTCATAAATTGGAGCTCCAACCGAAATGACTCCCTCTAGATTCTCCGACATGGCCGTGGCGTACCCGAGCGAGCGTCCAAGACGTAGTTGCTCAACCAATTTGTCTACTTCCACGACTGTTCGTTCTGTAAGGCGCCGGAGCGGTTCATGGCCAAGCAGATCTGCAATCAACCTATCGCTCATACCGAATAGCAAAGCCTTGCCGAGAGCGGTTGAGTGAAGCGCCATCGACTCACCAGGATGGGCGCGAATGACGACAGGACTGTCGGATTGTACGGCGAGTACATAAACGCCAGCAGATCCGCGTCTAACGCCAAGGAAGCCGTTGAAACATCCGCCAGCCGCCAGCTGTTTGAGTTCTATTTCCGCAAGTTTCAGAAGTCTGCTGCGTTGAAAAACATGCTGCGCAAGCCCAAGCACAGCGTAACCAATTTGGTAGCGGCGATTGTTTTCTTGTTCCACGTGACCTTGCGCGGCCAATGTATTCAGCAGCCTTTGGGCAACTGAGGGTGTCAATTCGAGCCGTCGTGCAATTTCCCGCACACCTAAGGGTTCACGTGCGTCTTTGAGCAAATTGAGGATCAGAAGGCCTTTTTCAAGCGAGAGATTGCTACTCATATTTTGTTCCAATTATAAGAACATTGTTCCATATAATGTACATTAAAGTCCTTACGTCGACTGCGTGTCAAGCGGAATGTTCATTATAGTGTGTCGTCATATAGTGTACGCCACTGCAACCGTCGTCAGATGGACATACGCTCGGTTGTTGGTCTCAATGTTCAGAGAATTCGGCGAGAACGCCGCCTGTCGCAGGAAGAATTGAGCTTCCGTGCGGCGAAGACACGTGCCTATATTAGTGGGCTGGAAGCGGGGAAGCGCAATCCGACCATTTTAACGCTCGCGATGCTGGCCGATGCCCTTGCGGTCGAGCCGAACGATCTACTCCGCCGACAGCAGAAGGTTGATAAATAAGGAAATAGCGGCCCAATCACCTTTATTTTTGTGGCGTTAGGAAGGGGCGCTCAATGAGGCGTTCCGCATTAATTTGCAGGGCAAGAGACAATGCCTCAATGGTCTCCAAGGTGGGAGAGCATTCTTCTCGTTCGAGTTTGCCAATGAAGTTTCGATCAAGGCCAGCGAACTCGGCCAAGCGTTCTTGAGTAAGGCCAGATTCTTGACGACAAAGCCGCAAATTTCTCGCAAAGATAGCTGTGAGTCTCATGCAATCTAGCAATCCAAATTTTCACGATCAAAGCCACCTACTATAATAATCAAACGCATGTGGTCGGTCTTGCGGCACCGTAGCTTAGAGCGATATTTCTTTGAACGAATTTAGCTGGCAGTGGATTTGTAGTTCAAAAGGATTTCTGCAGTCTTTTTCCTGGAAGATATGAGAGAATATTCAATGATCTCTAGGTCACGGGCTTCTGTTTCGCTCGACAGTTAGAGGTAAAACAGTTGCAAAAAGATGGGGTATTCAAGAAATCCAATCGGAAGCTGCTGACCTCACAGGAGAGAATTGTGTTGTATTGGACCGCGGAGGGAAAAACACGATGGGAAATCTCTATTATTCTGGGGGTTGCGGAAACCACAGTCGTAACTCATCTGCGAAATTCACGTATCAAGCTAGGTGCGACGAATAAAACGCATGCGGTTGTTGAAGCAATTCGTCACTCCGAAATATCGGTATTCAACAAGTCGCATGGGTTTGCGCCACAGGGCAGTGGGCCATTTCCATTAGCGACAAAACACGGAGCCAATACGAACGGTGGATCGCGCGCACCGCTTTTTAATGCCGCCCGTTTTCATAGGCTCAGCGAGTCGATTGCGAATGCGCAGTCTCCTGAACAATTTTTTGGGGCGATTGACAAGAGTTGTGCCGTCTTAGGTTTTGATGCTGTCATTCTTTCCTGCCACAAATCAACTAAGGAATCGCTGTTGCTCGACCCAACATACTGTACCATTCCGTTGGATGTCATGCGTGAATATAAGCGTCTGAACTGGATTGAGAGTGATGTCCTGCTTGCACAATTAATTGGTGGTAATCGCGCTTTCGTCTGGGATAGCACCTACGACCGCTACAGGGATATTCGAAGCCAGAGCTTTCTTAATTTTCTAAAGCGATTCCGTTTGGTGACTGGGATCTTGGTGCCTCTTGAAGATGAAGAAGGTTTCAGAAGTTTTGTGGCGTTTCACGCCTACCTCGAGCGCGACTTCGATATAAATACCGTTAAGGTAGTGCGCGAATTCGGAATGAAGGCGAAAAAGAAGGCAGCAGAACTCGGATTATAGTCGGCTTTGAAGCGCGATCCAGAATATGGAAAGGGTTTGCAATGCACGAATTGAGTATTGAGGGTTTCATTCGTTCGGTAGATGCTGTTGGTGTGTCGAGGGTAATAACAGACAAGATTAAACCATTTTGTCTCTCGGTATCGACTGAACGACACTCGACTTCATTTGTGTTTTCAAATGGAAAGGCCGTAATGAAGTATGAGAAAAATGGAATTTCTATTTTCATTTCGGCCAATGGCGTTGTTGAGTTTTATGGAATTCGATCAATTATCTATTGTTATATATTATCGTTAATTAAAGAAAATAGTATATACTGGTTTCCGTCCAGAAAAAATATTTAGAAGAGAATGAAATTCCGTTATGTGCAGGCTGACTTCAATTTTGAAGCTAGGTGTCGATAATATTAAACAAAAGTGCGTGTCAGTGGTGATCACAAATCAACCGTCGTTAAACTCACCGAACCGACCAAAATATTCAGCAGTTGTGTAAATGGAAGCTGTCGTGAATGCTGGTCAGTTCGACTTCCGTACCGTTTTTTCTATATTAATTTTATCAGTAAAAATGAGGGAGCCTAACCAACAGAACGAATTTGCGCAAAAACCTCAGGCGCAAACTCGAACTGTCGTGCTGTGCCTCTACCCATGGAATTCTTGCCCATTGTTTCGGTCAGAATGCCGCGTTGCACAAGGGATTCCATCGTTTCAATGACGCCGCCACGGGTCATTCCTGTAAAAACCATAACATTTGCAAGGGTTAAAGGCTCGTGAGCCTGATGCATCATGTAGAGAATGTTTACCATTCCAATCTGTTTGATGCGGGATTGAGGTGATTCATCCGCGAGCGGTTTTTCGAGAATTTCACGAACCGCGAAGACCGCCAATGCCTGACTTTGCCATCGATCACTTAAAAAGCTTGCCATTCTTTTAACTATGCATTATTTGATTAGTATGAGTGCTGGTGAACTTACTTCATCATAACGTCGAAAGACGGTCGATAACGGAGTTATGAGCATGAGAAGCTTTCTCTTAAAACTTGCGATAGGGGTTATGGGTTGCGGTTCACTATACCTCATTCAAGCTCCCGACGCTCGCGCCGAAAGCTGGGGATGCCAAGTTATCCTGTGTTTATCCAATCCTGGCGGCCCAATGCAATATTCCGAATGTCGACCGCCTATCCAGAAACTTTGGAGTTGGCTGGCCAGAGGCCATTCATTTCCCACTTGCAATGGTATTGGTTTCAAAAGCTCGCGGCCGCGCTATGAGCCGTATTATTGTCAATCCGGATATCGTCTATTTGCCGGACAAAGTGCAGGCGGACGTGCGGCGACATGTATCTCAACATCTCTTCAGGCTGTGGATGGCGCCTTTTGCCGGAACGAAAGAAGCATCGCCTCCACTGAAAAGACGGTCATCTCGCCGCGAATGCAGCGAAACAATAGCCGCAATCAATGCTTGGCATATGTAACCACCCGGCCATTCGTTCGCGAAAAACCGAGTTATATCGATGTGACCATCGACCGCTTGGGTAAACACAGAGTGTGGTACTAAGCCATGCCTGTTTCGTTTCTCGTTCTCGCTCAAACTTGCGCAGCTTTTGTTTCGCCCGAAACGCTTGCCGGTGTCGTCAGCCTGGAAAGTGGTTTTGCCCCTTTTAATATTCGCATTAACAGCGGTTTGCCGCTCAAGCAGCAACCGGCGACCAAAGCCGAAGCGATCGAGGTTGCAACTTCACTTGTCGCCGAGCAGCAGGACATTCAGCTTGGTCTGGGCGGTATCAGCCTTGAGGACTTGAGAAAATCAAATCTATCGATCGCTGACGCATTCGATCCCTGTTTGAATCTCAAAACAACTGCTCATCTTCTCGATGGCTATTATCGCCATGCAGTCGAGGAAAATTTCGACCCGATAAGGGCTGAAAAACGGATGCTGAGATCCTGGTATGGGCGTGGTGACGCCTTGATCGGTGAAATAGTCCGATACGACGAACAGGTCTTCCAGAAAATCAAACAACTGCGGCCAACCATGGCCAAGCTCGTCATCGAAAATGCCGTGGAGCAACGGGGCGGGGTGCATGAAACATCTGTTGGCGCTGTGACAAGCAAAAGCGGGCAGAGTGCGGCCAATAACGCCCCGGAGGAAGCAGCTTCCGTCCCATCTCTATCCTCGTGGGATGTCTTCAGGAGTCCACGCAATTTGTCGGTTCTCGTGTTTCAGAACAACCCAAAGGAGCAAAGCGAATGAATTTCTATTGCCGCCTCCGTCCAATTGTCGCCTCTTGTGTTATGGCTGCTGCCATTGTGCCGATAGTGAGCGAGCCTGCATTAGCACAAGCCGCTGGCATCGAGACCATTCTCCAAAACATCGTTGATCTTCTAACCGGCAACATATTCAGACTGCTGGCGACAATTGCGGTAATCGTGATCGCCATCGCCTGGATGTTTGGTTACATGGATTTGCGTCGGGCAGGGTACTGGATCATCGGGATTGGCATCATTGCTGGCTCATCCGAGCTCGTTGGCACCATCGTCGGAAGCTGAGCGATGACAAGTGTTGAGCCAATCTTGGAGGAAGACACGCTGTTTCTTGCCTGCACCCGACCCGCTATGGTTGCGGGCGTGACGATGGAGGCCATGGGCATCAACGTCATGGCAACGACGATATTCTATCTCCTTGCTGGCTCGATTTCCTATGCTCTTGTCGGCATCGTTTTCCATTTCGTTTTTCGAGCTCTCATCAGACACGACCATAACATGTTTCGCATTGTGCTCGCATGGGTGGATACGCGTGGTCGATCTCGCAATAGCGGATATTGGGGTGGGGCAACGCTATCTCCGCTTTGCCTGATACGTCGATATGATGAAAGGGATCTCAACCTTGCCTGACATCATGAAGCTAAAGGTCCGAGAACTTCGACCGGAAATCTACATTCCTTACGTCCGTCATGTCGATGAGACGACGATTGCTCTTAACGCCGGAACGCTGATGGTGATGATCGCACTGGAAGGAGTGTCATTCGAAACGGCAGATGTGCTCGATTTGAATGGATTACACCGTGACCTCAACACCCTTTATCGCAACATCGCCGATGAGCGGCTTGCCTTATGGACGCATGTTATCAGGCGGCGGAACGACAGTTATCCGGACGGAGAATTTTCGGCAGCGTTTTCGAACGCCCTTAACGAAAAATATCGCCTCAAGATGGCTGGCGAAAACCTCTTTTGTAACGACCTTTATCTCACGCTGCTCTGGTCTCCGGCCCGTTACGGTGCAGATAAAACCACGCGATTTTTTTCAAAGCTAAGACGAGCGCAAAATGTCGAACTTGATGAGGAGGCGTTTAAAGATCTTCAGGACAAGGTGATTAATGTAACTGCAGGCCTGGAGCGGTTTCAGCCGCGCGTGCTTTCGCTTTACGAGCGAGGCGGGCTTGTATATTCACAACTGAGCGAAGTTTTGCACCAACTGGTTGGTGGTAGGCGCGAGCCCGTTCCGTTGACGGAAGGACCAGTTTCTTCCGCTATTTACTCTGACCGCGTTATCATCGGGCGAGAAACTGTCGAGATCCGGCACGAGGCCGAAAACCGCTATGCCGGTATACTGAGTTTCAAAGAATATCCAGCTCGCACCAGAACAGGCATGCTCGATGGAGTGCTCTCTAGTCCATTTGAATTTATCCTGACGCAATCCTTTGCATTCACCTCCAAATCAGACGCTCGATCGATCCTGGGTCGTAAGCAAAATCAGATGCTTAGCAGTGGTGACAAAGCAGCATCCCAGATTGGTGATCTCGACCGAGCGATGGACGACCTTGAATCAAATCGATTTGTTCTGGGCGGGCATCATCTTTCGCTTGCCGTCTTTGCTTCCTCTCTCAAAGATCTCGCCGACAACCTCGCCAAGGCGCGGGCAAGTCTTACCAGTGGTGGGGCCGTCGTTGCACGAGAAGATCTGGGATTGGATGCCGCCTGGTGGGCGCAGCTTCCCGGAAATTTTCGCTACCGTGCACGGTCAGGGGCGATTACATCGCGCAATTTTGCAGCGCTTTCACCTTATCATTCCTATCCGGCCGGCCAGAAGGACAATAACGAATGGGGGCCAGCTGTCGCGCTGTTGAAGACGGCTTCCGGATCACCGTTCTATTTCAATTTTCATTACGGCGATCTCGGCAATACCTTCATGTGCGGGCCGTCGGGAACCGGCAAGACAGTCATCGTCAACTTCATGCTTTCTCAACTCGAAAAACACGATCCTCACGTTGTGTTCTTCGACAAGGATCGTGGAGCCGACCTTTATGTGCGGGCCGCCGGCGGAACATATCTTCCGCTTAAAAATGGTAGTCCGACCGGATGCGCTCCTTTAAAGGCGCTCGAGCTCACGCCTGAAAATAAAGTGTTCCTTGCTTTATGGGTTGGCAAACTTGTTCGCTCCAACGTTCGAGATTTGACCGTAACCGAACTGCGTGACATCGCTGCTGCGATCGATGGCCTATCAGATCTGCCTAGAGAGCGCAGAACGATTGGTGCACTACGCACATTCTTGAACAATACCGATCCTGAAGGGATCGCTGCCAGGCTTCGCCGTTGGGAACGCGAAGGGCCGCTTGGCTGGGTGTTCGACAATGACGATGACGATATTGGCCTCAACGAATTTGCCCCGATGAGGGCAGGAAGAGGTGGGAAGTTCGTCGGCTACGACATGACGGAGTTTCTCGACCATGAAGAAATCCGCACGCCCCTAATGGCCTATCTGTTTCATCGTGTCGAACAGCTGATTGACGGAAGGCGCATACTCATCGTCATCGATGAATTCTGGAAAGCGCTGCAGGACGATGGCTTTCGCGATCTGGCGCAAAACAAGCTCAAAACCATCCGCAAGCAAAATGGTCTGATGCTGTTTGCAACACAAAGCCCGCGCGATGCGATTGTCTCTCCAATTGCTCATACGATCATCGAGCAATGTCCCACGCAGATTTTCCTCCCGAATTCGCGCGGTAATCACGCTGACTATGTCGATGGGTTCAAGCTTACCGAACGTGAATACGAACTGATTGCGCGCGAATTATCAGTCGAAAGCCGGCAATTCTTGTTGAAACAGGGTCACAACAGCGTCGTTGCAGAGCTCGACCTGAACGGCCTTGATGATGAACTGGCTGTTCTTTCCGGCCGTACCGGAAATGTCGAGCTTGTCGATACGATCCGCGCTGAAATCGGAAACGATCCTGCGGACTGGCTTCCAGTTTTCCAGAAGAGAAGGAGTGCAAGTTGATGGCTTCTTATAGATGTTCTTGCGCAATGATGGCTGCAGTGCTGACCTTGTCGACAGGAGCTGCGATGGGGCAGGGCATCCCTGTCATTGATCAAACAGCGATCGCCAAACATATGGAAAGTATCGCGCAGTTGAAATCGCAGCTCGATGCTCTTCATCAGCAGATTGAGAAGGCCGAAGAGCTTTATGCCTCTTTCAACAAGCTGACAGATATGGCGGATGTCGCACAGGTTCTCAATGATCCAGCGATCCGAAAAGCCCTTCCGCCGGAATTTGCTGCCGTAGAAGGATTATTCGAAGGCAATGGCAGCGGGGCGTTGAACGATGCTGCAACAAAATTCCTCGACAAAAATACGACCTACAAAACTTCCGCTGACGATTTTTACGCAAAAGAACTGTCCCGTGTGCAGAACAAAAATGCCGGCCAGATGGGGATCGGCCAGAAAATTTACGACGCAGCAACAAAACGCATCGAAGGAATTGATGAACTCCGTCAGAAAATTTCCACGGCAAGTGAAGCCAAGGAAATTGCCGATTTGCAAGCAAGGCTTCTGGCCGAGCAAGCCTTTGTGCAAACCGATGTGCTGCGCATGGAAGGCTTGCGCATGGTTCAGCAGGCGCAAACGCAGGTTGATGATCAGCGCAAGGCAGAAGATTGGCGCCGTCGCATGGATGCAATGAAGGGGGCGCTGAAATGAAAAATGTCCTGATCCTGACAGCGTTCGTCCTTCTGTCCGCATGCACAGAGAAAGCTGAAGCGACCTATACGGTCGAAGAATTGTTGACCGATCAGGGAATGCTGTCACGCATTCTCGACAAGTGTCGCAACAATCCAGGTGAGTTGCGCAATACGGCTAACTGCATGAATGCCGAAGCAGCCAATAGCAAGTTGCGTTTCCAGAATATGCGCAAGGCGCTTGGAGGCTAGCACCGTGTATCACGTTTTCGAGTTTATTGATGGACAATTCAAGCGGCCGTTGGAGATGTTCATATCCGATGGGACGTCGAACATTGCCGAATGGGTTTCCGGCCCGCTTACTGTTGCCGTGACCCTTTACGTTATCTTGTTTGGTTATCTTATTTTGCGCGGTTCGGTGCATGAACCCATCCTTGATTTTGCTTTTCGCGCGATCAAGCTTGCGATCATCATGACGCTGGTCAAGAACGCCAGCGAATACCAGACCTATGTCACCAATATTTTTTTCGAACAGCTGCCGCGCGAGATTTCGCAAGCTTTAAATTCCGGTGCGGCGCCGAGCGCATCGACCTTCGATAGTCTGCTGGATAAAGGACAGAACTCAGCGACCGACATCTGGTCACGATCCTCCTGGCCCATCGATATTGTAACTGGTGTTGGCGGATTATTGGTAATTGGCGTCAGCTTTCTTGTCGCGGGAATAGGTTATGTCGTTTCACTTTATGCGCGATTGGCACTAGCCATCGTGCTGGCGATCGGCCCAATCTTCATCGCATTTGCCCTGTTCCAGTCGACGCGACGCTTCACAGAGGCCTGGATCGGGCAAGTGGCAAATTTTGTCATTCTTCAGGTTCTTGTCATCGCTGTTGGAGCGCTGCTGATTGCATGCCTCGACACAACTTTTACAGCAATCGAGGGCTATTCCGACGTCTTGATGCGTCCCATCGCGCTTTGTGCCATCGGCATTGCCGCTCTTTATGTCTTTTATCAGCTTCCAGGCATCGCTTCGGCTCTAGCGTCCGGCGGAGCGTCTCTGGCTTACGGCTATACAGCTTCACGCGATGCGCATGAAGGATTGCTTGCCAAGGCAACATCGCGGGGCGTGGGGTTCATGGCTCGCGGCACCCGCATGATGAGAAGAGCACTCTGAGCGAAGGAGATCTGTGTATGACCTGGTCTGCGGCGATAAAAAACAGGTATTTATCAGCGATCAAGCCGACCTTGGTTCTCGGGATTGCGCTCGTACTTGCCAGTTGTTCGTCGCTGACAAATTCCTTGCCAAAATGCGATGGAAATGCGCGAAGACCACTGAACCGCGCAATGTGGCAATGGGAAAGATCGAGTGCATTGTCGAAGCCCGATGCGCAAGCCATCACGCGCCTTGTCCATGAGAGCAAGCGATCGAGCGCTTTTGATCATTTCGATATTGATGCCTCTTTTGGCGATTGCGAGGATTGATGGTCACGACAGACAATCTCAAAAGCTATTTCGAGAAAGCGCGTCGCTTTGATCAAGACCGCATGATTCAGGTCGAGCGATCAAATCGCGTTGCGTGGTCGATCGCAATTGCGGCCGGTATTGTTGCCGGCATATCAATCCTTGCAGTTGCAAGCCTTGCGCCGCTGAAAACTGTCGAACCTTTCGTGGTTCGTGTCGACAATTCTACCGGGATCGTGGATGTCGTTTCAGCGCTATCGGCGACCGCTGGCACTTACGACGAAGCCGTGACCAAATATTTTGCGGCAAAATATGTTCGTGGACGCGAAGGCTATGTCTGGAGCGAAGCCCAGGAGAATTTTCGAACAATTGCGCTTCTCTCTACGCAAGCCGAACAGGCGCGGTTCGCAGCTACTTATCGTGGCAGCAATCCGCAATCACCACAAAATGTCTATGGCCGCTCTGCCACGGTGCGGATTAACATCGTCTCCATCGCGCTCATTAATCAGAACGTGGTATCGGTACGCTACATGCGTAGCGTAACCCGCGGTGAAGAAGTCCGGACAACACATTTTGTTGCGACCCTCACCTATTCCTACGCCAACGCTCCCATGTCATCGACAGACCGACTGGTGAATCCGCTTGGTTTCGCTGTTAGCGAATATCGGGCAGATCCGGAGGCAATCGATTGATGCGTTTTCCAATCATCGTCACATTTTTTCTGGCGTCATCTGTGTCCAGTGTCCTCGCGCTGGAGATACCGACAACAGCATCGCAGGACAGTCGGGTCCGTTTTGTCAGTTATCAGCCTTACAATATCACAAGGATCATCGGGTCCTTGCGCTCCTCGGTTCAAGTCGAGTTTGCTCGGGATGAGGAAATTGCACATGTGGCGCTTGGCAACAGCGTTGCCTGGGAAGTCGCACCAGCCGGTAATATCTTGTTTTTAAAACCACGAGAAAACCAACCGATTACCAATATCTCTGTTGTAACGACACGTCGGGACGGGTCTACGCGCAGTTACCAGATGGAACTTAAGGTGCGGGAGGGCTCGGTAGAAGTCGGAGAGAATACTTACTTTTATGTGAAATTCAGATATCCACACGACCAAGCCGAACTGCGCCGCCAGCAAGCTGCGGTCCAGGCGCGCGCAGCCCAAGCCAAGGATGCTGACAATGTGCTGTCGCTTCACGAGGCATATGGTCCGCGCAACTGGCGCTACTCTGCACAAGGGGCAGAGGCACTGGAGCCGCAAAGCGTCTACGACAACGGTAAAATCACGACATTTTCCTTTGCGGGCAATCAGGAAATGCCTGCAATCTATATGGAAAATTCTGACGGGTCGGAGAGCCTCGTACCCAAAACTGTCGATGGCAATCTGGTCATGGTCCATACGTTAAGCCGCAAATTCATTCTGCGACGAGGCAAAGATGTGCTGTGCGTATTCAATGAAGCCTATGACCGGATTGGCATCAACCCTGCCACAAACACGACGTCTCCGTCCGTTGAACGCATCGTGAAACCGGATCTGGCGGGACAGGGGAAGAAGTGATTAATATGGCCGAGACTGAGGAACATCAGATCCCAGGCGAGCGCGCCGAAACGGTTACAGCTACACGCGTCGACAATAATCCTGTTCTCAAGCGCGGTGCTGTTGCACTCGCCATTGTGTTGTTTATTGGCTTTGCTCTGTGGTCGACATCTGGAAACAAAACAAAGGACAGCAATATCGAGACCGAGCGCGTCGTGATCCGCCAAACGACACCCTTTGAGGCGGCAAGAGAAAAGACAGAGCCGGTTGAAGAAAAGCCGGTGGTAAAACTGCCAACACCGGTCCTTGAAGACCCCATGCCCCAAGTGGACGAATTGCTTGATGCCGCCCGTCGTGCGCCCGTTATGGCCTATAGCGGGGGACAGAAAAATTCGGCCTTGCGAGGCGAAGGCGGGAACGGCAGTAATGCGGTGCCAGATGGGAATTTTGTGCCAATTGATGGCAATTTTATTGGCCAGAACCAGCAGAATGCCGACGAACAGCGGTTCGAAAACCTTCTGCGACCGACCCGACTTGAGGGATCGCGCGCCGGTATGCTCGGAAATCGCGATTTCATCATCGCCATGGGTAGTTCGATCCCTTGTGTGCTCGAAACGGCACTTGCCTCGGATCAGCCGGGCTTTGCAAGCTGTGTGATCAACCGCGACGTTTTATCCGATAACGGCCGCGTGGTGCTGATGGAAAAAGGAACCCAGCTTGTCGGGGAATATCGTGGTGGTCTCCAACGGGGTCAAAAACGTCTGTTTGTGCTTTGGAATAGGGCGAAAACGCCTCAAGGTGTGATCGTTACGCTTGCCTCGCCAGCAACCGATGCGCTTGGCCGCGCTGGCGTTGGCGGGCAGGTCGATACGCATTGGTGGGAGCGCTTCGGCAGTGCGCTTCTCCTTTCCGTCGTCGGCGATGCGACAAGTTACGCGAGCAGTCGTCTGCAAGACGGCAATTTTGATGCACAAAATACCGCGGATGCCGGCAAACAGGCTGCTGCCATTGCAGTGGAGCAATCAATTAATATTGCCCCGACACTCCACAAACATCAGGGGGAATTGGTCTCCATCTTTGTCGCTCGCGATCTCGATTTTGCAGGCGTTTACCAGCTCCGTGTAACCGAACCTGGAAATCGCATTCTCGATCGGGCGGCTTTGGGTGATTTCCAACCGCCATCGACGCTTGTGACAAAATAGGTAGACAAATGGCTGAAGCCCAGGACAGCGCCGTCGTTCGTGAACTTCTAAAGCCTCTCGCGGTCTTCCTGAATGATTGCTCGTTATATGAGATCATTGTCAATCATCCGGGTCAGGTGCTGACGGAAGGGCCGGGTGGTTGGCAGATACACGATCTTTCTGGGCTTTCCTTTGAAAAACTCATGCGCCTTTCCCGGGCGGTGGCAAGCTTTTCCCATCAAACCATCAATGAAACGCGACCGATACTTTCGGCAACACTTCCAAATGGCGAGCGAATTCAAATTGTCATTCCACCGGCCACCACGAAGGGAACGGTCAGCATCACAATTCGGAAGCCATCATCGCTTGATTTTACGCTTGATGATCTGGACGCCAATGGCTTTTTCTCTCAGACGCAAACAAGCTTCCGTACCCTTTCAAAAGAGCAAGAACGTTTACAAGAACTCTACAAAAAAGGGCAATTCAAGGAGTTTCTTCGTCAAGCTGTTATCGCGCGGAAAAATATTATTATCTCTGGCGCGACGGGATCTGCAAAAACCACTCTTTCAAAAGCTCTTATCAAGCATATTCCACAACACGAGCGTGTCATTTCGATTGAAGACAGCCCGGAACTTATAATTTCCCAACCAAATCAGGTGCGTCTGTTTTATTCGAAGGGTTCGCAGGGACTATCAAATGCAGGTCCGAAGGAATTGCTCGAATCGTGCCTGCGAATGCGTCCCGATCGTATATTGCTGCAGGAACTGAGAGACGGAAGCGCGTTTTATTATATTCGCAATATCAACTCGGGCCATCCAGGATCCATCACAACAGTTCATGCAGATTCTGCCAGACTTGCCTTCGAGCAACTGACTTTACTAGTCAAGGAATCGGAAGGGGGAAGCGCACTCGAACGCGCTGACATCCGACGTATGTTGGAGATTTCGGTTGACGTTGTTGTGCAATGTAAACGCACCGATGGAACGTTCCGCGCTGCTGAAATTTACTTCTCCGGCTGTGCGAACGATTGAGCACAATTGGTGGCGCAATAATGATTTTTCTGCTTTCTCGTCGTCCCAATTTGAACCTTTACCGCGCTGATTTCGCGTTTAATCGATTCTATTGTCGCGGTTGGGCTTTTTTGGTTGGCAGCAGCCTTTCCTATCGCATAAGCAACGAGGAGCTGGTTCCAGGAGTGCTTGTAATTGTTGCAAGCCTTTCATGAACCTATCCTGCAGTAAGGAGGCCATGATGGCGAAGTGGGTGTACACGTTCGGCGACGGCAAGGCAGAAGGCGCGGCAAGCGACCGCAATCTTCTCGGTGGTAAGGGAGCGAACCTGGCTGAAATGAGCAGCCTTGGTCTTCCGGTACCTCCAGGCTTTACCATCACGACCGAAGTCTGCACCTATTATTACGATCACGACCGGTCTTATCCATCCGAGCTCAATGATCAGGTTCAGGCGGCTCTGGCCCATATTGCGAAAGTGACGGGGCGTAATTTCGGCGATGCCGAAAAGCCGCTTCTGGTGTCGGTGCGTTCTGGCGCCCGTGCTTCTATGCCGGGCATGATGGATACGGTGCTCAATCTAGGGCTCAACGACGAGACTGTGCAGGCCATCGCCCGCGAGGCGGGTGACGAGCGTTTCGCCTATGACAGCTACCGTCGCTTCATCCAGATGTATTCGGATGTCGTGCTGGGTGTCGATCATGGCTTCTTTGAAGAAATTCTCGAAGACAAGAAGGCCGATCTCGGCATTGAGGTCGATACGGCGCTGACGGCCGAAGACTGGAAGGGGGTCATCGCCTCTTACAAGGCTAAGGTCGAGGAAGAACTCGGCCAGCCTTTCCCGCAAGACCCACGCGAACAGCTCTGGGGCGCTATAGGCGCCGTTTTCTCAAGCTGGATGAATGCGCGCGCCATCACCTATCGTCGTTTGCACAATATCCCGGCGGCCTGGGGCACGGCGGTTAATGTGCAGGCGATGGTGTTCGGCAATATGGGTGAAACCTCTGCGACTGGCGTTGCCTTCACACGCAATCCTTCGACAGGCGAGAAGAGACTTTATGGTGAGTTCCTCGTCTGGCCTGCCCCCACGAGGTGATCCGTTTGGAATGTTAGTGCATGATCGGTCTGCTTGCCACTGCTGGTGTTGACGCTGGCCCATTTTGTGGAGGCCAGACGGCTGCTTCGGGTGCCGGTGGTTTGTA